>MGZO01000109.1:34417-37563 GCA_001802655.1 Hydrogenophilales bacterium RIFOXYD1_FULL_62_11
TCCTGCCGCTGTTGCAGCCGATGTCCGACATCGCCGGACGGCTGGCGCCGCAAATGGGCGCGCTGGGATTGCACAAATCGCATGGCGGCAGCGGCAAGCTGATCACCGGTATTCCTGGCGTGCCGCCCGGGCGCATTCTCATCATCGGCGCCGGTGTGGTGGGCATGAGCGCTGCACGGGTAGCGGTTGGACTGGGCGCGCGCGTCACCCTGATCGACCGCCTGGCCGACAGGCTCGCCCTCGCCGAAGCACAGTTCGGCGCCCGGGTGGAAACGCGTTTTTCCTCGCCCGACGCCATCGCCGACAGTCTGGGGTTCGCCGACATCGTGATCGGCGCCGCGCAGACTCCCGGCCGCCACGCGCCGCGCCTGATCGGCCTTGCTTCACTGCACCGGATGCCGCCAGGCGCGGTGCTGGTGGATGTGGCCATCGACCAGGGCGGCATTGCGGAAACCTCGCGCCCCACCACCCACAGCAATCCGTTCTTCGTCGCCGAGGGCATCGTCCATTATTGCGTCACCAACATGCCCGGCGCCGTGGCGCACACGTCCACCAAGGCGCTCACCCACGCCACCCTGCCCTACGTGCAGGCACTGGCGGCACAGGGACTGACTGCGCTGGAGGCCGATGCGGGACTGAAACAGGGGCTGCACGTGCACGCCGGCCGCATCACCCACGCCGGGCTGGCGCAGGATCTGGCGTCGAACTAGATCAAGGGATGGGTTCGGTCTTTTCCAGCCATTCGCGCCCGAGCACGCCGCCCGCCGTATCGAAACGGTAGATCAGCGGCACCCCGGATGGGATCTCCACCCGCTCCATCGCCTCGGCGCTCAAGCCATCCAGATGCATGACCAGGCCACGCAGGGTGTTGCCGTGGCTGATCACCAGCAGGCGGCGTCCGGTGCGTATCCTCGGTACCAGTACCTCGTGCCAGTACGGCAGGGTGCGCCGCTGACAGTCGCGCAGGCTTTCGCTGGCGGGCAATTGCTCCGGCGCCAGCGCCGCATACCGCGGATCGAAACGCGGATGGCGCGGGTCGTCGAATTCCAGAGCAGGCGGTGGCGCGTCGTAGCCACGCCACCAGCGGCGTGAAGCCTCCTCGCCCCAGGTCGCAAAAATCTCGCGCTTGTTCATGCCCTGCAGCGCGCCGTAATGCCGCTCGTTGAGACGCCAGGTGGCAAAGAACGGCACCTCGGTCGAGCCCATTGCGGCCAGCAGCACTTCGGCCGTCTGGCGGGTGCGCTGCAACACCGAGCCGTGCGCCTCGTCGAAAACAAAACCAGCCTGCGCCAGTCGCCGTCCCGCCGCGACAGCCTCGGCCAGGCCCACCGCTGTCAGTGGAATGTCGGTCCAGCCAGTAAAGCGATCGGAGAGGTTCCATTCGCTGTGGCCGTGGCGTAGCAACACCACCCAATTCGCCGACGTGTTCATTCCGGCGGCTCCATCAACACGTCTTGCAGATGGTGCCGATCGCCCCACGCTTCCAGGTGCCAGCCCTGGCTGTCGAAGTGAAACCAGTTAAGGGCGCAGTTGGGGATCGTGAAATCCCGTGGCGTGTGGAGGGGACGGCCGGTAGCGCGGCGATACACGATGTCCAGCACGCCGCTGTGGCTCACCGCCGCAATCGTCTGGCCGCTATGGTGCCGCACCAGCCAGTCGATGCCGTCCGCCACCCGCTCGGAAAACTGGCCCAGCGATTCGCCCGTCTCAAAGTCGTAATCCAGGTCGCGCGCCACATAGTGTGCATACGCAGCCGGGTACAACTCAGCTCCCTGCCCGGCGGTGATGCCCTGGAAGATGCCGAAATGGCGCTCGCGCAACTGCGGCAGCAACTTCACGTCCTGCTCCTCGCGCAGTGCCAGCACCCGCGCCGTCTCCACCGTCCGCGCCAGATCGCTGCTGTAGATCGCATGAAACCGCTGGTGCGCCGCATTGAACGCCATCGCCAGTGCCTGCGCCCGCCCGGTCTCGTTGAGTGGAACATCGGTATGCCCCTGGATGCGCTTCTCCACATTCCAGTCGGTTTCGCCATGACGAATGATGCAGATGCGGGTCGCAATCTGTTTGGAAACATGTTTCATATCAATTACGTATGAACTGATCTATATAGAGTCTAAATCCGGCACCCGTCAAAAATACAAGAATGACAACTGCATTTTCAATCAAACAACACTGCCTGCACGTTGCGCATCCGGAGTGCGACAACTTGACACACTCAAATAAGTAGATATATTTATCCTTATATGTGAATTACATCACCATATTCGCATGTACTAATCGAGTTACTAATCACGGGAGACGTGTATGGAAGCGACAACTTACAACTATAAGGTCGTCCGCCAGTTCGCCATCATGACGGTGGTGTGGGGGATAGTCGGGATGCTGGTGGGGGTCATCCTGGCAGCGTTGCTGATCTGGCCGGAATTAACCTATGGGATTGAATGGCTGTCGTATGGCCGCCTGCGTCCGCTGCATACCAATGCAGTGATTTTTGCCTTTGGCGGTTCCGGGCTGTTTGCGGTGTCGTATTACATCGTGCAGCGCACCTGCCAGGTGCGGCTGTGGGCAGAGGGCCTGGCGGCCTTCACGTTCTGGGGCTGGATGGCGGTCATCGTGCTGGCTGCAATCAGCTTGCCCATGGGTTACACCAGTTCCAAGGAATACGCCGAACTGGAATGGCCAATCGACATTCTGATCACGCTGGTATGGGTGGCCTACGCGCTAGTGTTCTTCGGCACCATCGCCAAACGTAAAACCAAGCACATCTACGTGTCCAACTGGTTTTTCGGCGCCTATATCCTGACCATCGCGATCCTGCATATCGTCAACAACGCCGAAATCCCGATCGCGTTCTTCGGCGGTTCCTGGGGCAAGTCCTACTCCGCTTACGCGGGAGTGCAGGATGCCATGGTGCAGTGGTGGTACGGCCATAACGCAGTGGGCTTTTTCCTCACCACTGCCTTCCTCGGCATGATGTATTACTTCATTCCGAAGCAAGCCGGCCGCCCGATTTATTCCTATCGCCTGTCGGTCGTCCACTTCTGGTCGCTCAACTTCATCTACATGTGGGCGGGTCCGCACCACCTGCAGTACACCGCACTGCCGGACTGGGCGCAAAGCCTGGGCATGGTGTTTTCGCTGATGCT
>MGZO01000109.1:37570-38846 GCA_001802655.1 Hydrogenophilales bacterium RIFOXYD1_FULL_62_11
CCGAGCTGGGGCGGCATGATGAACGGCATCATGACGCTGTCGGGCGCGTGGCACAAACTGCGCACCGACCCGATCCTCAAGTTCCTCGTCACCGCGCTGTCGTTCTACGGCATGTCCACCTTTGAAGGCCCGATGATGGCGATCAAGACGGTCAACGCGCTGTCGCACTACACCGAATGGACGGTCGGCCACGTGCACTCCGGCGCACTGGGCTGGGTGGCGATGATCACCATCGGCTCGATGTACTACCTGATCCCGCGCCTGTTCGGCCGCGAGTCGATGTTCAGCACCAAGCTCATCGAATGGCATTTCTGGCTCTCGACCATCGGCGTGGTGCTGTATATCGCCTCGATGTGGATCGCCGGGGTGGCGCAGGGTTTGATGTGGCGCGCAGCCAACGCCGACGGCACGCTGACCTACAGCTTCGCCCAGGTGCTCAACACCATGTACCCGTTCTACGGTATCCGCCTGCTGGGCGGCACGCTGTTCTTCAGCGGCATGTTGATGATGGCTTACAACGTCTGGCGCACCGTGCGCATCGGCCGGGTCGTCAATGACGCCGCCATCCCACAAGCCGTTCACGCCTAAGGAGACCGAACATGATTTCGCATGAAACAATCGAAAAGAACCTCGGCCTGCTGATCGTGCTGACCATCCTCGTGGTCAGCGTCGGTGGCCTGGTGCAGATCGTGCCGCTTTTCTTCCAGACCTCCACCACCACGGCGGTGGCCGGTCTCAAGCCCTACACGGCGCTGCAACTGTCGGGACGTGACATTTACATCCGCGAAGGCTGCGTCGGCTGCCACTCACAGATGATTCGTCCATTCCGCGCCGAGACCGAGCGCTATGGCCATTATTCGGTGGCGGGCGAGTATGTCTACGACCGTCCCTTCCTGTGGGGTTCCAAGCGCACCGGCCCCGACCTGCACCGTGTCGGCGGACGCTATTCCGACGCCTGGCACGTGGCGCACCTGATGAACCCGCGCGATGTGGTGCCGGAATCCAACATGCCCGCCTACCCCTGGCTCGATCGCCCGCTGGATGGCACGTCGATTCAGGCCAAGATGCGCGCGCTCAACGTGGTGGGCCACAACTACAGCACGCAGGAAATCAGCGAAGCCCCCGCCGCACTGGAAGGCAAGACCGAGCTTGAAGCGGTGATCGCCTACCTGCAAAGCCTCGGCATCCACGCCCCGAAGAGCTAGGGAGTGACACATGGATAGCGGAACCCTGAGTGGGATCGTCACGGTTGTCTGCCTGGCCACCTTCATCGGCA
>MGZO01000109.1:38900-56486 GCA_001802655.1 Hydrogenophilales bacterium RIFOXYD1_FULL_62_11
AGCTGCCCTTCGCCGACGACGACTCAAAGCCAAATCAAGGAGACAAACAATGAGCGACTTTACGAGCGGCTTCTGGCCGGTTTTCATCAGCCTGGTCACAGCGGTGAGCATCATCGGCACCTGGATTTTTCTCCGGTCGCACACCACCCGCAAGCTTGCGCCCGGTGAAAAAGCCGAACTGATCCAGCATACCTGGGATGGCGACCTGCAGGACTTCGACAATCCGCTGCCACGCTGGTGGCTGGGGCTGTTCTACGGCACCATGATTTTCTCCGTCGTGTACCTGATCCTGTGGCCGGGCATGGGTAGCTATGCGGGCCTGCTGGGCTGGACCTCCACCGGCGAGTACGAGGCCGAGGTGAAAGCCGCCGAAGCCCAGTTCCAGCCGGTGTATGCCGGATTCATGAAGCAGGACATCGCGACGGTTGCGGCTAATCCCGACGCTCGCTCCATCGGCAAGAACCTGTTCCTGACCTACTGTTCGCAGTGCCATGGTTCGGACGCCGCAGGCGCCAAGGGCTTTCCCAACCTGACCGACCACGACTGGCTCTACGGTGGCGATCCCGACACCATCAAGGCCACCCTCACCAATGGCCGCTCCGGGGTGATGCCGGCGCTGGGTGCAGCCATCGGTCCGGAGAAAACCAGGAATGTCGCGAACTACGTGATGTCGCTATCGGGTCGCAAACACGACGCTGCGCGCGCCGCTGCCGGCAAAACGGTATTCGCCGAAAATTGCGCCGCCTGCCACATGCCTGCCGGTACCGGAATGCAGGCGCTGGGCGCGCCCAACCTCACCGACAAGATCTGGTTGTATGGCGGCTCTGAGGCCACCATCATCGAGACCATCAACAAGGGCCGCAACGGCGTCATGCCCGCCATGGCGCAAACCCTCGGCACCACGTCCAACAAGGACGCCAAGCTGCACCTGCTGGCGGCCTATGTGTACGGGCTGTCGCAAAAGCAGTAAGCACTGAACAGCTTGCCGGAGCAATCCGGCAAGCTGCCTGAGCGTATTGGCCAAGCGCCGATCCAGTATGCTCAGGCAGCTCAGACATCCCTGGTTAACCGCAACGTGACCGAAGAAAACAAACCCGCCTCCGCCGAAGCGCCGATCGAGCAGCAGCTTTATGCGATCCGGCAAACCATCCAGACACGCGCGGTGCATGGCGTGTTCGCCAACTGGCGCGTTGCGCTGGTGCTGATCACGCAACTGGTCTATTACGGCTTACCCTGGCTGCAGTGGGACAACCGCCAGGCGGTGCTGTTCGATCTGGCGGCGCGCAAGTTCTATATCTTCGGCCTGGTGTTCTGGCCGCAGGATTTCGTCTATCTCACCGGCCTGCTGATTCTTTCGGCGCTGTCGCTGTTCCTGTTCACCGCAGTGGCCGGGCGGCTGTGGTGCGGCTACGCCTGCCCGCAAACCGTGTACACCGAAATCTTCATGTGGGTGGAAAGCTGGCTGGAAGGCGACCACGTCGCGCGCAAAAAGCTCGACACCTCGCCGTGGAACGCCAACAAGCTTAAAAAACGCGGACTCAAGCATGTCGCGTGGTTCGCGATCGCGCTGTGGACTGGCTTCACCTTCGTCGGCTACTTCACGCCGATCAAGGAACTGGCAGTCGAGTTTGTCAGCTTCGGCCTCGGGCCGTGGGAAAGCTTCTGGATTTTCTTTTATGCCTTCGCCACTTGGGGCAACGCCGGCTTCATGCGCGAGCAGGTCTGCAAATACATGTGCCCCTATGCACGCTTCCAGAGCGTGATGTTCGACTCCGACACGCTGACCGTGACCTATGACAACTCCATCGGCGAACCCCGCGGGCCGCGCAGCAAAAAGACCGACTACAAGGCCGCCGGTCTCGGCACCTGCGTCGACTGCAACGTCTGCGTGCAGGTCTGCCCCACCGGCATCGACATCCGCAACGGCCTGCAATACGAATGCATCGGTTGCGCCGCCTGCATCGACGGCTGCGACCAGATCATGGACAAGATGGGCTACCCGCGTGGGCTGATCCGCTACACCACCGAAAACGTGGTGAAGGGCAAATATCCCGACAGCGGCATCCTCAAACACATCCTGCGACCGCGCACCATCATCTACAGCGTACTGCTGACACTGATTGCCGGCGCATTCGTTTACAGCCTCGCCACCCGCGTGCCTTTGCGTGTCGACGTGGTACGCGACCGTGTCGCGCTGTCGAAGGAAACCGACGAGGGCATGATTGAAAACGTCTACCGCCTGCAGCTCATCAACAAGGACGACCAGACGCACCGCTACACGATCCAGGCGTCGGGCATCAACGGGCTGCAAGTGATAACCGCCAGCCGCGAGGTGTCCGCCGCACCGCTGCAAACCATCGACATCCCGGTCAGCCTGATTGCCGATCCACTCGACCTGAAGGGCCGTTCGATCGAGGTGACCTTCAGCATCCGTTCCACCGACGATCCGGCCATCCACACCGATGTCGACACCAAGTTCTTCAACCGCTGATCGCCCACGAGGAATGACCCTGTGATGAATAATGCCGTCCTGCAACCCAAGCCCTGGTACCGCGAATTCTGGCCGTGGTTTCTCATGAGCCTGCCCGCCACCGCCGTCATCGCGGGCGTGGCGACGGTCGTCATCGCCATCCAGAGCGCCGATGGCATGGTGGTTGGCGATTACTACAAGGCCGGGCTGGCGATCAACCAGACGCTGGCGCGCGACGACGCTGCCTATGCGATGGGACTCACTGCCACAATAAACAGCAAGGACGGCATGCTGCTGCTGAACCTGGGCGGACGACTCCCCCACTATCCCGATCAGTTGAGCCTCACCCTGGCGCATCCCACCCGCTCCGGACTGGATCAGGCCCTGACACTTGTCCACGCAGGCGGCAGCCATTACCGCGTAGCCCTGCCTGCCATGCCTGCTGGCAAGTGGCAACTCCATCTGGCCGATGACACTGCCACCTGGCGGCTGTCCGGCATTGTTCACACCCCGCTGAACCAGCCCGTCACCCTATCGGCATCCACCGTTCTACCACCACAAGGAGACTGACATGAACGCAGCACTTGACCTCTTGTTCACCAGCGGAATCGGCCTGTTGAGCCTGTTTACGATCATTTTCATCATCGGCATGGCTTTCTTCATGATGAAGCTGGTCAAGCGCAAAATGAATGAACCGGAAGAATGAGCCGATTGACTGAGCCACCCTTGCAACGCCGTCTGTGCTGAGCGTATGCAGGCAAAATTAATGAGGAGGAAGCACCCATGATGCAGCGCCTGATCCACGTCCTATGGCCGTCCTTCCTGGTTGCGGGAGTGGCCGACATCCTTTTAACCACCCTGTTCGATCCGCTGGAAATCCTCTATCGCGGCGAACCCCTGATCGAACAACGTATCGCCGCCTACACCATTGGCTTTTTCATATTCTGGTTGCTGGGCATCGCCTCCAGCGCCATGACCTGCTATTTCCAGCGCAGTGCAAACGAAATCAACCGCTGCCCGCTGCCTCCGCGCAACCGCCCAGAAGGCTGCCCCAAGCGCGACGACAGCAGCGGTTGCTGCTGACTCCGCCTTTTCAGATTAAAGATTAGCCCGCCGCCTACCGTAAGCGTAGAGCGACCGCGCACGCTCGCGACAAGCCCATGCGGGCGGCATCGTGCGCGCTGCGCAACATTGAGCGCCAGGCTGCATTTCTTGGCGCCCACAATTAACGGAATTCACGTACGCCAACACTCCATCCATCGATCGTGACTGTTTCCAGCCCCTCGCCCCAGGCCATCGAATCCCGAATCAGTGCGTTGGAAAACGAACTGTTCCTGCGCAACCAGCAGATAGCCTTGTTCAAGGAAGTCGTCACCGCCGTGCGCGAACGGCTTGACCTTGAAAGCATATTTCAAATGGTCGCCAGCTTTGCCCAGGGCTTGATCCAGGCTGAAACCATCCTCATTCCCGTGCTGGACGAAGACAGCACTCAATACACCTACCGCGCAGGCGCAGGACTCAACGCAGACGAAATCGTCGGTGAAAGCCTGGATATCAGTCTGGGTATCTGCGGCTGGGTGTGGAAACATCGCCGCCCCTGGTGGCGCGGCGTTCTCGACGAGCTCAACGAAAAAGAACGCAACCACTGGGAAAAGGAAGTTGGCAGCGTCATCCTGGTCCCGATGGTTGGCCGCAACAACTTTCTGGGCGGAATTGCCGGCATCAACAAAATCGGCGGTGGCGATTTCGACCAGCATGATCTCGACCTGCTGACCCTGCTGGCCAGCCAGATCGCAACCGCTATCGACAACAACCATTTGATCGAGCAGCTGGAAGAGGTCAACCAGAAACTTTGCGCCGAAAAGGAAAAAGCCCAGGTCACCCTTTCCTCCATCGGCGATGCTGTCATCACCACCGATATCGAAGGCCGGATTGACTACCTGAATCCCGTTGCAGAACGCCTTTTCGACATCACCCTGAGTCAGGCAAGACACACCCATCTGTCGGCCCTCGGCTCCCTGCTGATAGAAGAAAACCGGCAACCCGCGAGCGGCCTGGTGGAATATTGTCTGACTGAAGGGCGGTTGCCCCCCCAATTCCACACGCTCATCTTCACCCGCCAGGATGGCAACGAAACGTATATCGAACCCAATGCAGCCCCGATCCGCGACCATGACGGTCACAGCTCCGGTATCGTGTTTGTGTTCCACGATGTCAGCCAGACCCATGAACTGACGCAGCAACTGTCCCATCAGTCCACACATGATGTGCTGACCGGCCTGTTCAACCGCCGTGATTTCGAGCTCAAGGTAAAGCAGGCCATTCGCGATGCCGAACTTACCGACAAGCAACACAGCCTGCTGTACATGGACCTCGATCAATTCAAGGTCATCAATGACACCTGCGGCCACATTGCCGGCGATGAACTGCTGAAACAGATCACCGCACAACTCGTGGACCTGGTGCGCCAGTGCGACACGCTGGCGCGGGTCGGCGGCGACGAGTTCGGACTCCTGCTGGAAAACTGCTCCAGCCAGCAGGCACTCATGGTCGCCAACAAGATTCTGGAGATGACGCATCAGTTCCGTTTTTCCTGGGGTGACAAAACCTTTGGTATCGGCATCAGCATCGGCATGATCGGCATCGATCGTCAAAGCAACTCGGTGATTGATGTCATCAGCCAGGTGGATGCCGCCTGCCACATGGCCAAGGAGGCCGGACGCAGCCGCATTTACGTGCATGACGCAAAAGACCAGGCCTTGCTTGCCCGGCATGGTGAAATGGAATGGACCCCCCGCATCACCAAGGCGCTGGAAGAACAGCGCATGGTGCTCTACTACCAGCCTATCGTGCACAACACCCAGCTTGGCGATCTGTGCAGCCATTACGAAATCCTGATCCGGATGATTGACGAGTCGGGCAAGCTCGTTCCTCCCGGCGCATTTCTACCTGCAGCCGAACGCTATAACCTCATTGCCGAAATCGACCGCTGGGTAATCAGCGAATATTTCAAATGGCTGGCAGAACATCCACAACATTTGCATGCGCTGGAACTCGGCTCGATCAATCTGTCCGGGCATTCGCTGGGCGATGAAACCTGCCTGCGCCATATCGAATCCGAGTTGAAAGCGTTCGCGATTCCGCCGGAAAAGATCTGCTTCGAAATCACCGAAACCGAGGCCATTTCCAATCTGGCCAAGGCGCAGGGTTTTATCCGCAAGCTCAAGAACCATGGCTGCAAATTTGCGCTGGATGATTTTGGCAGCGGCTTTTCATCGTATGCCTACCTGAAGAATCTTCCGGTCGATTTTCTGAAAATCGATGGCATGTTCATCAAGGACATCCATAAGGATCCCGCCAACTACGCCATGGTTGAATCGATCAACCACATTGGGCATGTCATGGGCAGACAAACCATTGCCGAGTTTGTCGAGAACCACGCCATCCAGCAGACGTTAAGCAGGCTGGGAGTCGATTACATGCAGGGCTATGGCATCGCCAAGCCCAGCGCCCTCGCCGATCTGCTGCAACCGCACGGCAAACCGGGGCCACGTCCGGTCGCCGGACACGCCGAAATGAGTCAGGCTACGCGCTCGCCAGGGGTTGTAGCAAGTCGATTCTGAAACTGTTCTCATAGGGCGGCACATTGCATTCGATGATGTCGGACGGTGCCACATCAAGCCGCACTCCGACAATGTCGGCACGCACAGGCAGTTTTTCCACCCCGCGATCAACCAGCACCACGGTACGGATTTCAGCCGGTTGCCTGGCCGCCAGATACTCGACTGCGCGCAGCATGGAATGGCCGCGATACATCACATCATCCACCACCAGCACGGTGTAGCCCGCCAGGTCGAGCGTTGCATGCGCGGGATTTTCCGTCAGCCGGGTTTCCGGATGCAGCAGCGTGAGGTCGTCGGCGTAGCGTTTGATCTGCAGATCAAGCCGCACGCAGTCGGCGAGGCGGTAGTCGCGCAACAGGCTGGTATGCAATCGGTCGGCCAGCGGTGCACCGCGTCGCAGGATGCCAACGATTGCCACCTGCGTGCGACCGGTCATCAGCCCGGCCGCCTGCCGGGCCATGTCAGACACCACAACGTCCAGTTGCGCCGACGAATACAGGCATGTGCGCCGCCCTTCGGGCGTGCTCATTGGCATCAGGCCGTGCGCGAGTAACGTGGCTGCTCGCTGGCAGCCCGTTTCAGATAACGGTCGAAGCACATGCCGATGTTGCGCAAGAACAGGCGACCATTGGGGGTGACATTGATTTTCCCGGCGGCGATCTCCACCAGCCCGTCATCTGCCAGCGGGCGTAGCGCGGAGAGGGCATCGACGAAGTAGTCAGCAAACACGATGCCCCATTCACGGCCAAATGCGGCGAAATCCAGCTCCAGATCGCACATCACGCGGGTGATCGCTTCGCGCTGGATCTGGTCGTCACGGCTGAGCTTCAGGCCCCTCTCGACGGCCATGCCTGTGGCGGCAATGCGTTGCTGGTAGCGCTTGAGGTTTTTTTCGTTCTGCATATAGACGTCCGCGGTCTGGCTGATGCTGGACGCGCCAAATGCCAGGATGTCGCAGTCCTTGCGGGTGGTGTAACCCTGAAAATTGCGCCACAGGGTTTTGTTCTGCTGCGCGCGCACCAGTTCGTCTTCGGGGCGCGCGAAGTGGTCGAGGCCGATGTTGACGTAGCCTGCCGCACCCAGCGCCTCGTTCACCGCCTGCTGCAAACCCAGGCGGGTGGACGAATCGGGCAAATCGGCTTCGACAATCAGGTTCTGGTGCTTTTTCAGCCAAGGCACGTGGGCATAGGCGAACACCGCCAGGCGGTCTGGCGCCCATTCCGTCACCCGTTCCAGGGTGCGGCTGAAACTTGCCACGGTTTGCTTCGGCAAGCCCACGATCAAATCCAGATTGATGCTGGAAAACCCCAATTCACGTGACCAGTCGAGCACCTGCCGGATTAGGGCCTCGGACTGGATGCGGTTGACTGCCTGCTGCACGACCGGATCCATGTCCTGCACGCCGAACGACAAGCGGTTGAAGCCGGATTCGCGCAACGCCACCAGATGCGCGCGCGTCAGTTCGCGCGGATCGACTTCGCAGCTGACTTCGGCATCCTCGGCCAAACTGAAATGGCCGCGCATCATCGCCATCAGGCGGCGAATATCGTCGGGGTTTAGATAAGTGGGTGTGCCGCCACCCCAATGCAACTGGCGAACCAGACGCCGGGTGTCGACCAGCTGCGCGGTACGCGCCATTTCCTGATCGAGATAAGCCAGGTAAGGCTGGGTTTTGCTGTAGTCCTGCGTCGCCACCATGTTGCAGCCGCAGTAATAGCAAAGCGAGTCGCAAAACGGAATATGTGCGTACAGCGACAACCCGCGATCCGGCGCGGGGACGGCAAGCGCTTCGGCCCAGTCCGCCTCGCCAAAACCCGTATGAAAATACGGTGCGGTGGGATACGAGGTGTAGCGCGGACCGGCCACGCTGTATTTCTGTAGCAACGCCAGCAGGGTCGTCATCGCGGCCTCCTTAAAGGATATATCTATCTTCTTATTATATCGTCGAGCTCAAAAACCAGGTAAGCCGTGGCGCAGGCTTGCACCGGGTTTTGCGGTAAAGTTCTGGACTCGAAAGCCGTTGTCTCTTCCACACACGCGCCCGGATACCTTATGTCCCATTCCGTTTCGCCGCTTCACCTGATCCATGTCTTTTTACTCGCGCTGCTGCTGGCCGCCCCGGCCGCGTATGCGGACGAAGCCTCAAACCTGGCTCAACGGGTGCATGCGCGGCCGAACGGCAGCGATCTGGTCACGCTGGGGCGCATGGTGCTGACTGAAAAAGGCCATGCTCCGCGCATCCGCGAAATTGTCACCTACCGGCTCGACAAATCGAATGGCGAAACTGCCAACCTGATCCGTTTTCTCGACCCGGAAGACATCGCTGGAACCGGTCTGCTCAGCATAGACCAAGCCGACGGCAGCACCGACCAGTGGCTTTACCTGCCTGCGCTCGACCGGGTACGGCGTATTTCAAGCGACCGCAAAGGGGGTCGCTTTGTCGGCTCCGACCTGTATTTTGAAGACCTGCAGGAACGCAGACCGTCCGAAGACCGCCACCGACTGCTCGGCAAACAAACCGAAAACGGCATTCTCTGCGACGTTCTCGAAAGCGTGCCGGTCGATGCTGACAATTCGGTCTACCGCAAGCGCATTCTCTGGGTCGACCCTGCCACGGCCATTGTTCAGCGCACCGACTATTTCGAGAAAGACCTGAAAACCCCAAGCAAGCGCTGGCTGTTGCGCGGCAAAAAGCGCAATCAGGGCTATTGGACGCTCACTGACAGCCGGGTAATCGACCTGTCCAGCGGCCACGAAACCCGCATGGTGATCGACTCCGCGCTGTACAACCAGAAACTGCCCGCCAAACTCTTCACGTCACAAGCCCTTGCCGACGAAAACATTGAATCGGAATACCGCCCATGAAAAACCTGTTGCTGACTTTAACCCTGTCCCTTGCCGCCCTGCCGGTGCTTTCGACCCACGCGCTTGCCGCCGACGATCTGCCGCCCGCGCGCGCGGCCGAACCGGACGCCGCCGATGACCTGCCACCGCCGCGCATGTCTACGCGCAAGCCACGCACCGTCGAGGCTGCCGCCGTCCCGGATGCCGCCGCTGAAACCACCACATCGCTCGATCCAACAGATGACCTGCCGCCGCCCAGCGCCAAAAAACCCTATGTGCGTGGCGTCAAGCCAACGTTCAAGTATGGCGTCGATGACCTGCTGCTGGAACTGGGCGGCCTGCCCGACGCCACCGAAGCCGACACCTACTCCACCCTGCGCGCCAAGGCCTATGTGCTGTGGCAACCGAGCCGTGACTGGGAACTGCGCGCAGGTGCACGGATAGACGGCGCCATGCAGCGGGGCGGCGTCGCTGATTTCACGGACCTGTCCGCCGACTACACCGACACTTATGTGCGTTACCGCAGCGGCGACACACGGCTGACGCTGGGCGCGCAAACCATCGTCTGGGGCCGCGTGGATGAGATTCCGCTGGCTGACCGGGTCAGCCGCGCCGATCTCACCCGCTTTGTACTGGACGACTTGCCCGATCGCCGCCGCGCTGCACTGGCCGCACGCTGGGAACAAACCCTGGGCGACTACAAACTCGATGCGGTATGGCTGCCGGTGTTCAATGCGGCCGAATTGCCCGATCCATCCAGCGTCTGGAGCCCGATCAACCTCGTCACGGGTGAAATCATCGGCATTGCCCCCAGCCCGGCCGTCGCCGCACTGGTTAAAAACGCCAGCATCAGCGAAGACGAGCACGGCAGCGGCGGCGGTGCCATGCGCCTGACCAAAACGGGCGGGGCAATCGATTACGGCTTGACCCTGGCACGCACCCGGCAGTCGCAACCGTATTACCAGATCGGCGGAACGCCCTTCGCCCCCACGCTCACCGGCGTCCATCCGTTCAACAACTTTGCCGGAGCCGACCTGGAGCTGGAAAGCAACGGCATCACCTGGCGCATGGAGCTGGGCTACACCGATGCGATCCCGGTCACCTTGCCCACCGCCGTCACCGTCACCGCGCCCTCGCTTGACTGGGTTGGCGGGATCGAGTTTTTCCCGGGCGGGGCAGACACCCGGATCAATCTGCAACTGGTCGCCCAATCCTTGCAAACGGACAAAACCGTTCTGCAACTCACCGAGTACTACGGCACCAATGGCAGCATTGAAACGAGTTTCGGGCAAGGCCGCTGGAGCGCCGGGCTGCGGTTCTTTGGTGGTTTCAACGTCAAAAATGTTTACCTCAACCCCGAGATCAGCTACAGCGGCTGGGAGCCGCTCTCGGTTTATGCGGGCTACCACTACTTCAATGGTGAGGACCGCACCCTGGCAGGCTTCCAGGAAGACCACTCGATGGCAGTAATCGGGATGCGCGGCCAGTTCTGAGCGCCACGACGACAGCATGCTGAAATCCTGGCTCAATGGCAGGCGCATGTTGCCGCCCTGGCTGGCGCTTGGCATCCTGCTGTTCCTCCTGGTGGGATCGCTGCCCCTGGTTTTCAAGCTGCACTTCAACAACGCGGGCGACATTTACTCGCCGCCCGACGCCGCCATCATCCAGCTGCGCGAATCGCTGTTCAAGGAATTCCCCAACGACGAATCGCTGATCGCCCTGTTCGAAGGCGATCAGCTTTACACCCCCGAATTTCTGGCCGCCCTTCACCGCACCGCGCTGCGGATGCAAAAGCATCCTGCCGTAGACCGGGTGCTGACGCTCACCACCGCCGAGCACATCGATTCCACCGACGACGGCTTCGCCGTGACCTTGCTGATCGATCCGGACAAGCTCGACGAACGCACCCCCGCGCAATGGAAGGCGCGCGTGCTGGGCGACGCGTTTGCGCCAGACTTGATCGCCTCGCGTGATGGTCGCGCGGTCGCACTGATTGTGCGCCCCAAATTCCTCAAGGAAAGCCTTACCCGCCGCGACATCCAAATCACGCTCGACGCGGCCATCGCCGCAGAAAAGCTGGAGCAGGTACACACCGCCACGGCAGGCACCATTGCGCAAACCGTCGAAGAACTGCGCTCGATCTGGCGCGATAGCGCAACCTTTATTCCCATCACCGTTGTCGTCGGCATGGCCTTGATGTGGTGGGTCGTCGGCCGGGTGCGCCCCATGGTGGTCGGCGGACTCGCAATGGCCACGGTCGTGCTGGCCAGCGTGGCGGGCCTGGTGGCGGCCGGGCAGCCGTATACGCCCATTTCCGCCATGATCCCGACCCTGATGGCCGCCTACACCACAGCCACGCTGCTGCATTTTTATGCCGCCATCCAGCGCGCCCGCATTGCACTGTTGACGCGACCGCAACGCATCCAGCGCGCATTGAAAGAAACCCTGGTGCCGGGCCTGTTCAACGTGCTGACCACCGGCGCGGGCATGCTCAGCCTGCTGCTGGTGGATATTCCGCCGGTGCAGGCATTCGGCTTGTCCGGTGCGATCGGCACGGTGATCGTGTTCATCGTGGTGTTCATTCTGGTTCCGCCCATCCTGCTCAAATGGGACACCCCGCGCTGGCCGCGCCGTAGCTCGGGCCTGGCTTACGCACGACATATCGCGGCAGCGGTATCCGTGTTCAGCCTGCGCCATGCTAGAGCGGTGCTCATCACGACGGCGGTGCTGCTGCTGGCGATGATCCCGTTGGTGATGCAGGTCAAGGTCGAGTCCAACCTGCTCGAATTTTTTGCACCCGATCACAGCATCAGCCGCAGCACCGAACGCGTCGAGAAAACCCTCGTCGGCGTCACCGGCCTCGAGATCGTCATGACCGGCAGCGCGCGTGACAGCCTGAAGGACCCCACCACGCTGGCGCAGATCAAGGCGCTGCAAGCCTGGCTCGAACAGCAGCCCGAGATCGACCGCAGCTTTTCTCTGGTCGATGTGCTGGAGGAAATGAACCGCGCCTTCAATGGCGATGAAAGCAAAGCAGATGCCCTGCCGACCGAGCGCAAACTGGTCGAGCAACTGATGCTGATTTACGACGGCAAGGATCTGTATGAACTGGTCAACCGTGAATTTCAGCGCGGCCGCATCACGCTCAGTCTCAACGTGCGTGGCGCCAATGAAATCAGCCATGTCATCGAGCGGATACGCGCCCATATTGCTGAACGCCCCATCAAGGGCATGGCGATCGAGTTTGCCGGCTTCGGAAAAATCTTCTCCGACCAGGAAGATCGCATCGTCGATGGCCAGCTGCATAGTTTCGGCGCAGCCTTTCTGCAAATTTTCCTGCTGCTGGCCTTGCTGTTTCGCTCTTTCCGGGGCGCCATGGTGTGCATGGTGCCCAACCTGGCCCCGCTATTTTTCATTTTTGTAGTGATGGGGTTGACTGGTATTGCACTCGACGTGGCAACGGTGCTCATAGCGAGCATCGTTCTTGGCATCACGGTGGACGACACCATCCACCTTTATCACGGCTATCAGCATCGCCTGCGCAAAGGGATCAGCCCAACGTTTGCCATCATCCGCAGCATGGAAAGCTCGGGACGTGCGGTCATCGCGATTTCGATGGTGCTGATCGCCCAGTTCATCCTGCTGGGCCTATCCGATTTCCGCCCCACTGCGCACTTTGGCCTCCTGTGCGCGGCGGGCCTGTTTGCAGGTCAGATATTTGAATTGCTGCTGATGCCCGCTCTGCTGGGCATGCGATTACGCAAACCGCAAAAAGGCATCACGGCACGGTGAGCTTGAGCGCGCCGAACTCATCGTTGAACAACCCGATTTCGTCGCCTGATGCAAACTTCCAACCATCCAGATGGCCAAAATCGGTACTGGATTTGGGACTCACTTCAAGCGTAAACCGCTTGACCGTCGACAAGGTAGGGTTGCGCACCGCAAGCACCAGCGTCAGATAACGATCGCTCGTATTATTGATCACCGCTACCAGCCCCTGCCCCAGCAAGGAAGCACGAAAATCGACCACAACCGGCAAGGCCGGCTTGGCTGAAACGGCTTCCTGGTAATCACTTTCCTTGTAGGCCAGCTGCGCTTTCAGTTGCTCGATTTCACGCAGGCTGCTGGTCAGCAGATTGCGCGTCTCGATCAGATAGCGCTCGGCCTGCTGGCGGGTTTCGACTTCCTTCGACAGCCGCCGCTTGCCTTCGTCCAGATCCACCTTGAGCATGAAGGCATACAGCATCAAGCCACAGACCAGCACAAACAACAGTGCATTCAGCACGACCGAAATGATCAGCCCGCGCCGCTTCGGCTGCTGTCCATCGTTCGTTTGACTGTCCATCGTTAACCTGTGTTGCGCATTCCTGCGGCGATGGCATTGATCGATCGCTTCAGCGGCGTGAGCCAGGTTTCCTGTTCAGACTCCCACACGCTGCCGCTGCGATAACGGTTCAACATGCGGACCTGGATGTGATTGATTGGGTCGATATAAGGACGGCGGCGCGCGATCGAAAGCGCCAGGGACGAATTTTCTTCCAGCAGGCTCTCGATCTGCGCAACCTGCTTGACGCCCGCCACGGTGCGGCTGAATTCATCGGCAATCACGCGATATACGGCCATGGTGTTGGGGTGCTCACACAGACGCGCATACTCCTCGGAAATTTCCATGTCAGCCTTGCTCAAGGCCATCTGCACATTGGATAACAGACTGCGAAAGAACGGCCACTCGCGATACATGGCCTGCAATTGCACCAGTCCATCCGGCTGGTTGGCGATAAAACCACTTAAAGCACTGCCGATGCCGAACCAGGCGGGCAAGGTGTGACGCGATTGTGCCCAGCCAAACACCCACGGAATCGCACGGATCGAACCCAGCGAGCGGTCGGCTTTCTTGCGGTGTGAGGGCCGGCTGCCAATATTCAACAAGCCGATTTCAGTGACTGGCGTGCTTTCGTAAAAATAATCGATGAAACCCGGCGTGCCGATCAGCGCACGGTAAGCGGTTTCACCCGCAGCTGCCATGTCGCGCATCCAGTCGAGATAGTTTTGCGGGTAGCGCACGTCACTATGCGCCAGCGCGCTGACACTGGCTTTCAGCAGGCCGGTGACCCCCATGCCGATTTCGTAGTTTGCGGTTTCGGGATTGCTGTATTTGTAATACAGCATCTCGCCCTGTTCGGTGAACTTGATCTCGCCGTTCACGGTGCCAGGCGGTTGCGACAGGATGGCATCGTGGGTAGGACCGCCACCGCGTCCCACCGTGCCGCCCCGGCCGTGGAACAGCCGGCATTCAACACCATGGCGCTGGGTCAACGCAATGATGGACAGCTGCGCCTGATACAGATTCCAGTTCGACGCCAGGGTGCCGCCATCCTTGCAGGAATCCGAATAACCGAGCATGACCTCCTGGCGATTTTCATTCGCGGTCACCAATGCACGGTAAACCTTGTTCGAGAACAGCTGATCAAGGATTGCTTCGCTGTGCTGCAGGTCTTCCACCGTCTCGAACAGCGGCGCCACCAGAATGCGGCAAAACCAGTCGCGTCCGTTGTGACCGCACAAGCCGACCAGGCGGGCCAGCAGCATCACTTCCATCACGTGCGATGCGCTATGCGTCATCGAAATGACATACGCACCAAACAACTCATCCCCCACTTCAGCCTGGAGTTTGGCCATGCGCCGGAACACGGCAAGTGCCTCGCGTGCTTCATCTTCCAGTGCGGCATCGTCCACCGTAATGGGGTCGATGTGACCGATCCATGCCGCCAGGCGCTTCAGGCGGTCGCTTTCAGCTGCGCCCGCATAAGCGAAATCCGGGTCGATCTGTTGCAGCACGGCTGCAACCGTGCGCGTATGCACGGTCGACTCCTGACGAATGTCCAGCTGCAAAAGGTGAAAGCCAAAGCTTTCCACCAGCCGGATCAATGCCTGCAAATCCTGTTGGGCAACGATGCGGTCGCCATGGCTAACCAGCGAATCACGCAGCAAATACAGATCGTCGAGGAATGCGGCCACATTTTCATAGGCAAGATGCGAGGAAAAGCTCGGCACATCAGCCAGGCATTGATGCACGTAAGACAAATTGGCATCAAGCCGCGCCAGCATCATCGCCGCCATGCGACGGTAGGGCTCCCGGCTGTAGATCTGCACGGCTGTGCCGCGGAACACCTGCTCGCCGAATTCTTCTTCGTATTCGCCCAGCCGCGCCATCAAGCGATCGGACGGTTTGCACCAATCGATGCTGTGAGTGAGCGTCTGTCGCAGCTCGCGTACCCGTATGCGGTACTCGTCGAGTGCCGCTTCCATTTGCGTATGCACCGTCCACTCGGTGACATCAGCCGTGACAAAAGGATTGCCGTCGCGGTCGCCGCCGATCCATGAACCGAAACGGATGAAACTCGGCACGCTGACCGGTGCGACGCCTTCGGCATTCACACCGTAATGCTTGCGTAGCGCCTTTTCAAAAAACAGATACGCTTTGGGCACCGCCTCGAACAGACTTTCCCGCACGTAATACAGGCCGTTGCGTACTTCGTCGCGCACTTCGAGCTTGGCGCTGCGCAACTCGTCGGTTCGCCACATCACCTGAATCTCGGCGGCCAGTTTCATCTCCAGTTCACGCTGGTCGTTCACGCCCAGAATGGGGCTGTACAACTGGTCGCAAATCAGGAAGATCCGGCGCATGCTTTCCATCACCGCGCGCCGTCGCGCCTCGGTCGGATGGGCGGTAAAAACCGGAGCGTAATACAGGCGGTTGAGCATCCCCTGTAGCGTATCCGTCGAAAGACCTTGTTTCTTGAAGTCATCCAGAGTTCGGTCGAACGAGCCTTCCCATAACGCCATGCCATGCGACAGCATGCGGCGGCGGTTGCGGTGGGCAAAGCTTTCTTCCGCCACATTGACCAGTTTGAAATAGCTGGAGAATGCACGCACAACCAGCTCAACCTTGCCGGCCGGCATGGCGTCGATCAGGCTCATCAACTCGGTGCGGCGTACCTGGTCTTCCTGCTGTTGCAGTTCGGCAAATCCGCGTCGCAGCGTTTCCACTGCATCAAATACGTCCTCACCGGCAAACTGCAACAGCACCTGGCCAAGCAAGGTGCCGAGCAGCTTCACCTGCGCGCGCAGGTGGTCATCCGTGAGAAGGTTTTCTGGTGCGGTCATGGGTAATCAATTCAATGTAAACAAGGCGGAAAAGCGGCGTGCGAGGGCGGATTTTCTCATAGTCGACGCGCATCACCCAGCCGCGTGTCGCGCGTTGCGGAACATCCGCATCCAGGGGCTGGCGTCCGTCATGCCATCCGGCTTCCACGACAACTGCGCGGAACGGAACACACGCTCAGGGTGCGGCATCAAAATGCTGAAGCGGCCATCCGGCGTAGTGAAGCCGGTCAACCCGCCTGCCGAACCGTTGGGATTCAACGGATAGGTTTCAGTGGGCAAACCGTGATGATCGACATAGCGCAGGCTGGACAGGGCCTGTGCGGCATGGGCAGGATCGCGGAAAGCCGCGCGCCCTTCGCCATGCGATACCGCAATCGGCATCACCGACCCCGCCATTCCGGCAAAGAAAATCGACGGCGAATCCAGCACTTCAACCTGGGAAAACCGCGCCTCGAATTGCTCGGACAAGTTGCGCTCGAAACGCGGCCAGGCGTCAGCACCCGGGATCAGCGCATGCAGCTGGCTCATCATCTGGCAGCCATTACAGACGCCCAGGGCAAAGCTGTCCGCGCGCTGGAAAAATGCGGCGAACTGGTCACGCGCCCGCGAATTGAACAGGATGGATTTGGCCCAACCGCCCCCGGCGCCCAACACGTCGCCGTAGCTGAATCCCCCACACGCGGCCAAGCCGGTGAAATCGCCCAGGCTCACCCGGCCCGACAGGATGTCGCTCATGTGCACGTCGACGGCAGTGAAGCCGGCTGCATCGAACGCCGCAGCCATTTCGACCTGGCCATTGACGCCCTGCTCGCGCAGCACCGCCACACGCGGACGTTTTCCACTCGCAATATAGGGCGCTGCGACATCAACTTCGGCATCGAAACCCGGGCTGAAACGCAGCCCCGGATCGGCCGCATCAGCCAGCGCCTCAAACTCCTGCTCCGCGCATGCCGGATTGTCACGCAGCTTCGCCATTTCATAACTGGTACGGGCCCAGGCACGTTGCAGGTCGATGCGCGCTTCGTCGAAAAAAGCCTGGCCGCCGCGCTGGATGCGCAGACGATCATGAGCATTGATCTGGCCAATCACATGAAACTCGCCCCGCAGACCGGCCGCCATGAACGTCTGCATCACCGCCTGCGTATCACCGCGTCGCACCTGCAACACGGCGCCCGCCTCTTCGTTGAACAGCACATTGAAAATGCGTTGCGAGACATCGCTTTCCGTAAGCAGTTCGGGTTCGGGCAAGCCCTCATCTTCGACTTCATGGCGGATCTGTTCCAGGCACAGTTCGTCCACATCCAGATCAAGCCCGCAATGCCCGGCAAATGCCATTTCGGACAGCGTGGCAAACAGACCGCCATCGCTGCGGTCGTGATAGGCCAGCAGCTTGCCGTCCGCATTCAAGGCCTGCACCGTGTCAAAGAACGCGTTCAGCGCCTTGGCATGGGGCGCGTCGGGACAGCGGTCGCCCATCTGCTT
>MGZO01000109.1:56496-59701 GCA_001802655.1 Hydrogenophilales bacterium RIFOXYD1_FULL_62_11
GCAAAGCTCGATGCGCCGAGCCGGTTTTTTCCCCGGCCCAGGTCAATCAGGATCAGATCAGTGTCACCGCAATCCGTCCGCAGTTGCGGCGTCAGGTGCGCGGTCGCATCGAGCGTATTGGCGAAGGCCGAAATCACCAGCGAAATCGGCGAGGTCACGGACTTCTTCTCGCCGTCGGCCTCCCACACCGTTTTCATGCTCATCGAATCCTTGCCGACCGGAATGGAGATGCCCAGTGCCTGGCAATACTTCGACACGGCAGCCACGGTATCGAACAGCGCAGCGTCTTCACCGGGGTGGCCGGCGGGCGCCATCCAGTTGGCCGACAATTTCACCTGGTTCAAGCCATCGACCCGCGCAGCGGCGAGGTTGGTGATCGCCTCGGCAATCGCCATGCGTCCCGACGCAGGCGCATCGATCAGCGCCAGCGGCGCTTTCTCGCCGATGGAAAACACCTCGCCTTGCGTGGTCTGATAGCCCGCCAGCGTGATCGCGCAATCCGCAACCGGAACCTGCCACGGCCCCACGCACTGATCGCGCGCGGTGAGGCCGCCGACGGTGCGGTCACCAATGGAAATGAGGAACATTTTCGACGCCACGCCGGGCAGCGCCAGCACGCGATAGGCCGCGTCTTTCAGCTCGATGCCGTCGAGCACCAAGGGCGCAGGCGTGGCGGATTGGTGCACCACGTCACGTGTCATTTTCGGCGGCTTACCTAAGATCACATCGAGCGAAATATCCACCGGCGCATTCTGGAAATCGCCATCAGTCACCAGCAGATGGTTGTCTTCAACCGCTTCGCCCAGCACCGCAAACGGGCAGCGTTCACGCTCGCAGATCGCCTGGAATTCGCCGAGGCGCGCCGGCGGAATGGCCAGCACATAGCGCTCCTGCGCCTCGTTGCACCAGATCTCACGCGGCGACATGCCGGACTCTTCCGACGGTACCGCACGCAATTCGAAGCGCCCGCCTTTGCCGCCGCCATGCACCAGCTCGGGCAGCGCGTTCGACAGGCCACCAGCGCCGACATCGTGGATCGACAGGATCGGGTTGTTGTCGCCAAGCTGCCAGCAACGGTCGATGACCTCCTGCGCACGCCGCTCCATCTCGGGGTTGCCGCGCTGCACCGAATCGAAATCCAGATTCGCCGCGTTGCTGCCGGTGTCCATGCTGGACGCCGCGCCGCCCCCAAGGCCGATCAACATGCCGGGGCCGCCCAGCTGAATCAACAGCGTGCCGGTCGGCAACATATGCTTGCTCACATGGTCGTCGCGAATGCTGCCAACGCCGCCTGCCAGCATGATGGGCTTGTGGTAACCGCGCCGCTGTCCGGCCACAGTTTCTTCAAAGGTACGGAAATAGCCCGCCAGATTAGGGCGGCCGAATTCATTGTTGAATGCCGCCGCCCCAATCGGCCCTTCGAGCATGATGGCCAGCGGCGTGACGATGCGTTCGGGCTTGCCGTAGACAGCGCTTTCCCACGGCTGGGCGTAACCGGGGATATTGAGATTCGACACCGAAAACCCGCACAAACCGGCCTTCGGTTTGGAGCCGGTTCCCGTCGCCCCCTCGTCGCGGATTTCGCCGCCGCTGCCGGTGGCTGCGCCGGCAAACGGCGAAATCGCGGTCGGGTGATTATGGGTTTCCACCTTCATCAACACATGCGTGAGTTCGCTGCTATATGCATAGCTGCCGTCGGCACGTGGATAGAAGCGATCGATTTGCGCGCCTTCAATGACCGAAGAGTTGTCCGAATACGCCACCACCGTGCCTGCCGGGTGAGCTGCATGGGTGTCGCGGATCATGCCGAACAGCGACTTGTCCTCGACCTTGCCGTCGATCACCCAGGAAGCGTTGAAAATCTTGTGACGGCAATGCTCGGAATTGGCCTGCGCAAACATCATCAACTCGACATCGGTGGGGTTGCGCCCCAAGCGGACGAAGTTGTCGACCAGGTAATCCAGCTCATCATCAGACAGCGCCAGGCCAAGGCTGGAATTGGCGCTGGCCAGCGCGGCACGCCCCCCCGCCATCACGTCTACTGCTGTCAATTCGCGTGGCGCCACATGCTGAAACAAGACCTGCGCCTCATCCAGCGCAGTCATCACGGTTTCCGTCATGCGATCATGCAACAGCGGCAACAAGGCCGTCAGCGCTCGCTCCGACAGCACCTTGCCCCGCGCGTCACAGGCGCGAAATGCCACCCCGCGCTCAATCCTGCGCAAGCCAGTCAATCCGCTATTTTTAAGGATGTCCGTCGCCTTGGACGACCAGGGCGAAATCGTGCCCGGACGCGGTGTCACCAGGCATTGCACCGCATCAGCCGCAGGGGAGTCGGCCGGCGTGCCGTAATCCAGAGCCTGATGGAGCAACTGCATTGCCGCAGCATCCAGTTCGCCATCGATCTCCAGAAAATGCCAGTAACGTGCGCTCAACTCGCCCAGCTCATGCCCTGCCTGGGCGGCCTCCTGGCGGATTTTGTCAAGTCGAAAAGTAGAGAGTGCAGCACTGCCGGGGAGCGAAACGATAGAAGACATGAGCGTCTTTGCAAATGGGCAAAGGCGCTATTTTAGCTGATCGACGCGCCCCCTCAGACGGCCTTGTTGGCGAGAGCGGACTGCTTTTGCCACACGGCCAGGCAATCCAGTCCGCAAAAATGATGAACGTAATCCTGCGCATCGCTCAATTTGACCGAGTCTGCGGGCACATCCTTCAAACAGACTTCACAGCTGAACACCGTGCATGCTTCTTCGTCCGCACATTGCATCAACAGTCCCCCTGCCGGGGTGCGATTACGCGTGTCCATGTGAGACTCCTTCCGAAATCACAACACTACTTGGTAGTGTAGATCCCACACTTGGGCATGCAAGCCCAATCCAGGACGCTCCCGCCCCTCTAACCTAATCAAACCAAGGTCTCAAGCCTTCCATGCATCCGGTTTCCACCGACCAACCGACCTGGCGCTCGCTGCCCGACATTCAAGCAGTCGATGAAGCGATTCAGCACATCCGTTTTTTCAGATAGGCGCCAAATTCTTCGCTGACTTCGGCGTGCTTCAGTGCGTATTCCACCGTTGCCTGCAGATAACCGAGCTTGCTGCCGCAGTCATAGCGAACCCCATCGAACGCATAAGCCAGCACCTGCTGCTCTTGCAGCAAGGCGGCAATGGCATCGGTGAGCTGCAGTTCGCCGCCCGCTCCGGGTT
>MGZO01000110.1:0-1534 GCA_001802655.1 Hydrogenophilales bacterium RIFOXYD1_FULL_62_11
GCGCTCTATATCGGCAGCCCGGGCATTGCCCAGATTGACGATGAAGTTGGCGTGCTTGTCCGATACCTGCGCGTCGCCGATGCGAAACCCTTTGAGTCCGCACGACTCGATCAGGCGCGCGGCATGATCGCCGGGCGGGTTGCGAAATACCGAGCCGGCATTGGGCAGGTTCAGCGGTTGTGACGCGATGCGTGTTTTCAGCAAGGTCTTGATGGTTTCGCGCGAGGCCGCGCCGTCGCCGTGCTCCAGCCGGAACCAGCCGCCGACGAACCATTCTTCATGCGCCTGCTTGAGCGCCACGTGGCGGTAACCGATGACGTAGTCGCCCGGCAGGCGCTCGTTCAATTGGCCCTTGCGGTCGAGTGTCAGCACCTGCACCAGCTTGTCCCAGGTTTCGCCGCCGTAGCAGCCGGCGTTCATCGCAATCGCGCCGCCGACGGTGCCGGGGATGCCGGCCCAGAATTCGCCGCCGACCAGATTGTTGTTGGCGGCAAAGCGTGCCAGCTTGGGCGAGGCTATGCCGGCCTGGGCGTAAATCAACGCGGTGTCGCGGCCCGTAGGCGCCGGCGGCATGCCCTGGGTGCGTGATTCGAGCGCCAGTTTTTTCAGTACACCATGCAGCAGGATCACCACGCCCGACACGCCGCCGTCGCGCACCAGCAGATTGCTGCCGAGGCCGAGCATGTGGATTTCTTCGTGCGCGGGAACCGAGCGCACCAGCCAGGTGAGATCGTCCAGGTCGGCCGGGATATAGACGCGCTGGGCAAGGCCGCCCGCGCGCCATGTCACGTGCTTCTTCATCGGTTCGTTCTGGAGAAAATGTCCGCGCAGCGTTGGCGCAGCCCCGCCGCCCAGATCCATCTCGCTCATGCGAAAGTCATGTCGCATGCTGCGCCTCCAGGGTAGGGGCCAGCTGGCCGATGCTGCCCGCGCCCATCACCAGCACCACATCATTGGCCTGTGCCAGATCGTTGACGCTGGCGGGCAGGTCGGCAACGTTTTCCACGAACACCGGTTCGACCTTGCCCACCACCCGCACTGCGCGGGCGAGCGCACGGCCGTCTGCGGCAACAATCGGCGCTTCGCCTGCCGGATAGACTTCGGTCAGCATCAGCACGTCGGTTTCCGACAGTACTTTGACGAAGTCCTCGAAGCAGTCTCGGGTGCGCGAGTACCGATGCGGCTGGAACACCAGCACCAGCCGCCGTCCGGGAAACGCGCCACGCGCAGCCGCAAGGGTCGCAGCCATCTCCACCGGGTGGTGACCGTAGTCGTCAATTAAACAGTAATGGCCGCCGTCTTTCGCAAGCAGTTCGCCATAGCGCTGGAAGCGGCGGCCGACACCATGAAATTCGGCCAGCGCCCTGACGATGGCAGCGTCGTCAGCGCCGACTTCAGTCGCCACCGCAATCGCCGCCAGGGCATTCAGCACGTTGTGCATGCCGGGATGGTTCAACACGATATCGAGATTGGCCATGCCTTCGCGCTGCACGGTGAAATGCATCAGGCCCTGCTCGAAGCGCGGGTTGAGCGC
>MGZO01000110.1:1541-2401 GCA_001802655.1 Hydrogenophilales bacterium RIFOXYD1_FULL_62_11
TGCGCGGCTTCGTCAAAACCATAGGTGGTGATCGGTTTGGTGATGCGCGGCAGGATTTCGCGCACGTGCGGATCGTCGATGCACAGCACTGCCATGCCGTAGAAAGGCAGCCGCTGGCAGAAGTCGACAAAGGCCGTTTTCAGCCGCTCGAAATCATGGCCATAGGTGTCCATGTGATCGGCGTCGATGTTGGTGACAATCGCGATCACCGGCGTCAGATAGAGAAACGACGCATCGGATTCGTCGGCCTCAGCGACCAGAAAATCGCCCTTGCCGAGCCGCGCATTGGTGCCGGCTGCGGTGAGCTTGCCGCCGATGACGTAGGTCGGATCCATTCCTGCCTCGCCGAGAATGCTGGCGACCAGGCTGGTGGTGGTGGTCTTGCCGTGGGTGCCGGCAATCGCAATGCCGCGCTGCAGCCGCATCAGTTCGGCCAGCATCAGCGCGCGCGGCACGATGGGGATTTTTTTCTCGCGCGCGGCGACGACTTCGGGATTGGATTCCTGCACCGCGGTCGAAGTGACCACCGCATCGGCGTCGGCGATGTTTTTGGCGGCATGCGCATGATGAATGCGCGCGCCTAGACTCGCCAGTCGTCGCGTCACTGCGTTGTCGGCCAGATCGGAACCCGATACGGCGTAGCCCAGGTTCAGCAGCACCTCGGCGATGCCGCACATGCCGACGCCGCCGATGCCGACAAAATGAATGTGTTTGACGGCGTGTTTCATTGGGCTAATGCCTCGCAAATGTCGGCGACGCGTGCGGTCGCATCGGGTTTGGCCAGCGCGCGCGCCTTGCCGGCCATCGCAGCCAGCTGGTCGCGATCCAGCCCGGCGATCAGCGCGGCCAGCTTCTCGGCA
>MGZO01000110.1:2409-3725 GCA_001802655.1 Hydrogenophilales bacterium RIFOXYD1_FULL_62_11
CTTTTGCTGGATCAGCCAGGCGGCGCCGGCTTCGGCAAGGAATTCGGCGTTGCCGGTCTGGTGGTCGTCCACCGCGAACGGGAACGGCACCAGCACGGCGGGCACGCCGGCACAGGCCAGTTCGGCTACCGTCATGGCGCCGGCGCGGCAGATGGCGAAATCGCAGGCGCGATATGCGGCCGCCATGTCTTCGATGTAGTCGCGCACGTCGGCTTCGACGCCGGCGGCGGCGTAATTCGCGCGCAGGATATCGAGATGCTGGCGGCCGGATTGGTGCACGACAGCCGGACGCTTTTCCGCGGGAAGCCGGGCCAGCGCCTTGGGCACCAGGTCGTTCAGGGCCTGCGCGCCGAGGCTGCCGCCCACCACCAGCAGCCGTAGCGCGCCCGTATGTTCGGGTTTGCCTGCCACGGCAATATCGGTCCTGACAGGATTGCCCACCCACTCGGTCATCACCTGACGGCAGGGAATCGGCTTGTCGTGCGCATGGGTAAACACCTTGGGGAAGGCAGTCAGCACGCGCTCAGCCAGGCAGGCCAGCACGCGGTTGGTCAGCCCGCCGACCGAATTCTGTTCGTGGATCACCAGCGGCTTGCCCAGCAGGCTGGCCATCATGCCGCCGGGAAACGCGGTGTAGCCGCCCATGCCCAGCACGACATCGGGTCGGCGCTGCAGGATCGCGCGCAGGCTTTGCCAGAATGCGAGCAGCAGGGTGGCGGGCAACAGCAGTTTTTTCAGCCAGCCCTTGCCGCGCACACCGCCCATCGACACCCACACCATGTCGATGCCGGCGGCGGGCACCACGCGGGCTTCGAGGCCGTTTTTCGTGCCCAGCCAGAACACGTCCCAGCCACGCGCGCGCAACGCGTCGGCTACCGCCAGCGCGGGGTAGACGTGGCCGCCGGTGCCGCCGGCCATCACCATCAGGGTACGGTTCGCGGCAGCCATCAGAAGGTTTTCCCCCGCATCATCTGCCGGTTTTCCCAGTCGATGCGCAACAGCACGGCAATCGCCAGGCAGTTGGCGAGAATGCCGCTGCCGCCGAATGACAGGAAGGGCAGGGTCAATCCCTTGGTCGGCAGCAGGCCGACGTTCACCCCCATGTTGATCAGCGATTGCACGCCGATCCAGATGGCAATGCCTTGCGCGACCAGCGCGTTGAAATTGCGCTCCAGCTGCGCGGCGCGCAGACCGATCAGAAAGGCCTTGACGATAAGCCAGCCGAACAGGCCGACTACCACCAGCACGCCGATGAAGCCGAACTCTTCGGCGATCACGGCGAGCAGGAAATCGGTATGCGCTTCCGGCAGATAGAA
>MGZO01000110.1:3743-9883 GCA_001802655.1 Hydrogenophilales bacterium RIFOXYD1_FULL_62_11
AATGGGCCCTTGAGGAAGGTCTGCACGCGCTGCAGCCGGTATGCGGAAGAGAAGATCAGCGCGGCGAAGCCGATCACCAGCATGACGATAAGGCCGGCGAACACTTTCCAGTTCAGCCCGCCGAGGAACAGGATGCCCATGGCAATCGCCACGATCACCACGAAGGCACCGAAGTCCGGTTCGGACAGCAGCAGCAGCCCGGTCAGCAGCATCACGCCCGCCATCGGCAGAAAGCCTTTCTTGAGGTCGTGCATGAACGCCGCCTTGCGCGTGGTGTAGTCGGCGGCGTACAGCACGGCGAGCAGCTTCATCAGCTCGGACGGCTGCAGGTTGGCGAAGCCGAGCGGAATCCAGCGCCGGCTGCCCTTGACCTCGTGGCCGATGCCGGGAATCAGCACCACCACCAGCAGCAGCAGGCCGAGCAGGAAAAGATAAGGCGCGATCTGCTGCCATATCCGCATGGGAATCTGGAATGCCGTGATGCCGACCGCAACGCCCGCGATGATGAAAATGCCCTGCCGGATCAAATAGTATTCACCGTTGTGGCCGGTGTATTTGGCAGCCTCGGCAATCGCGATCGACGCCGAATAAATCATCACCCAGCCGAGCGCCAGCAGGCCGAGCGTCAGCCACAGCAGGCTGAAATCGAGCTCGGCACTGGGTTTGGGCGCGCGTGCGGTGTAGAGCATCAGCCCGCACTCCTTTGCGCGGCGAGCTTGTGCACCGCCTGGACGAAGACTTCGGCGCGGTGCGTGTAATTGCGGAACATGTCGAAGCTGGCGCAGGCGGGCGAGAGCAGCACGGCATCGCCGGCGTGAGCCAGCCGCTGCGCCTGCTCGACTGCGGCCGGCAGGCTGTCTGCCGGATAGATATCAATCCCGCAGCCCTCGATTGCCGCTGCGATCAGCGGCGCATCGCGGCCGATCAGCAGCACCGCGCGGGCGTTGGCCTCGATTGCGGCCTTGAGCGGGCTGAAGTCCTGACCCTTGCCGTCACCGCCTAGAATGACCACGGCACGGCGCGTGCCCATGCCGTACAGTGCGGCTTCGGTGGCGCCGACGTTGGTGCCCTTGGAGTCGTCGTAATAGGTGACGCCCTCGATTTCGGCGACTTTTTCAACCCGGTGCGGCAGTCCCGCGAAATGGGTCAGGCCACGCAACAGGGTGGCCATCGGCAAATTCAGCGTGCGGGTCAGTGCCAGTGCTGCAAGCGCATTGGCGACATTGTGCAACCCGTTGACCCGTAGCGCGGACATCGGCATCAGCATGTCGCCCCCGAGGCACAGCTCGTCCTCACACAGGCCAAAATTTTCATCCTGTGGGCAGCGGTCCAGGCCAAAGCTGATGACCTGTCGCCCGGGCAGCGCCATGGCCAGGGTGAGGGCATCGTCGCGGTTCAGCACCTGCACGCCGTCTCCGCTGAATATCCGCGCCTTGGCTGCGGCATAGGCGGCGAGGCTGCCATAGCGATCCATGTGATCCTCGCTGATGTTGAGCACGGTCGCGGCGGTGGCGTTGAGGCTGGAGGTGGTTTCGAGCTGGAAACTGGACAGCTCCAGCACCCACACCTGAGGGGGTGGGGCAATGCCGGTTTCCACTTCGAGCAGGGCGTCGAGCACCGGCAAACCGATATTGCCCGCCACGCAGGTTTGCAGCCCGGCGATACGGCACATTTCGCCGCACATGGCGGTGACCGTGCTCTTGCCATTGCTGCCGGTAATTGCGATCAACTGCATCGGGTCGGTTGTTTCGGGCGCCGCGGCGCGCTGGGTATTGATCGCGGCCAGCGCGCGGGCGAACAGCTCGACGTCGCCTACAATTTCAACGCCGGCTGCAATGGCGGCTGCCACCGCAGGGTCGGCCAGCGGCACGCCGGGACTCAGTACCAGCAGTTCGGCCGCCTGCAATCGAGCCGGGTCGAACGGTCCCGTTGTGAGCGGCACGCCGGGCGCCCACTCAGCCAGGCGTGCCGCCTGCGGGGGGGATTCGCGGCTGTCGGCCACGCTCACCTGCGCGCCGCGCGCGGCCAGCCAGCGGGCGCACGACAAGCCGGTGTCGCCGAGGCCGAGTACCAGGACGTTTTTGCCGGAAAGGTTGAGGCTGTCGTAATTCATCTGAGTTTCAGGCTCGCCAGTCCGACCAGCACCAGCATCATGGAAATGATCCAGAAGCGGACCACCACCTGCGTCTCCTTCCAGCCCTTGAGTTCGTAGTGGTGGTGCATCGGCGCCATCAGAAACACGCGTTTGCCGCGCGTCTTGAACGAGGCGACCTGGATCATCACCGACAGGGTTTCCATGACGAACACGCCGCACATGATGAACAGCACGATTTCCTGCCGCACGATCACGGCGACTACGCCCAGCGCCGCGCCCAGCGACAGTGCGCCGACGTCGCCCATGAAGACCTCGGCCGGATAGGCGTTGAACCACAGGAAGGCCAGACCGGCGCCCGCCATCGCGGCGCAGAAAATCGCCAGTTCGCCGGCGCCCGGCACGTGGGGCACGCCGAGGTATTTGGAGAACACCGCGTTGCCGGCGACGTAGGCGAAGATCGCCAGTGCCGAGGCCACCATCACCGTCGGCAGGATGGCGAGGCCGTCGAGGCCGTCGGTGAGGTTGACCGCATTGCTGGAACCGACGATGACGAAGTACACCAGCGCGATGAAGGCCACCGCCGACAGGCTGAGCGTGGCTTGCTTGAGGAAAGGAATGATCAGTTCGGTGTGCGCTGGCAAGGTGGCGGTTTGCCACAGATAGACCGCGACGGCGAGGCCGATGACCGACTGCCAGAAATACTTCCAGCGCGAGGGCAGGCCGCGCGAGTTTTTCTCCACCACCTTGCGCCAGTCGTCGATCCAGCCGATGACGCCAAAGCCGATCAGCGTGGCAAGCGCAACCCAGACATAGGCGTTCGACAGGTCCGCCCACAGCAAAGTGGTGATGGCGACCGACATCAGGATCAGTACGCCGCCCATGGTCGGCGTGCCGGCTTTCACCAGATGCGTCTGCGGGCCATCGTTGCGTACTGACTGGCCGATTTTCAGCGCGGTGAGCCTGCGGATGACAGCGGGGCCGAGGATGAAGGAAATCGTCAGCGCGGTGAGCATCGCCATGACCGCGCGCAGCGTCAGGTAATTGAAGACGTTGAAGGCACGGATGTCCTGGCCGAGATATTGGAACAGCCACAAGAGCATGTCAGGGAGTCTCCATAAAGCTGTTGACCACGCGTTCCATCTGCATGAAGCGCGAGCCTTTCACCAGCACGGTCGTGTCCGGCGTCAGGGCGTTTTCGAGTTCGGCGAGCAGTTCCTGGATGCGTTCGAAATGCATCGCATTGGCTCCGAATGCGCCGACGGTTTCTTTTGTCAGATCGCCCAGCGCCAGCAGGCGGTCGACCCCGGCGGCGCGCGCGGCCAGACCGATTTGCGCGTGCATCGCGGCGGCGTCGTTGCCCAGTTCACCCATGTCGCCCAGCACCAGCAGTTTCTTGCCGGGCTGTTGCGCCAGCACCGTCAGTGCGGCTTTCACCGAATCGGGGTTGGCGTTGTAGGTGTCGTCGATGAAGGTGCTGCCGTGCAGCGCGGGCTTGCGCTGCAGCCGCCCCTTGACGCCAGTGAAGCCGGACAGGCCGGCGACGATGCTGCGGTGGCCGGTGTCGAGCGCGCTGGCCGCTGCCGCTGCAGCCAGCGCATTCATGACGTTGTGTTCGCCGGGGATCTGCAGTGCGACATCAAACGTGCCGCTCGGCAGCGTGACCGCGAGCCTCGAACCGAAGGCCGTGGGCTCGAACCGGCCATGCACCTTGGCAGCAGGCGTCAGCCCAAAATCAACCACCGGGCGCCGCGCATTCTGTTCGCGCCATAAACCGGCGTGTGTGTCGTCGGCGTTGAACACCGCGATGCCCGCATTGCCCAGGCCGTTGAATATTTCACCTTTGGCGCGCGCGATGGCTTCAACCGAACCCAGAAAACCGATGTGCGCGGTGAGTGCGTTGATCGCCACCGCAACATCGGGCTGCGCCAGCCGGGTCAGGTAATCGATTTCGCCCGCATGGTTCATGCCCATTTCCAGCACAGCGTAGCGATGCGCCGGTCGCAGGCGCAGCAGCATGAGCGGCAGGCCGATGTCGTTGTTGAGATTGCCTTCGGTGGCGAGCACGGCGTCAGCCGATCCGGCTTCCAGCCGCAGGATGGAAGCCAGCATTTCCTTTACCGTGGTTTTGCCATTGCTGCCGGTGATGCCGATGATGGGAAGGTTAAAGCGCTGGCGCCAGGCAGCAGCCAGGGTGCCGAGGGCGAGACGGGTGTCGTCGACGCGGATGGCATGGGTGATTTCGGGCGCCTGTCTGGCGTCAAGCACGACCCCGACCGCGCCTTGTTGCAGCGCCCGCGCGGCATACGCGCCGCCGTCGAATTTGTCGCCGCGCAGCGCGAAGAACAGATCGCCCGGCTGGATCGTGCGGCTGTCGGTGGAGACACGCAACACCTCGGCATCCGAGCCGGTGAACGGTACGCCGAGCATGGCGGCGGCTTCCGAAAGCCGCATCATCGGTGCAGTCATGTCCACGCCCCCAGAGCCTTTTTGGCCACGATTACGTCTGAGAATGGGTGCCGTTCGCCGGCAATTTCCTGGTAGTCCTCGTGGCCCTTGCCCGCTATCAGCACGACATCGCCCTGATGCGCGCCACCGATGGCTTCGAAAATGGCGCGTGCGCGATCGGGCTCGACGTGCGGCTTGCCCGTCACCCCCGCCAGAATGGCATCGATGATGTGGCGCGGATCCTCGTTGCGCGGGTTGTCGCTGGTGACCCAGACCTCGTCCGCGCCTTCTGCCGCCGCATGCCCCATCAGCGGACGCTTGCCGCTGTCGCGGTTGCCGCCGCAGCCGAATACGCAAATCAGGCGGCCGCCGCTGACGATTTCGCGCAGCGTCGCCAGCACTTTTTCCAGCGCGTCCGGCGTGTGGGCATAGTCGACCACGACCAGCGGATGCGCGTCGCCGCCCAGTGTCTGCATGCGTCCCGGTGGCGGCTGGATGTGGGCCAGCGCTTGGCAGGCGGCGTCCAGTTTGACCTCCGACACCAGCAGGGTGGTCAGCACGGCCAGCAGGTTGGCGGCGTTGAAGCGTCCCAGCAGCGGGGCGGCCAGATCGGCGTCGCCCCAGTCGGTGCGCACGTGCAGCTGCAGGCCGTTTTGCGACAGGCGCAGGTTTTCGCCGACCACCGCGCCGCGCTGGAAGCCGTAACCCGCCACCCGGGCGGAGCGGCTGGATTGTTCGAGGCGCTGGCCGAAGGCGTCGTCCAGATTGAGCACCACCGTGTCCAGCCCCGGCCAGCCGAACAGTTGCGCCTTGGCGGCGGCATAGCTGTCCATGTCGCCGTGGTAGTCGAGATGGTCGCGCGACAGGTTGGTCAGCACCGCGACATTGAATGACGTGCCGTTGACGCGCCCCTGTACCAGGCCGTGCGACGACACTTCCATCGCGCACGCGGTCGCGCCCTGCTGGCGGTAGTACGCCAGCCGCTGCTGCAACTCGATGGCGTCGGGCGTGGTGTTGAGCGCCGGCGTCAGCGCGCCGGGGAAACCGTTGCCGGCGGTGCCGACGATGGCGGTTTTGCGATCAAGCCGGGCAAACGCTTGCGCCAGCCAATGCGCAACCGAGGTTTTGCCGTTGGTGCCGGTGATGCCGACCATGTGCAGCGCACGCGACGGCTCGCCATAGATATGCGCGGCGATCTCGCCGATGCGGGTCTTGAGGTCGGGCACGCCGGCGTTGGGTGTCGGCAGTGCAGGATCCCACTGAAAGTGGTCGGCCTCCCACAGCACGCCGTCGACGCGCCGCGCCACCGCCTGCGCGATGAAATCACGGCCATCGCGCGACTCGCCCGGATACGCTGCGAACACCACGCCCGGCGCGGCCTTGCGGCTGTCGTTGACGAGTTCGGTCGGCGCAATGCCGAGACGCTTCAAGATATGCGTCACCGACTCGTGCGGGCGCGGCGCGGCGGGCGTGGGCTTGCGGTTGGCTCTGGGCATTACACCCCCTTGCCCGCAGCCATCGGCAGCGGCGGCGTGTTGTGCGTCATCTGGGTCGCCGTTTCCGGGGCGTCTGGCGGCAGGGCCATCTGGCGCAGGCTGGC
>MGZO01000110.1:9897-25022 GCA_001802655.1 Hydrogenophilales bacterium RIFOXYD1_FULL_62_11
TGGCCCGGCCACGCTGCCGCCGTAATACACGCCGTCGGACGGTTCATCGATTACCACGCCGATGATGAGACGCGGGTCGGACGCGGGCGCCATGCCGATGAACGAGGACAGATAACGGTCAGAGGCATAGCTGCCATTGACCAGCTTGTGGGCGGTGCCGGTTTTGCCCGCAACGCGATAACCCGGCACACGGATGCGCTGTCCGGTGCCGCCTTCCTGGGTCACGGTTTCCATCATGGCGCGCACTTCGCGCGCCACACTCGCTGAAAACACGCGCTCGCCCGTCACCTCCTGCGGTTCGCGTTTAAGGAACGACAGCGGCATCACTTCGCCGTCGTTGGCAAACGCCATGTAGGCGCGGGTGAGTTGCAGCAGGCTGACCGACAGGCCGTAGCCATAGGCCATGGTGGCGTGTTCGATGGGTCGCCAGGTGGCCGGGTCGCGCAGACGTCCGGCCGTTTCGCCGGGGAAGCCCGAGCCGGGCTTCTCGCCGAAACCGGAGCGGTGCAACACTTCCCAGAACTGTTTCGGGGTCAGCGACATCGCCATCTTGACTGCGCCGACGTTGCTCGACTTCTGGATGATCTCGGTTACGGTCATCCGCGGATGCGTGTGTTCGTCGCGCACCAGCTTGTTGCCGACGCGCCAGGTTTGCGGCGTATCAAGCACGCTGTCCGGATGGAACAGGCCGCGCTCCAGCACCGCCGCCGCGACAAACGGCTTGACGGTAGACCCCGGCTCGAAGGTGTCGATCACTGCGCGATTGCGCATTGGCGTCGGTTTGTAGTTGCGGCGGTTGTTCGGATTGAAGATGGGCTGGTTGGCCAGCGCGAGAATCTCGCCGGTCTTGGCGTCGAGCACCACCACGCTGCCGCCCTTGGCCTTGTGTAATTTGATTGCGGCGGCGAGTTCGCGATGCGCCAGATACTGGATCTTGAGATCGAGCGACAAGGCCAGATTGCCGCCCATCTGCGCCGTCTTGATGGGCGCCAGGTCGCGGATGATGTTGCCGCGCCGGTCGCGCACGATCTGGCGCTCGCCTTCGCGTCCCACCAGCCATGACTGATAGGCGCGCTCGACGCCTTCCTGTCCGACGTCATCCACATTGGTGAAGCCGACCACATGCGCCGCCACTTCGCCCGCGGGATAGTAGCGCCGGAATTCGCGCCGCAAGTACAGTCCGGGCACGCCCATGGCGGCAATGTTGAGCGCCTGCTCCGGGGTGACTGGCCGGCGCACGCTGAATTCACCACGCCCTTTGCGCGTCAGCTTTTTGGATAGATCCGACTCCGGCATGTCCAATACCCGGGACAGATGCGCCTGTTGTTCAACCGTCATCTTGAGTTCGGCCGGGCGCGCCCAAAGCGATTCGACCGGTGTGCTGATGGCCAGCAACTGGCCGTGACGGTCGGATACCTGACCGCGATGGGTCGGCAGGGTGAGGTTGCGGTTGGATATCGCATCTCCCTTGCCCTGCAGATAATCGGTATTGAGTCCCTGCAGGTAGAACGCGCGTCCGGCAACCAGCACCAGGCCGCCGATCAGCAGTCCACCCACCGTCGCCATACGCCAGGGCGCGAGCTTGAGCGCGAGCAGTCGATGCGAACGGGCGTGGCGCGGCTTGTAGCTCATGGGGCGATTCCCCGGGTGCCTGCGGTTTCAACGTGGATGCGTTCCTGTGGCGGCGAAATCAGCCCGATGCGGCTGCGGGCGAGCGTGTCCACCCGTGCCGGATTGGCCCAGGTGCTTTGTTCCAGCTGCAATTGCCCCCATTGCTCGTCGAGCAGGCGTGCATCTTTTTTCAACCGTTCCAGACCCACAAAATAGGTGCGCGAGCGGTGCTGCGCCTGAATCACCGCCAGCGCGCACATGATCAACACGACAGCCAGGACGATATTGAGGCGGCTCATGTCATTCCGTCCATGCGTTCTGCCACCCGCAGCACGGCGCTGCGGGCGCGCGGATTCGCGGCACGTTCAGCGTCGCTTGCGTGCTGGGCACGCCCCACCAGCTTCAAGCGGCCGGGTTTCAGCATTGCGGCAGGTATCGGCAACCGGCGCGGCGCCTGTTCACCCAAGGCCTCGTCGCGCATGAAGCGTTTGACGATGCGATCTTCCAGCGAATGAAAGCTGATCACTGCAAGCCGGCCGCCAGGCACAAGGGCATCCACGCATTGCGGCAACACGGCGCTCAGCTCTTCCAGTTCACGGTTGAGATAAATCCGTATAGCTTGAAAGCTGCGCGTGGCCGGGTGTTGCCCCGGTTCGTGCCATTTAATCGTTGCGGCGATGAGACGCGCCAGCTGCCCGGTGGTACGGATGGCTTCGACTTGCCGTGCCGCAACAATCGCGCGCGCAATCGATTTAGCAAACCGCTCTTCCCCGTAGCTGCGGATGACTTCACTGATTTCCCCCTCTGCGGCTGTCGCCAGCCAGTCTGCTGCCGACAGTCCGCTCCCCGGATCCATGCGCATGTCGAGCGGCGCATCGAAACGGAAACTGAATCCGCGTGTGGCGTCATCCAGCTGCGGCGACGACACGCCTATGTCCAACAAAATCCCGTTCACCTGCGGCATGCCCTGTTCGGCGAGCACCGCACCCAGACTGGAAAAAGTGCGCTGCACCAGCGTCAGCCGCTTGTCCTGCAGGTTTGCGCCGGCGCGAATGGCATCGGGATCGCGATCTAGTGCAATCAGGCGGCCTTGCGCGCCGAGCTGGTCGAGGACCAGGCGGCTATGCCCGCCGCGGCCAAAGGTGGCATCGATATAGACGCCACCGGGTTGGATCGCCAGGGCTGCCACCGCCTCCTGTGCCAGTACCGGCACATGGGCGGTTTCCGTCACAGCGTGAAGCCTTCGAGTTCCGGCGGCAGCACGTCATCGCTGAATGTCAGCGCCTGCGCCACCTGTGCTTCCCAGCGCGCCTCGTTCCACAATTCGATCTTGCTGCCCTGGCCTACCAGCACCACGTTTTTGTCCAGATCGGCGAATTTGCGCAGCATCGGCGGCAGCAGCACACGACCGGCGCTGTCCATGTCCATGTCATGCGCATAGCCCACCAGCAGCTGCTTGAGGCTACGTGTGCGCGGATTGAAGTCGGACAGGCCGTTGAGCTTTTTCTCGATCGGCTCCCACTCAGGAAGGGGATAGAGCAGCAGGCACTGGCTGGGGTCGGCGGTAATCACCACACGACCGCCAGCGTTCACCAACAGGGCGTCGCGATAGCGCGCCGGCACGACGAGCCGGTTCTTGCTATCCAGACTGATTGTTGCGACCCCCCGAAACATGCGCTCTCCGTATTTGATTTGGCTTGAGTGGGTGGGTTTTCCCCACAATCACCCACTAATCACCACTGGTACCCACTATAGGGGATAGTTTTGGGGAGGTCAATAAGGCGAACATAAAAAAACCCCTATGCCTCAATGACTTAGGGGTGGTTCGTGGTTGTGGATAAGTTTCTGGAAAAACCGATGCTTAGCGGGTGATTTTGCCCAGTTTTTTAGGAAAAAACGCTAAGTTATTGAATTAAATAATAAGTGGAAAAGTCGATCGATAAGCCGGGTTCTGTCGTGGACAACCATTCCTCTAGGCCGGTCATTGCTAACCGGCTCCAGCCACCTACCCGCAGACTCAGCGAGCCGCTTCATCGCCTGCCTATTTGGTGTTGCTCCGGATGGAGGTTACCGCGTTTCACCGTAACTTAATACGCTCGTCTCTGTGGCCCTATTCCTCGCCTTGGCCACCCCGTCTTGCAACAGGGCGGTTGCTGCGTCTGGCCGTTAGCCAGCATCCTGCTCTATGGAGCCCGGACTTTCCTCCCCCACTTTCATGGCGGCGGTTGTCTGATCGGCTTTTCCACTTGCGATTATAAAGTGATCGGGATCGCCATTGTGGATATCTGGATTTTCTTCACGGGGAATGCGGTTCAAGGTGTAGGCTTTGATCAAGGCTGATCATCAAATTAATTTATGGTTGCATAAACACTCCTTGACCGCCGAGTGGAATGAGCTAAACATCTTCTATGGGTTTGATTTGAACGCGCATTTCTGAGGTGACCCGTGATGAGAAGACGGCTGTATTTCATCCTTCCGGATGCCGCCAGTGCACGCAGGATTCGGGATGAACTGTTGCTTGCCCGGATCGAAAACGCTCATATCCATGTTTTGGCCAAGGATGGCGTGCCCTTGCAGGGTTTGCATGAAGCTTCGATCCTGCAATCCACCGATTTTGTACATGGCGCGGAAACAGGGCTGGCAGTCGGCGGGGGGATCGGCATTCTTGCCGGACTGGTTGCAGTGCTTTTTCCGCCAGCAGGCGTTGACCTGCAATTTATCACTATCTTGCTGACCGCATTGGTTGGTGCGGCATTCGGCGCATGGGTTGCCAGCATGGTCGCCAGTTCAATTCCAAACTCGCGACTGAAAACATTTGAATCGGCGGTTGCTGCCGGACGTGTATTAATGATGGTGGACGTGCCTGCTGGGCGCGTCGATGAAATCAAGCAACTGATCGCTTCGCAGCATCCCGAGGCGGCAAGTTCGGGCATCGAGCCGACTATTCCTGCATTTCCTTAGAAGTCTCCTCAGCGCGACGCAAAGTCGCGCACCTTAGGAAGCGCTGGCTAGCTTCCACCAACGGCAGACCTAAAGTCTGCCGTTTTTGTTTTCAGGTTTGGACGCTCACATCACCCGCCAGTGGATCTTCTCGCCGCCGCGCAACGGAATCAATTGCGCTTCGCCCATGCTGAGTTGCTGCGGCGCAAGCCAGCTTTCGCGCTGCAGCGTGATCGTGTCGATGTTACGCGGCAGACCGTAGAAATCTGCGCCATAAAAACTGGCGAAGGCTTCCAGCTTGTCGAGCGCGCCTGCCGCATCGAATACCTCGGCATACAGTTCGATGGCGGCATGGGCGGAATAGATCCCCGCGCACCCGCAGGACGATTCTTTCGCGCCAAGCGCATGCGGTGCCGAATCGGTGCCGAGAAAAAATTTGGGATTGCCGGAGATTGCAGCCGCAACTAGCGCCTCACGATGCGTTTCACGCTTGAGGATCGGCAGGCAGTACAGATGTGGGCGGATGCCGCCCTGGAACATGGCGTTACGGTTGTAGAGCAGGTGATGCACGGTCAGCGTCGCGGCGACGTTGGTGGGCGCTGCGGCAACAAACTCGGCGGCCTGCCGGGTGGTGATGTGTTCGAGGACGATCTTCAGGCGTGGAAAGTCGCGCATCAGACGCGTCAGATGACGTTCGATGAATACCGCTTCGCGATCGAACACATCGACCTCCGGGTCGGTGACTTCGCCGTGCAGCAATAAGGGCATGCCGACCTCTTCCATCGCGGCGATGGCCGGGTAGGCGCGGGCCAGGTCGGTGACGCCCGAGTCTGAATTAGTGGTCGCGCCCGCCGGATAATATTTCACTGCATGAATGAAGCCGCTTTGTTGTGCGTGGAAAACTTCTTCAGCTGCGGTGTTGTCCGTGAGGTACAGCGTCATCAAGGGTTCAAAGGTGTTGCCGGCAGGCACGGCAGCAAGCAGCCGTGCACGATAGGCCGCTGCGAGTGCGACGGTGGTCACCGGCGGTTTGAGGTTGGGCATCGCGATGGCGCGGCCAAATACGCGCGCGGTGTCGGGCAGCACGCTCGCCATGGCTGCGTCGTCGCGGAAGTGAATGTGCCAGTCGTCGGGGCGGGTAATTGTGAGCGTGTCGGTCATGGCGTGTCTTGCGGTTTGAGAGCGAGGGACATCTGATAAAGCTCGGCTTTGGGGCGCCCGGTGATTTTGGACGCGAGCTTGGCGGCGAGAGTAGGCGGTAGCGCATCTGCCAGCAGGTCGAGCACACGCATCGCTTCGGCGTCGATGGCCACAGCGGCGGCGTGCGGCGGATGCACGATGACGACAAACTCACCGCGCACGTTATTGGGGTCGGCAGCCAGCCAGTTGGCGGCATCGGCAAGCGGCAGCGTGACGATGGCCTCGAATTTCTTGGTCAGTTCGCGCGCCAATGTCAGCAGGCGTGTGCTGTCGAGCACGGCCGCCAGATCAACAACGGTTTCCACGATGCGATGCGGCGCCTCATAAAATACCAGCGCGGCGGGCAGTGCGGCCAGCATTTGAATTTCGGTTTTGCGCGCGCCGGATTTGGGCGGCAAAAAACCATGAAACAACCACTGGCCAGACTCAATGCCCGCTGCCGACATTGCCGTCACCACCGCCGACACGCCGGGAATCGGCACGACGCTCAATCCTGCTGCGCGTACCGCCGTGACCAGTCGCGCACCGGGATCGGACACGGCGGGCGTGCCGGCATCGGACACATACGCCACCGCTTCGCCCGTCGTGATCCAGGTGATTACTTTTTCGGCGGCTTCGCGTTCATTGTGTTCGCGGATCGACACCATCGGCTTGGAAATGTTGAAATGCGCCAGCAGCTGTCCCGAGACACGGGTGTCTTCGGCGGCGACGCGATCCACGCTTTTCAGCGTATCGAGTGCACGCAGGGTAATGTCGCCAAGGTTGCCGATCGGCGTGGCGACGACATAAAGCGCGGCGGGCAGGCGGTTATGATGCGGGTTGTCTTTCATTTTTCATATTGTCGCAGATGTTGAAAACCCTGCTCGGGCAATCCGCTGAAGCGCGCGCCGAAGCCTTCCTGGTTACGCAGGGTCTGGCTTCGGTCGCGCGCAACTGGCGCTGCCGTTTTGGCGAGATCGACCTCATCATGCAGGATGGCGCCACGCGGGTGTTTGTTGAAGTGCGCTTGCGCAGCCGCAGCGATTTTGGCGGGGCCGCTGCCAGCGTAACGCCGGCCAAGCAAAGAAAGCTTCTGGCTGCTGCACGTCAATATCTGAGCGGGCTGAAATCCGTGCCGCCGTGCCGTTTTGACGTGATTGCGCTCGATGCGGGCGGCGCGCCGGAGTGGATCAGGAATGCGTTTGACGACGTCGGCTAACGGGAAGAGGGGATAATCGCGGACATGGCTTTACACGACAGAATTTTGAGCCATTTTCAGTTATCGGCACAGACCATACTGGATACGGCAGAAGGGCTTGCCCCGTCTATCGAACAGGCGGCCCGGCTGATGGTGCACAGCCTGACCCAGGGCGGCAAGATCATGGCCTGCGGCAACGGCGGGTCGGCGGCGGACGCGCAGCGCTTTGTCGCCCAGATGGTGCATCGCTTCGAGCAGGAACGTCCTGGCCTCGCCGCGATTGCGCTCACCACCGACAGTTCGACCCTGACTTCGATCGCAAACGACACGGCCTACGATCAGGTATTTGCCCGCCAGGTCAAGGTGCTCGGTCAACCGGGCGATATTTTGCTGGCGATTTCCACCAGCGGGAATTCGCCCAGCGTGTTGCAGGCGGTGGATGCGGCGCACACACGCAGTGTCCACGTGATTGCGTTAAGCGGCCGCAGCGGTGGTCAGCTGACGGAACACCTGGTGGAAGATGACGTCCTACTCTGCGCGTTCGCAGAATCCGCAGCGCGCATTCAAGAAATTCACCTGCTGACCATTCATTGCCTGTGCGATGCGGTGGACAGCGTTTTATTAGGAGTTGAGGAATGAACAAGCTTATTTATCTTGCGCTGGCTGGCATCGTGGTTTCGCAATTGCATGGGTGCGCGGCCGTGGTGGTCGGCGGCGCGGCGGTGGGCACATCGGCCGCACTGGATCGCCGAACCACCGGTGTGTATGTCGGCGATCAGGAAATCGAATTGCACGCACTGAATCGCTTAAACAGCGCCTATCCGCAAGAAACCAACAGCATTTCCGCCACCAGTTATAACCGCCAGGTGTTGCTGACCGGGCAGGTGCAGGATGAGGCGACCCGTAGCGGCGCGGTCAAGCTGGTCAAGGAGATTCCCGATGTGCGAACCGTGTTCGACGAGCTGAGCGTGGGTGCGGTTTCCTCTTTTTCGACGAAAGCCAGCGACACCACCATCACCAGCAATGTCAAAACCCGCATGCTGGGTAACGACAGGGTGCCCGGCAGCAAAATCAAGGTGGTGACGGAAGCCGGTGTGGTGTATCTGATGGGCCTGGTCACCCCCGACGAAGCCAAAGCCGCCACCGCGGTAGCCAGCTCGTCTACAGGCGTGGCCAAGGTCGTTACCCTGTTTGAAATCATCAACTGAGCACATGCGTTGCGTGGCTCAGCGTAACCGGCAAGTAAGCGCCCCCTCATGATCTACCGCGACCTGCGCGATTTCATCGCACAACTGGAAAAAATCGGCGAGCTGAAACGTATCAGCATTGAAGTCGATCCCAAGCTGGAAATGACTGAAATCGCCGACCGCGTGCTGCGCGCAGGCGGTCCGGCGCTGCTGTTCGAAAACCCCAAAGGCCACAGCATGCCGGTGCTGGCCAATCTGTTCGGCACGGTCAAGCGCGTCGCCTACGGAATGGGCGAGGACGATCCGGCGCGGCTGCGCGAAGTGGGCAAGCTGCTTGCCTATCTGAAAGAGCCGGAGCCGCCCAAAGGTCTGCGCGACGCCTGGGAAAAGTGGCCGGTGCTGAAGCAGGTGCTGAACATGGCGCCCAAAGAGGTGAAAGGCGCGCCGTGCCAGGACATCGTGTGGGAGGGTGCCGACGTCGATCTGGCGCGGTTGCCGATCCAGCATTGCTGGCCGGGAGACGTTGCACCGCTCATCACCTGGGGCTTGACAGTCACGCGTGGCCCGCACAAAAAGCGGCAAAATCTCGGCATTTATCGCCAGCAGGTGGTCGGCCGCAACAAGCTCATCATGCGCTGGCTGGCGCATCGGGGCGGCGCGCTGGATTTCCGTGAGCATCAGCTGGCGCATCCGGGCGAGCCGTTCCCGCTGGCGGTCGCACTAGGCGCCGATCCGGCGACCATCCTTGGCGCAGTGACGCCGGTGCCGGATTCGCTGTCGGAATATCAGTTCGCAGGATTGCTGCGCGGCGCGAAGACCGAAGTCACGAAGTGCCTGGGCAACGATTTACAGGTACCGGCCTCGGCGGAAATCGTGCTGGAAGGCGTGATTCATCCGGGCGAGACGGCTCTGGAAGGGCCCTATGGTGACCACACCGGTTATTACAACGAGCAGGAAACCTTCCCGGTGTTCACCGTCGAGCGCATCACGATGCGGCGCGATCCGATTTATCACTCAACCTACACCGGCAAGCCACCGGACGAGCCAGCGATTCTGGGCGTCGCGCTGAACGAGGTGTTTGTGCCGCTGTTGCAAAAACAGTTTCCCGAAATCACCGATTTTTATTTGCCGCCTGAAGGCTGCTCCTATCGCATGGCGGTGGTGAGCATGAAGAAACAATACCCCGGTCACGCCAAGCGCGTGATGTTCGGGGTATGGAGTTTTTTGCGCCAGTTCATGTATACCAAGTTCATTCTGGTGATGGACGACGATGTGAACGTGCGCGACTGGAAAGAAGTGATGTGGGCGTTGACCACCCGCGTCGATCCCGCACGCGATACGCTGCTGGTGGAAAATACGCCGATCGACTACCTCGATTTTGCCAGCCCGGTGTCCGGTCTTGGCAGCAAGATGGGCATCGACGCCACCAACAAATGGGCGGGCGAAACCTCACGCGAATGGGGTACGCCGATTGTGATGGACGCGGCAGTCAAGGCCCGGATCGACGCGCTATGGGATACGCTCGGTTTATAAACAGGGACGCTAAGGCGCTTTTCCTGCGCGCCGGTGGCCCCTGCCAGGCCGGGAACAGGCGGGTGCTGGTTTGACGCCTGCACCCCGACCTGCGAGGCAGGCCATGCTTCGTTCGCGATATGTTCTGAATTTCCTGTCTGCCTTGCTTGTGGCAGCTTATGCCCATGCTGTGCCTGCCAGTCCGTTGGAACGCATCGACGGCAAGGTGAGTTATCCCGAGCGCGGTGTGCTTCCGGATGACGCCACGCTGACGGTCGAGTTGCTGGATGTCACGAGATCGGATGGCAAAGTGAAGCGTCTGGCACGGCTGAGTCTGCCTGGCGGAGGACGGCAGTTTCCGCTTGCGTTTGAATTGCCGTATTACCCGGGGGACCTTCAGACCGGTCATCGTTATGGTGTGCGTGCCATGCTAACCAGCGGCGGCGAACTGCTCTACACGACTGCCCAACATGAGGCCGTGATGACCCGGGGGGCGGGCAAGCAGGTTCAGCTGGTATTGCAGCAGGTTAAAGCCACGCCAGACGCCGCGCTGGAGAACACCTACTGGAAATTGATCGCAATGGGTGCGCGCCCCGCGCAATCCCAGCCGGGTGAGCGCGAAGCCTACATGCTGCTGCTCGACGGACGGGTCAGCGCCAGTAGTGGCTGTAACAAGTTGATGGGCAGTTACACGCATCCTGCGCCGAGCGAACTGCATATCGGTCCCCTGGCAAGCACGCGCATGGCGTGCTTGCCAGGGGTGATGGAGCAGGAGGCCGCACTGCTTGCCGTCTATGCGCGTGCTACGCGTTATCGAGTAAGGGGTGAAACGCTGGACTTGATGGATGCCGATAAGGTGCTGGCGCGTTTCGCGGCGCGCCAGTTCAAGTAGACTCAAATCAGCTCAACCTTGTTTCCCACCCACAAAAAACCCGGCACTGCCGGGTTTTTTGTGGGTGGGTGGGGCTGATTATTTCTTTGCAACGACGGGTAATCCCGCGTCCTTCCATTCTGGAAACCCGCCGCGAAACCAGTAAACATTTTTCCAGCCACCCTGGATCGCCATCAAGGCAGACTTGTAGCTTTTCCAGCAGATGGTGCCGTCGCAGTACATCATGAACGGGGTGTTTTTATCCTTGGGCAGTTTGTTCAGGGCAAACTGGTCGTCAGCGGGGTCAAATCCGACTTCTTTTGCACTGGCTTCTTTGTATGGCACAGATATCGCGCCGGGCATGTGAGCGGTGTCATACTCTTCGGGCACCCGCACGTCGTATATCGCCATGCCTTTTGCGGCGAGCAGTTTGGCTTCGGCGGCGGAGATGACTTTTGCGCCCGGCAGGCTGGTTGGCGTGGTGTTCAACATTGAAGCAACACCCTTGAAGTCAGCCTTGCTGGCGTCGATCAGCGCCAGGTTGAGGCTGCTGCTGTTTTTGAGCGCTGCGACCAGTTTTTGTTGTGCTGCTGCCGGGATCGTTTCAGTTTTCACACTCAAGGCACGCAGTGGGATGGAGGTACTGGTGAAAACGATGCGTCCACCGTTGGCGTCGGCCCAGGTTTTGGCTTCTTCGGCTGATGCCACTGCTAGGTCGTATCGGCCCAGCTTCAGACCATACAGTGGGGCTTCAGGCATGCGGTGAAATTTGATTTCAGCGAAGTCGTCCTTGGACAAGCCGCGGCTGTTGATTTCCCCGCGTGCCATCCCGCCCATGAGCGACTCGTAATCGGGCACACCCAGTCGAGCCTGTGATTTGGCTGTCAGGCCGCCCTTGTAAGCCGGGCCAGCTACAAAAGAAGTCGCAGTCATCGCACTGGATTTGAGGATAGGCTCGAATTTGAATTTGCTGATATTGGCAATGACCTGAGGCGGGCCAAAAACCAGATCCATCGATCCATTCTTGGCGTCCTTGATGGCAGAAAAGCCACGGGTGTAGTAATACATCAGAACAGGCTGGCCCAATGCCCGCTCGATTTCGTTCTCGAAGGCGCGATAACGCTTGGTGGTATCCGCGTTGGTTACGGTTTCGTTCTGATCCAGAACCACACCGAGGGTCAACGGTGCAGCCTGGACACCGGTTGCCGCCAGCAGCAACGAAAAAACAGCAAAACGGAACATGGTCATCTCCACAAATTGTCAGCTGGATAACGACCTGTTATGACGAAAAGTTTAATGATTACGTCAACATTCTTTCACCGACATCGCCTGATGCTGCGTGAGTAGACCAGCGATCAGGCTGCGGCGAAAAACCAGGGCGTTATATTGAACATTAAAGATTGGTGTGGTCTTGCTCCGATTCATGCTTCAACCAGGCCTGCAGCGTGTCACGCAACCGAGCTTCCTCAACCGGCAAGCAGAGTGCGGCATCGATGCGAAGACGGGCACTGACGGTATCAAGCACGGCTTGATGTGCTGGTTCGTAAAACACCAGGACGCGGGTGTTCGGCGTACTTTGCACCGCCGCCAGCAGGGATTCGAGGTTGGACAGGCGGTCACGGAAATCCGTCTGGTGATAAAAGTCCGCCACGATGACAGCCGGAGCTGCTCTGCGCACCAGACTGATGGCCTTGCGTTCAGACCATTCGGTGACCACGCTATAGCCCAGTTCCTGATACAGCTTTTTGTAGCCCGCCGTGCCAATAAAGGCATTGACCATCAGCAGGCTGGGGGGCGTACTCATGCAGCAGGTTTTTTGCTGGCGGGCTTTTTGGCGGCCGTTTTGGTTGCCGTTTTCTTGGCCGCCGCCTTCTTCACGGGTGCTTTTTTGGCGACAGCTGGCTTGACGTCGTCAGCGCCGGTCGCTTTGGCTTTCTTTGCTGCGGGCTTGGCGGCTGTTTTTTTCGCCGGGTTCTTGGCCGGACCCTTGGCCTCGCGTGCAGCGAGCAGCGACAGCGCTTCATCCAGCGTGATTTCTTCTGGCGTGATGTCCTTCGGCAGCGTGGCGTTGGTGCTGCCGTGCTTGACGTAGGGGCCGTAGCGGCCGCTGCGCACGGTGATGTCCTTGCCGTCGTCCGGGTGCGGGCCGAGCGTTTTCAGCACGGATGCGGCAGAATCGGCGCCGCGCGGCGCGCGTTCCATCACCAGCACTTCGAGCGCGCGCGGTAAATCGATCTCATAAACACTGTCGGTCTTGGGGATCGACTTGAACTTGCCGTCGTGCAGCAGATAGGGGCCGAAGCGACCATTGTTGGCGACAATCGGCAGGCCAGTGGTCGGGTGATGGCCGACTTCGCGCGGCAGCGAGAGAAACTTCAGCGCCAGTTCCAGCGTGGCCTGATCAAGCGGGATTTCCTTGGGCCACGAAGCGCGACGCGGCTTCGGCGCTTTCTTGTCTTCCGGCATGTCGCCGATTTGTACGTAGGGCCCGAAACGTCCGGACAGTAATTTCACGTCGAGACCGCTGGCTGGGTCCTGGCCGAGGATGTTGTCGCCTTCTGCCGTTTCAGCGTGCAGCGGGCGGGTGTAGTCGCATTCCGGGTAGCCGGAACAGCCGATGAAAAGGCCGCGCTTGCTCGCCTGCATGAACAACGGTTTGCTGCACTTGGGGCAGGGCTCCATGATCGGGCAACCGCGTTCGACGTCCTGTTTGGCCTTCAGCTCGCCATCAAATCCCTTCCAGAATTCACCCAACAGCTGCGACCACACGCGGGTGCCGTTGGACACATCGTCGAGCTTGTCTTCCAGTTTGGCGGTGAAATCGTAGTCGATGTATTGAGTGAAATGGCGGGTGAGGAAGCAGTTGACCAGGCGGCCGATGTCGGTCGGCTGAAAGCGTTTTTTCTCCAGCACCACGTATTCGCGGTCCTGCAGGGTGGAAATGATGCTGGCGTAGGTGGAGGGGCGGCCGATGCCGTGTTCTTCGAGCGACTTGACCAGGCTTGCCTCGGTGTAGCGCGGCGGCGGCTGGGTAAAGTGCTGTTCACCGTACAGTTTGTCGACCGGCAGGGTTTCACCTTCGACCAGCGCGGGCAGCTTGGATTCGCCTTCCTCCTCCTCGTCGTCCTGGTACACCGCCAGAAAGCCGGCGAATGCCAGCGTCTGCCCGGTGGCGCGGAAAGTGCCTTCGCCCACGGTGATATCGGCGGCGACGGTGTCGAATTGCGCCGGGGTCATCTGGCAGGCGACAGTGCGCTTCCAGATCAGCTCGTAGAGCCGCGCCTGGTCGTGCGTCAGGAATTGCTTCACCGATTCCGGCGTGCGCGTCACCGAGGTCGGGCGCACCGCTTCGTGCGCTTCCTGTGCGTTTTTGGTTTTCGCCTTGTAGGTCAGCTCGGTCGGCGGCAGGAATTCCTTGTCGAAGTTGGCGCCCACATACTTGCGGATGTCGGTGATTGCTTCCTGCGCCAGATTCACCGAGTCGGTCCGCATGTAGGTGATAAGGCCGACCGGACCTTCCCCCAAGTCCATGCCCTCGTACAATTGCTGCGCGGTGCGCATGACGCGGTCGGTGGTCATGCCGAGCTGACGCACGCCGGCCTGCTGCAGGGTCGAGGTGGTAAACGGCGCGCCGGGGTGGCGGGCGCGGCGTTTCTTCTCGATACGCATGACGCGGGCGTCCTTGGACTCCAGCGTCGCCAGCCACTCCTTGCTGCGGGCTTCGTGCTCGACGGTGAACTGCTCGACCTTTTCGCCCTTGAAATGGGTCAGTTTGGCGGAAAACGCCTGTGCGCCTTTGTGACTGTCGAGGTGCAGCGACCAGTATTCGCGTGGATTGAAGGCTTCGATTTCGAGTTCGCGTTCAACAATCATGCGCAAGGCGGGCGACTGCACGCGGCCGGCACTCAAGCCCGGGCTGATCTTGCGCCACAGCAGCGGCGACAGGTTGAAACCGACCAGATAATCCAGCGCGCGCCGTGCCTGCTGCGCATCGACCAGGTCGGTCGCGATTTCGCGCGGATTGCGCACCGCGTCCTGCACTGCGGATTCGGTGATTTCGTAAAAGGCCACGCGCTTCATCGGCGTCTTGACCTTACGTTCCTTGAGGATTTCGCTGATGTGCCAGGAAATCGCCTCGCCTTCTCTATCCGGGTCAGTCGCCAGCAACACTTCGTCGGCTTTCTTGGCGGCCTTGACGATGGCTTCGACGTGCTTGGCGTTGCGCTCGATGATCTGATATTTCATGCTGAACGTTTCAGTATCGACCGCGCCGGTTTTTGGCTCGAGGTCGCGCACGTGGCCGTAGCTGGCGAGGATTTCATAATCCGGGCCGAGGTATTTCTTCAGCGTTTTAGACTTGGAGGGGGATTCGACGATAACGAGAGTGGACATGGCTATTTAATGCAGACGGTCCGGCTCGTGGTTCAGCAACATGTCTTCCAGGTGGGTGAAGTGTTCGATCAGGCCACGGCTCCACAACACGATCAGCGTCATCCAGCGCACATGGTCGGGCTCGATGTCTTCGCCACCCAGTTCCATCAGCCCGGAAATCACCCATTCGCGTGACTCGGGGTCGAGGATCTCGGCGCTGACCAGATACGCCAGTTCGGTGCGGCATGCCTCGTTC
>MGZO01000110.1:25072-40072 GCA_001802655.1 Hydrogenophilales bacterium RIFOXYD1_FULL_62_11
CCGTTCGTGGGTGGCGCTGCCGGCCAGATTGGCGTACCAGTCGAGTGCAGCATTGATGTCGGTTTCTTCAAACCCTGCGGCAAACAGACGTTTTTCCAGCGCGTCGCGGTCGGGTGTGAGCGCCACCATGCGGAAGCTTTCGTAGAGGTAAACCAGAATATCGAGCATGATCTCAGTGTAATTTTTGGTAGCGCCCGCCGGGCAAAGAGGCAATCCGCCCATCCAGTTCAAGCGTCAACAGCTTGGCCGAAAGCGCTTCCAGCGTCAACCCGGTCGTTTGTGCCAGGCCGTCGAGGGTGCACGGCGCACCCTCCAGCGCCTCCAGCACAGGGTCGGTCGTCCTTTCCGGCAGTACTGGTGGCGTCAGACGTTGCTGCCAGGCTAGCTCGTCGAGAATGTCGGCGGCTGATTCAACCAGCTTGGCTCCCTGCTTGATCAAGGCATGGCAGCCGCGCGCCAGTGGCGAATGGATCGAGCCGGGAATGGCGAACACTTCGCGCCCCTGTTCGGTGGCGACCCGCGCGGTGATCAGCGAACCGCTGTCGGGCGCAGCTTCCACCACCAGCACCCCGCGACTGACGCCGCTGATCAGACGGTTACGCCGTGGAAAATGGCCCGGCAGGGGGGGCGTGCCAAGCGCAAATTCGGATACGACCAGCCCGGTTTCGGCCAGTTGATGCGCCAGTGCCTTGTTGCGTGCGGGGTAAATGCGGTCGAGCCCGGTGCCGATGATGGCAATGCTCGATCCGGCCCCTGCCAGGCCGCCCCGGTGCGCCGCCGCATCAATGCCAAGCGCGAGTCCGCTGATGATGGTGAGGCCGGCGTCGGACAAGGCGTGGGCAAAGGCTTCGGCATCGCGCACGCCTTGCGGGGTGGCGTTGCGGCTGCCAACCACGCCAAGACCTGGCTGATTCAACAGGCTGCGCCGCCCTTTGCAATAGAGCACAGCGGGCGGGTCGGCGATTTCGAGCAGGCTTTTCGGATAATCCTCATCCGCCAGCGTCATCAAGCTGTTGCCGGGCTGGGCCAGCCAGGCTTGGGTGGTTTCAAGCAGCGCGGCATCAGGCTCGCCCAATAGCGCATCGCATTGAGCCCTGGAAAGATGGGCTGAGAGCGCCGTACGCCCCGACGCCAAAACGGCCTCCGGGGAACCGAAGGCCGTCAGCAGGCGAATCAGGCTGGTGTTGCCGACCCCGGGAGCGAGCGCCAGGCGCAGCCAAGAATCAAACATGGCAACGTGGCCTGTCGGGCGCGTTCAGGGCGTTTGCACCCGATCCAGCAGATACACCGGGCCGTTGGATTGCATGATGAGTGCATAGGACACCCGCTCAAACACGCGATACACCATCACCAGGCCGCTCTGGGCATCTGGCAGCTTGACGTTGCCATCGCTGTTCTTGCTGAGGCAGGTTTTGCGGAAGCTGCTGTTGACTTCGGCAACCTGGTCGTAAGTGACCTTGCCGTCTTCCTTCAGGCAGCGCACATCGTTGTAGAGCCAGGCGCCGCCGTTGGGAATCCCGCTGGATCCGTTGACCCAGGTCAGGTTGCTTTTCTCGGATGAGGTGAGCGCCACTGCCTGGCCTTCGCGGTACACCGCCAATACGTGACCTTGCTCCAGGCCGTCGCGGCTACCGCGGTCGATTACCACGGTTTGATACTGGCCGCTGTCGGACATGCCGCCATACGCCGAGATGATGCGACCGTTGATTCGGGTTTCGGGCGCATGGGGAATGTATTCAAATGCGGCGCCGTCATCGGCTTTCACCAGCTTGTCCTTGGGCAGGATTTCCTTCGCCGACTGCGTGATGCGGATTTTTTGTGGTGCGCCTTCCACCACGGTGCGCGCATCGCCCAGATATTCGACTTCATACCCAAGCACTTCGCCGGTGGCCGGGTCTTTCAGGGTTTTACCGGGGCGCAGCACGTTCCAGCGGGTCACGCCGGGCATGCCGCCGGTGGCGAAGGCTTCGTCGCCTGTGCCCAGCACCACGCGTTCGTTGTTGGTGCCCAGAATGAACGGCGCATCCTGCATTGCGTCCAGCGGGACGACCCGCGGCTGCGACAGGAACGGAAAAATCACCCGGCTCGGAATGGCTGGAATGGCCTCGCTGCCAAGCTCGGTCACCCGTTCACCCGGAGATAGTTTGACGGTACGCATGCCGCCTTTATCGCCCTTGACCAGAGAAAGACGGGGTTGTTTGCCGCTTCTGTCGAGCAAAACGAGGTCGCCTGGGTAAATCCAGTGCGGATTTTTGATTTCCGCGCGGTTCATGTTCCAGATCTGCGGCCAGCGCCAGGGATCTTTGAGGAATTTCCCTGAAATGTCCCATAGCGTGTCGCCCTTGACCACAACGTATTTGTCGGGGGCGTTGTCCTGCAGTTTGAGCGTATCGGCCATCACCGGTGTTGCCAGTAACAGGGCAAGTGAAATAACAAGTTGACGCACGGGAACCCCCTCCATTTAGACTTTGTCCCATTTCGGACTGAAAACAGCCGAGTTGAAAATAGTTGTGTTGAAAATATACTGTGCGCCTAACTTACGGCTATCACCGACCTTATATTTAGGGCAGCACGCCATCGGATGCAGATTTTGCATCAAAGTGTGCGCCCAGCTCTTTCATTAGCAAAGATTTTTATGGCCAAACTCGACATTTTGCATTACCCCGATCCGCGCTTGCACAAGCTTGCCAAGCCGGTCGCTGTGGTCGATGCCCGTATCCAGAAGCTGGTCGACGACATGGCCGAAACCATGTACGCCGCACCGGGTATCGGCTTGGCGGCAACCCAGGTCAACGTCCACGAGCGGGTTGTCGTGATCGACATATCCGAAACCCACGACGCGTTGCAAGTGTTCATCAACCCCGAAATCACCGCTCGTTCTGGCACTGAGGAAAGCGAAGAGGGCTGTTTGTCGGTCCCCGGCATATACGACAAAGTGACGCGCGCCGAGCGAGTCAGCGTGCGGGCGCTCGATCGCAATGGCAAACCTTTCGAACTGGACGCAGACGGCTTGCTGGCCGTGTGCATTCAACATGAAATGGATCATTTGCTAGGCAAGGTGTTTGTCGATTATTTGTCCGGTCTCAAACGCAATCGCATCAAGGCCAAGCTGCTCAAACAAGCGCGTGAGCACCAGCCTGATCCCGCGCCGCGTCGCGCGTCGCTCTGAATCCGGCCGCCCCCGTGCGTCTCATCTTTGCCGGTACGCCGCCGTTTGCGGCAGCCGCTCTCGATGCGCTGGCGGATGCCGGGCACGATCTCGCCCTCGTGCTGACCCAGCCCGACCGCCCGGCCGGGCGCGGCATGAAGCTGACCCCGAGTGCAGTCAAGCAGGCTGCGCTGGCGCGCGGGTTGCCGGTCTATCAGCCACTCAGCCTGAAATCACCGGAGGCTCAGGCGGCATTGTGCGCGGTCCACGCCGACGTCATGGTGGTTGCCGCCTATGGCCTGATTTTGCCGCAAGCGGTACTGGATCTGCCGCGTCTGGGCTGTCTCAATATTCACGCTTCATTGTTGCCGCGCTGGCGTGGCGCCGCGCCGATCCAGCGTGCCATTCTGGCGGGCGACACAGAAACCGGCATCACCATCATGCAAATGGATGCCGGACTCGATACCGGGACGATGTTGTCGACCGTCACGCTGCCGATCCGGGACGATGATACGGCCGCCAGCCTGCACGATGCGCTGGCGAGTGCAGGGGCAGCTGCCATCGTCGAGGCACTGGCGAATGTCGCTTCGCTGGTGCCGGTGGCACAAGATAATTTGCGTGCCACCTATGCCGCCAAACTGACCAAGGAAGAGGCGCAACTCGACTGGGACCAGCCTGCAGAGCGGCTTGCACGCGCGGTGCGCGCCTATTGTCCGGTGCCGGGCGCGTGGACGCTGCTGGATGGCGCCTCACTTAAGGTCTGGTCGGCTCAGGCGGTCTCTGGTGCCGGCGCTGCGGGTGAAATATTGTGCGCCGATGGCGATCAGCTGGTGGTGGCTTGCGGCGAGGGCGCGCTGGCTTTGCGTGAGGTGCAGCCGGCCGGCAGCAAGCGGATGCCGGTCGCCGCCTATCTAGCCAGCCGTTCGTTTGCGCCGGGCACTCATTTCGGTCGTTGAAACGCGGGGTGGCCGGGTTGCCCCTGTATCATCTGCCGCTTCTCGACGCGGCAGGCATTTCATGAACCAACCCATCCATCAGGCCCTTACCCACGATGCGTAATTTGCAAAAACTAGCCGCCGACACGCTGGAAGACATTCTGGCCGGCGCGGCCCTGCATCAAGTTTTGCCCCATCGCGTGCAGCAATTGCAGACGCCGGGCGAGCGGGGCGCGCTGCAGGATATTGTGTACGGCAGCCTGCGTCAGCTGGGGCGGCTCGATTGCTGGCTGGCGGCGCTGCTGGAGCGACCGCTGACCGATCCGCAGCTGGGCTGGCTGTTGCGGGTGGCGATTTATCAGTTGGCTTACACCCGTGCCCCGGCGCATGCGGTGGTGCACAACGCCGTGACGGCGGCAGGCGAAGGCTGGCGGCGCGGGCTGGCCAATGCGGTTTTGCGCAACTTTCAACGTCGCCGCGCCGAACTCGAAAAAATAGCTGAAGCCCAGCCGTCGGCGCGCTGGTCGCATCCCGACTGGTGGATCGCCAGGCTGCAGGCCGAGTATCCAGCCCACTGGCAAGGCATTCTCGAAGCGGGCTTGCTGCATCCGCCGTTTACATTGCGTGTCAATGTTCGCCATGGCGATGTGGCGGGTTATCTGCAGCGATTGGCCGAGGCCGGACACCCCGCGCGGCAAACCGGTGAAGATGCCGTCACCCTCGACAAGGCGATATCGGTACACAGCTTGCCCGGCTTTGACGAAGGCCACGTATCGGTACAGGACGCCGGTGCGCAATGGGCGGCCAGGTTGCTGGACGCGCAGCCGGGCGAGCGCGTGCTCGACGCCTGCGCGGCACCCGGTGGCAAAACGGGCCATATTCTCGAGCGGGCGGAGGTTGAATTGATCGCGCTCGATGTTGACGCCCTGCGGCTAGAGCGGGTGCAGGAAAATCTCGATCGGCTGAAACTGAGCGCCAAGCGGGTGGTGGGGGATGCGTCGAACCCCGACAGCTGGTGGGATGGCCAGCCGTTTGACCGCATTCTGGCCGATGTGCCATGCAGCGCATCCGGCGTGGTTCGCCGCAATCCCGACATCAAATGGTTGCGTCGCCCGGAGGATATTGCACAGTTTGCAGCGCAACAGGCGGTGATGCTGGAGGCGCTGTGGGGAGTGCTGGCGCCGGGCGGGTCGTTGCTTTACGTCACCTGTTCCGTTTTCCACGAAGAAAACGACGGGCAAGTGCAGGCATTTTTGATTCGCCATGCCCACGACGCCAGGCGCCGCTCTCTCCCTGAATCATTGTCTGATGGCTCGCTGTTGCCGGATGCGGAACATGATGGCTTCTTTTACGCACTGCTGCAGAAGATCTGACGCAGCCTGCCGCAAGCTGGCCGGATTGTGGCTGGCTGGGGTGTTGCTGGCGGGGTGGCTGCTTGCGGCGTCGGGTGCGATCGCAGCGGATAAAAGCGCGGTCAAGAAGGCAGGCATTCGCGCCACGCCGCTAGGCTATGTGCTGGATGCCGACGTCGATATCGCCCTCAACCCCACGCTGGAAGATGCGTTGAGCAAAGGCATCAACCTGTATTTCCTGCTTGAACTGGAAGTGAGCCGCCCCGGCAACTGGTGGTGGTTTGATGAAGATATCGCCACTCCGGTTCGCAAGCTGAGGATCTATTACCACTTGCTGCTGCGACGCTATGTGGTTGAAAACGGTTATGTCACCCGCACCGCCGAAACCCTGAGCGAAGCCCTGACGCTGCTGGGACGGGTGAATGATTGGCAGGTGATCGAGCGCGGCGGATTGAAAACCGGACGGCGCTACGATGCCCGTCTGCGCCTGCGGCTGGACACCGACCGGCTGCCGAAGCCGCTGTCCATTGGAGGGGTGCCCGGCGCCCACTGGGAGCTGGGGACAGCTTGGTACAAATGGTCGTTTGACGCCCCTGCCGTGCTTGCCGCCCCTGTCGCCCCTGCTGCGGTTCCTGTCGCTCCCTTGACGCCCTGATGCGAAGTTTGATCGCCGCCGCCCTGATTGCGGGCATCGTGTTGTTGACGCTGCTGTTTTATGCCGGTGGTGAAAATGTCATGTTTTCTGACAGCTTGCCGGTGCTGTTTGTCGCCGGCGGGGTGCTTGGTGCGATTTTGCTGGCCCTGCTGGGCTGGCGCCTGTGGTGGTTGCAAAAGCGTATCCGTCGCGGCGTGTTCGGCGCCAAGCTCACCCTGAAACTGCTGCTCATGTTCAGTGTCGTCGCCATGCTGCCGGGACTGGTGGTGTACGGCGCGTCGGTTTTCTTTCTCAACCGCTCGATTGAAACCTGGTTTGACGTGCGGGTTGATAACGCACTGGCTTCAGGGGTCAAGCTTGGCCAGGTCGCACTCGATGATTTGCTGAACGAACTGAATAACAAGGCGCAGCGCATGGCCGTGTTGCTGTCGGATGAAGGTCTGGGATCGATCATCACCAGCCTGTCCACGCTGCGTGAGCAAAGCACGGTGCAGGAATTGACGCTATTCAACGAACGGGGCGGCGTGATTGCCCACGTCAGCGGCGAACGCGGCACTTTGCTGCCGATTCTGCCCGAGCGCAGTGTGTTGTGGCAGGTCCGCCAGCAGCAGCCCTACAGCCGGATTGAGGAGATTCCAGAGCGCGGCCTCATCATGCGCGTGATCGTGCCGGTGTACACCAGCGAGCTGGCTGGAGAAACGCGCGTGCTGCAACTGGTGCAACCCGTTCCCGCCGGGCTGCAGCACGATGCGCAGGCAGTTCAGGTGGCTTATCAGGAATACCAGCAAATCGCGGTTTCGCGGCAAGGCCTGAAACGGATTTACGGCGTTGCGCTGACCCTCACCCTGATGCTGGCGCTGTTGATGACCTTCGTCATTGCCTATCTGATGTCGGATCGTCTGGGCGCGCCGCTGCGCACGCTGGCGCGCGGCACTCGTGCCGTGGCCAAGGGCGATTTTTCGCAGATGCAGCCGGTCTCCAGCCGCGACGAACTGGGCGTGCTGATCGATTCGTTCAACCGCATGACGCGGCAATTGTCGGATGCGCGCGAGCAAGCCGCGCAGAATCATCAGGAAACCGGGCAAGCCAAGGCCTTTCTGGAACGGGTGCTGGCGAACTTGTCTTCCGGCGTGGTGGTGCTCGATGAGAGCCTGCATGTACTCGCCGTCAACAGCGCGGCGGCGCTGATTCTGGGGGTGGAGCCGTCTGCCCTGCAGGCGAAAAATCTGTCGGGACTCGAGCAATCGGATGCTGCGCTGCGTGAATTCAGCGCGCGCGTGGCTGAGCGCTTTGCCCGCCATGAAGAAGAATGGCAGGAGCAGATCGATTACAGCACAGGTGAGGGGCGGCAAACCCTGCTGGTGCGCGGCACCCATCTGCCGCCGGGGGTGGATCGCGGCTATGTGCTGGTATTCGACGACGTGACCAAGCTGATCCACGCCGAACGCAATGCAGCATGGAGCGAAGTGGCGCGCCGCCTGGCCCATGAAATCAAAAACCCGCTGACGCCGATTCAGCTGTCGGCCGAACGCATCGCGCACAAGCTCGGCGGCAAACTGGATGCGCCGGACGCCGAATTCCTCACGCGCGCCACCCGAACCATCGTCAACCAGGTCACGGCGATGAAACATATGGTGGACGCGTTTGCCGGCTATGCGCGGATGCCGCGTGCCCAGCTCGAAGCGCTCGACCTGAATGCGCTGGTGCACGAAGTGCTGGCCTTGTACGACACCAAGGCGCTGGGTTTGCAGCTGCATCTCGACGCCGATTTGCCGCGTATCGCAGGCGACTCCACATTATTGCGTCAGGTAATCCATAATCTGTTGCAAAATGCGCAGGATGCGTTGAATGGTCATGATTCGCCCCATGTCGAGGTCGGCACCCGTCTGAATACCCACATGGTTTATTTAAGCGTGACGGACAACGGGGCCGGGTTTCCGGAGCATCTGATGGCGCGATTGTTCGAGCCTTACGCAACCACCAAAGCCAAAGGGACGGGACTGGGACTGGCCATCGTCAAAAAAATTGTGGAAGAACACCAGGGCAAAATTCAGGTTGAGAACCTCAAATCCGGCGGGGCAACGATACGCGTTGCGCTGCCTGTTTTTGTTGCAGATGGAGACAGTGCGTGAGCGGGCATATCCTGATCGTTGATGACGAAGTAGGGATTCGGGAATTGTTGTCTGAAATCCTCACGGAAGAAGGCTATGACGTGCATCTGGCCGAGAACGCCGAGGCCGCTCGCGTGTTTCGTGCACAACGCCGACCGGACCTGGTGCTGCTCGACATCTGGATGCCCGACACGGATGGCGTCACGCTGCTGAAAGAATGGGCGAGCAACGGCCTGCTCACCATGCCCGTGGTGATGATGTCGGGTCACGGCACCATTGATACCGCCGTCGAGGCCACCAAACTGGGCGCTACCGATTTTCTTGAAAAACCGGTATCGCTGGCCAAGCTGATCGACACCGTCAACAAATCCATCAAACGCGGGATGACGCCTCCGCGCCGTGCGCCCGGGATGGATCTTTCCGCGCTGGGCCGCAGCCCGCAAATCCTTGAACTCAAAAAGCGCCTGACTCAAATTGGCGGCAATACTGCGCCGGTTTTGTTCTCGGGCGAACACGGCAGCGGCTTTGAAATCTGTGCGCATTTTCTGCATCAGCCCGCCAGTCCGTGGGTCGAAATCAAGGATCGTGCGCGGTTGCTGACCGATCCCCTGACCTTTGCCAACACGCTTGGCAACGGCACGCTCTACCTTTCCGATGTCAGCGAACTGGTCCGTCTGGAGCAAAAAGGCCTTGCGCTGCTGCTCGACCGCATTGAAAGCAGTGGCGCCCGGTTGGTGTGTGCGAGCAGTCGGAGCTTGGACGCCATGGTTGCAGCGGGCGAATTCGACAGCCGCCTGTTTTACCGTTTATCCAGCCTGGTCATCCATATTCCACCGCTACGCGAGCATCGCGAAGACATCCCCGATATTGCCAACTTCATGTTGACCCAGTTGGTGGAAAGCGGCGTGTGCCCGTTGCGGCGGCTGGCTACGCCCGCGCTGAATCAACTGCGCAACTTTGACTGGCCGGGCAACCTGCCGCAATTGAGCAATGCGGTGCGTACGCTGGCGGTCACCACCCTGTCGAACGAAATCGACGCCACTGACGTCAACCGGGTGCTGGCACCCATGAAACAGCAGGCGCCTGCCATCGCCCATGGCATTCCGCTGGATACCCCGCTGCGGGTGGCGCGCGATGCGTTCGAGCGGATGTATTTCGAGTACCTGATCCAGAAAGAAGGTGGCAGCATGACGCGCGTGGCCGACCGTGCCGGGCTGGAACGCACCCATCTTTACCGCAAGCTCAAGCAGCTCAATATCCGGCATGGGCGACGCCTGGACGAAAACCTGTAGGTTCAGGAGCAACGCATGAAAATCATCATCCTCGGTGCAGGTCAGGTGGGCGCCAATTTGGCAGAAAGTCTGGTTGCCGAGAACAATGACATCACCGTCGTCGATCTCAATGGTGAACGGCTGTCGCTGCTGCAGGATCGCTTCGATCTGCGCACCGTGTGCGGCCATGCCGCCCACCCCTCGGTACTCAAGCAGGCGGGGGCCGACGACGCCGACATGTTGGTTGCGGTCACCCAGAGCGATGAAACCAATCTGGTGGCGTGCCGTATCGCCTCAAGCCTGTTCAATGTGCCGACCCGTATTGCGCGGATTCGCTCGGCGGATTTTCTCGGACTGGATGCCAGCTATCTGGCCGAACACTTTGGCGTCGACGATGTCATCAGTCCGGAACAGGAAGTAACCGACACTCTACGGCGTTTGATCGAATACCCCGAAGCCTTGCAGGTGCTCGATTTCGCCGAGGGCAAAGTGCGTCTGATCGCGGTGCGCGCCTATCACGGTGGCCCGCTGGTGGGCCACGAGCTGCAGGACATCAAGCGTCACATGCCGAATGTCGAATGCCGCATTCCGGCGATCTACCGCCGCGACCGCGGCATCGTGCCCAAGGGCATCACCGTAATCGAGCCGGGCGACGAGGTGTTTTTTCTGGCGCGCAAACACGACATCGCCGCCGTCACGCGTGAACTGCGCCGCATGGAGCAACCGGTCAAAAAAGTCATGATCGCCGGCGGCGGCAATATCGGACGGCGGCTGGCGGCCGCGCTCGAATCGTCTTATGACGTGAAAGTGATCGATCACAACAAGGCCACCACGGTTGCGCTGGCGGAAAGTCTGCACCGCACCCTGGTCCTGACCGGCGACGCCACCGACGAAGAGCTGCTGGAGCAGGAAAACATCGAATCGATCGACGTGTTTTGCGCACTCACCAACGACGACGAAGACAACATCATGTCCGCGCTGCTGGCCAAACGCATGGGCGCGCAGCGGGTGATTGCGCTGATCAATCGCTCGGCCTATGTCGATCTGGTGCAGGGCGGCGAAATCGATATCGCCATTTCGCCCGCGCAGGCCACCGTTGGGCCGCTGCTGTCCAAAATTCGCCGCGGCGACATGGCGGCGGTGCACAGCTTGCGGCGCGGTGCAGCCGAGGTGCTGGAAATCGTCGTTCATGGTGACTACAAAACTTCGAAGGTCGTCGGCCGGCGTATCGGCGAGGTGGGCTTGCCGGAAGGCGCCACGGTCGCCGCCATCATCCGGGGCAATGAGGTGCTGATTGGGCATCACGACAGTCTCGTCGAGGCGGAAGACCACCTCATCGTATTCGCGCTCAACAAGCGCATCATTCCCAAGGTCGAAAAACTCTTCCAGGTGGGATTCGGCTTCTTCTGAGCTTCGTATGCAGCGCCTGGCGCCTTCCCTGAACGTTCTTGGCCTGGTGATCCTGATTTTTTCGTTCACCATGCTGGTGCCCCTGACCACGGCGTTTTTTGCGCACGACGCGGCGCAGTTTGCGTTTGATGAATCCTTTCTCGTTACGCTGATCACTGGCCTGGCGTTGTGGCTGGGCGCGCGGCGCTGGCAGCGCGAACTCAAGGTGCGCGACGGCTTTTTGCTGGTGCTGCTGGTGTGGACGAGCCTGCCAGCTTTCGCCGCTTTGCCGTTTCTCATCTACGCACCGGAAATGAGCTTCACCGACGCCTATTTCGAGGCGATATCGGGACTGACCACCACTGGTGCCACGGTGATGAGCGGGCTCGACAGCTTGCCGCCCTCGCTCAATCTGTGGCGTCATCTGCTTAACTGGCTGGGCGGCATGGGCATCATCGTGCTCGCGGTGGCGATTTTGCCGCTGTTGGGGATCGGTGGCCGACAATTGCTGAAGGCAGAACTGCCCGGGCCAATCAAGGACAGCAAGCTCACCCCGCGCATCGCCGACACCGCCAAGCTCCTGTGGGCGGTTTATGCGGCGATCACGCTCGTCTGCGTCTTTGCCCTCAAGCTCGCTGGAATGAGCTGGTTCGATGCCGTATGCCATGCCTTCGCCACGTTGAGCTTGGGCGGATTTTCTACTCACGACGCCAGCGTGGGGTACTACGATTCGCCGCTGATCGAGGCGGTGCTGATCTTTTTCATGATGGCGGCCGCGCTCAATTTCGTCACCCATTTGCTGGCATTCCGCCAAAAAAGTCTTGCGCCCTACCGCCATGATCCCGAAGTCTTCGGCGTGCTGGGGTTGGTGATTGCGAGCTGCCTCGGGCTCAGTTTCTATGTCTGGCAGGCTGGCGTGTATCCGGAATTCCTCACGGCCCTGCGTCACGTCAGCTTCAATCTGGTGTCGATCGCAACCGACTGTGGCTTCGCCAGCACCGACTTCAATCAATGGCCGATTCTGGTGCCCATGTGGATGCTGTTTCTGAGCAGCGTGACCGCCAGTTCCGGCTCGACCGGCGGCGGCCTCAAGATGATCCGCGCAGTGCTGGCGTTCCGCCAGGGTGTACGTGAGCTGGAACGACAGCTCCACCCCGCAGCCTGCCTGCCGGTGAAAATCGGCAAACACGCCGTACCCAACCAGTTCGTATTCGCCGTCCAGGCCTTTGTGATGATGTACGTTGCCACTATCGTCGCCATGACGCTGGTGCTGCTGGCCAGCGGGCTGGACTTCATCAGCGCGTTCTCCGCTGTGGTTGCCTGCATTAACAACGCTGGCCCGGGCCTCAACGAAGTCGGTCCGGCATCGAACTACGCCGGCCTCAACGACTTTCAGACCTGGGTGTTGGCGTTCACCATGTTGCTCGGCCGGCTCGAGCTCTTTACCGTGTTCGTGCTGTTCACCCGCGCGTTCTGGCGCGGCTGAACGCGGTAACATCGCGCTTCACCTGCGTGCTTTTCGATGTCTCAGATACTGCCTGTCCTCCATATTTTTTCGAAAGTGCTGATGCTCTTCGCATTCGCCTTTCTGTTGCCGCTCGGCGTGTCGATTGCGCTCGAGGATGGCGCGCAGCTTGCCTATGATGAAGCCATCCTGATCACCTTTTTTTCAGGCGTGGTGTTGTGGGCGTTGTCACGACGCGGCAAGCGCGAGCTGCACACGCGCGATGGGTTCCTGCTGGTGGTGCTGATCTGGGCCGTGTTGCCAGTGTTTTCGGCCATTCCGCTGCTGGTTTACATGCCCGATCTGAGCTTCAACGAAGCCTATTTCGAGGCAGTCTCGGGCCTCACCGCCACCGGTGCCACGGTCCTGTCCGGCCTCGACAGCCTGCCACCGTCGATCAATATCTGGCGCACCCAGATGCACTGGATCGGCGGCATGGGTGTGATCGTGCTGGTGGTCGCGGTACTGCCGATGCTGGGCGTCGGCGGCCGGCAGCTGTTCAAGGCTGAGACGCCGACGCCGATGAAGGACAGCAAACTCACCCCACGCATGGCCGAAACGGCCAAGGGGCTATGGCAGGTTTACGCATTTATTACCGTGATCTGCATGGGCGCGCTGTGGGCCGGCGGCATGAGCTGGATTGACGCCGTGGTGCATGGCTTCAGCGTAATGGGGCTGGGCGGACTGTCGTCGCACGACGCCAGCATGGCTTACTTTGATTCGCTGCTACTGGAAATGATCGTCATGGGCTTCGCGCTGATTGCCGGGATCAGTTTTTCCACCCACTTCATGGCTGTGCGCATGCGCAACCTGGCCGTTTATCGTCATGACACCGAAATCCCCCTGTTTTTAGGCGTGCTGGCGGTGAGTGCGGTCGGACTCGCGTTTTATCTCCACTACAAAGGGTTTTATCTCGATTTTCCGGAAGCCTTGCGCTACACCGCATTCAACACGGTGTCGGTTGCCACCACACTTGGGTTTTCCACCACTGACTACAACGTGTGGCCCTATTTCGCGCCACTCTGGATGCTGTTCCTGTCGAGCTTTGCCGCCAGTTCCGGCTCGACCGGCGGGGGCATCAAAATGCTGCGGGCCATGCTGCTCTACAAGCAGCTTTACCGCGAATTCATCAAGCTCATCCATCCCAACGCAGAAATCCATACCAAAATCGGCCACCAGGCCGTACCCAACAAAATCATCTATGCGGTGCTGGCCTTCCTCTTTGTTTACGTGGCCTCGATCATCGTGCTGTCCTTCATCCTGTCTGCTTCCGGGCTCGACGTGTTTACCGCATTCACCGCCGTGGTCGCCATGGTCAACAACACCGGTCCAGGCTTGGGCCAGGTCGGTCCTGCTACCACTTACGCCGTATTGAATGAGTTCCAGACCTGGGTGTGCAGCTTTGCCATGCTGCTTGGGCGGCTGGAATTTTTTACCCTGCTGGTCGTGTTTACGCCGGTCTTCTGGAGAAAGTAATGCCATCCATCGCAGATTTCGAAACCATGCTGGCCGCTGGCCGTGACAATGCGTTGCTGCGGTTTTCGCTCGGCAATGAGTACCTCAAGCAGGGCGACGCTGCCCAGGCTGCCGGCCACCTGCGGCGTGCGGTCGAGCATGACCCGAAGTATTCCGCCGCCTGGAAACTGCTGGGTAAAGCCCTGGCCGATACCGCCGCCCTGCCGGAAGCCCTCGCGGCGTATCAGGCAGGCATCGCGGTCGCCGAGGCGCGTGGCGACAAGCAGGCCGCCAAGGAAATGGGCGTGTTCGCCAAACGTATTGAAAAGCAGCTTGAGTTAAAATCCAGCGATTGAAATAGTGAAGGAGTCGTAAATGACACGGATGGTGAAATGTGTGAAATTGGGGCGCGAAGCCGAAGCCCTGGCCTTTCAGCCGGTGCCCGGCGAATTGGGCAAGAGGATTTTCGAGAACGTGTCGAAAGAAGCCTGGAGCGGCTGGCAGCGCCAGCAGACCATGCTGATCAACGAAAACCGCCTGAACCTGGCCGACCCCAGCGCGCGCACCTATTTGATGGAACAGATGGAGCGTCATTTCTTTGGCGACGGCAAAGCGGACTCCGCGAATGGCTTCGTGCCGCCCAGCAAGTAAGCCTGCGCCAGAAAATCAACCAGCGAAATGAAAACGGGCTCCTGCGGGAGCCCGTTTTTTATCCGACGGTGACGCACCGCCTTACATCACTTCTTTTTCGATTTCTTCCAGCGTGGTGTGGCGCACGTCTTTTCCCTTGACCATGTAGACCACGTATTCCGACATGTTCTTGGCATGGTCGCCCATGCGCTCGATCGCCTTGGTGATGAACAGGATGTCGATGAATACCGAGATGGTGCGCGGATCTTCCATCATGAAGGTGATGAGGTGGCGCAGGTTGAGGCGGAACTCTTCATCCACAGCCTGATCCTGGCGCGCGATATCGACTGCCTTGGTTGCATCCAGCCGGGCAAAGGCGTCGAGCGCCTTGCGCAACATGTCGAGCACCAGGTCGGCCATGTACTTCACTTCGCGAAAGCGCGGCAGGCTGATGCGTTCGGCCTGGTGTATGAGCTTGGCCATGCGTGCAATTTTGGCGGCCTCGTCGCCAATGCGTTCCAGATCGGTGATGGTTTTGACGATCATCATC
>MGZO01000110.1:40093-41875 GCA_001802655.1 Hydrogenophilales bacterium RIFOXYD1_FULL_62_11
TGGCGACTTCCAGTGCGTTGACGTTGTGGTCGTTGGTATCGACCTGGTCGGCCAGTTCCATGTTGCCAGAGATGAGCGCCTCGACCGCATTGGTGATTTGTTCTTCGACCAGACCACCCATTTTCAGCACGCTGGCGCGCACCGCTTCCAGCTCGGTGTCAAATTGCTTGTAGGTGTGCTCTGACAGCATCATGTTCATTTCTCCAGAAATCCGTCTCGGATTATATGTTTTGCAGTATGACGGGCGTATGAACGGATTATTCTACCGGGTGCTGAAGGGTAGCGCGTAGCGCATGCCATCTATGTCGAGATATAGCATCCAGTCGCCGCGCCCGCTGACACATATCGGTAATGTGATGCGCGCCGCAAATTCGCCGGGCCTGGCGGGTCGCAGGTCATAGCGGTTGAAGCCCATGTCCATGCCGACCATCTGGAACTCTGCGCTTATTTTTTGGGCATTTGCCACCGCGACGCTGAGGCCGAACGCTTGCAGCGCGACGGGCTGCGCTAAAAACCGCACCCGGGCAGGCGCGCCGCGATGCATGAAGTCGCAGCCAGCCAGTGGATCCGGGCATTGCACGACGATGGCCCCGGCCGGCTGCTTGAGCCAATAGCCCGCAACTGCAATCGCCATCAGTGCGACCACCAGCAACAGGGGAACCAGTACCCGTTTCATGTCCAGGCGCCCCGCAGCAGCGCGACACCCTGCGCGCCATGCGACTGCGCAAGCGCCACATCGGTGCGCGCCAGGCCGCCCAGGCCATACACCGGAATCGCACTGGCGGCGGCAAGTTCAGAAAACCTCGCCCAACCCAGGGTGGCCGCACCCGGATGCGTGAGCGTGGGCAACACCGGTGACAACAGGGCAAAGTCAGCGCCGATGGCGGCAGCGTGCGCGAGCTCAGCCGCATCGTGGCAGGACACACCCACCCACTCGCAATCGGGGCGCACGCCCAGTTTGGCGGCGGCGGAGGAGTCGAGATGAACGCCGTCGGCACCCGCCGCGCGCGCCAGATCCAGGCTGCCGTTCACCAGCACCCGCGCGCCATGCACGTGCGCGCGACGCACCGTTTCGCGGGCGAGTGTCAGGCGCACCGCTTCCGGCAAGGTTTTGTCGCGCACCTGAATCAGCTTCAAGCCCTGATCGAGCGCTGCATCCAGTCGCGTCAGAAATGCGTCCACGCCGAGCGGCTCGGCGTGCGTAATGCCCAGCAGCGGTGGCAGCGTCAGCGCCTTCACGATGGGGAAGTTGGCCGGCAGCAACGGCGACACCGTAATCTGCGACGGCTGTTGCCAGGACAAGGTCTGGCCTTCGTGGGGATGCGGCTCGCCCTGCCATTCGACGACACGAAAAAAATTCAGCCTGACCGTGGCGTGCTCGTAGGTAAACACGCTGGTGATCCAGCGATCGGCGCGCACCACAGCAATGCCGAGTTCCTCGGTCAGTTCGCGTGCCAGCGCGGCCTGCAGCGACTCGCCCGCTTCCACCTTGCCGCCGGGAAATTCCCAGTAGCCCGCGTAGACCTTGCCCGGCGGGCGGCTGGCCAGCATGATTTCGCCGTTGGCGCGGGTCAGCACCGCAGCCACGACTTCGGTGAGCGGGGCGGTCATCGGCGTCCCGCCCAGTCGCGCGCGAACTGCCATGCGACACGCCCGTTGCGCGCGCCGCGTCCGAGCGCCCATTGCAGGGCGGCACGCTCGAAGCGCTCGTCGGCGGGCGCGCCGAGCTGGCTTGCCCAGTGGCGGGCGATGGCGAGATAGGCGTCCTGTTCCATCGCATGG
>MGZO01000110.1:41893-44910 GCA_001802655.1 Hydrogenophilales bacterium RIFOXYD1_FULL_62_11
CGCCGACGTGCCGGGTAGCGAGGTTTTCGGCCATGTACTCCGGCATCAGGTGACGGCGGTTGCTGGTGGCGTAGATCAGCACGTTGTCCGACGGCCCCGCCAGCGAGCCGTCGAGTGCTGCCTTCAGGCTGGCGTAGCCGGGTTCGTTCTCTGCGAACGTGAGGTCGTCGATGAACACGATGAAGCGGTAATCCGTCTCCGCCAGCAGGTCGAACAGATCCGGCAGGCTGGGCAACCCGGCCTTGTCCACCTCGATCAGGCGCAAGCCCTTGGCTGCGTATTTGGCATGCACCGCTTTCACCAGCGACGACTTTCCGCCGCCGCGCGCGCCCGTCAGCAACACGTTGTTGGCGGGCTTGCCGGCGACGAACTGGCGCGTGTTGGCGTCGACCCGCTGTTTCTGTTCGTCGATGTCGAGCAGGTCTTTCAGCGCGACCCGCTGCGGATGCAGGATGGGCTTGAGGCCGCCGCTTTGCGCCGACCAGCGCGCAGCGCGCACGGCTTTCCAGTCGAGGGTTGGGGCAGCGGGGGCTTCCAGGCGGTCGAGCAGGCGCGTCAGGCGGGGGATCAGGTCGGTGAGTTCGGTCATGACGAAATTTTAGCCGCGTGCCTTGCCCGCTTAGGAAAAAATTAGGGATTTCCTAGCAAAGACTTAATCAACGCGCCGATCCGGTTTGACTACGATGCGGTCATCCGGTCGCATCGCGTCCGTTTTTTTCCAGGAGAGAACATGCAATCCATCACCCAGACTGCCGCCGCGCTGCTCGCCAGCCTTTTCGTTGCCAGTGCCGTCGCCGCCCCCCAGGGCGATGCCGACATCCGCCATGGCCGTTACCTGATTGCCACCTCGGGCTGCAATGATTGCCACACCCCCGGCTTCATGCAGAAGGAAGGCAAGGTGGCGGAATCCGAGTGGCTGACCGGCGACGCCATGGGCTGGCAGGGACCGTGGGGAACCACCTATCCGACCAACCTGCGGCTGCTGGTCGGCAGCATGACCGAGCAGCAGTGGCTCGTCCGCGCGCGCCAGCCGATGCGGCCACCGATGCCGTCGCCCAGCCTGCAGGCGATGACCGACGCCGACCTGCGCGCGATTTTCCGCTATGTTAAAAGCCTCGGCGCCAAGGGCGACCCGGCGCCGGCTTACGTGCCGCCCGGTGGCCAGGTGGTTACGCCCTATCTGGACCTGACGCCGAAGAATTTGCCGCCACTGGCCGTGCATCAAGCGCAGCCCTGACCTGACCGGAGCCCGCCACGCATGGAACCGTCCAACCCTCATCCCGCCGCCAAAAAACTCGGCCGTATCCTGCGCAGCAGCGGCGGCCACTGGGTCGGCGACGGCTTTCCGGTGCAGACCCTGTTCGCTTATTCGGATATGGGTGCGGCGCTCAGCCCGTTCCTGCTGCTCGATTACGCCGGGCCGGCCGAATTTCCGCCGACGCACGAACGCCTGGGCGTCGGTGAACACCCGCACCGCGGCTTCGAGACTGTCACCATCGTGTACGACGGCGAAGTCGAGCACCGCGATTCATCGGGCGGCGGCGGCCGCATCGGCCCCGGCGACGTACAGTGGATGACCGCCGCTTCCGGCGTGGTGCACGAGGAATTTCACGGGCGTGATTTCGCGCAGCGCGGCGGGCCGTTCGAGATGGTTCAGTTGTGGGTCAACCTGCCCGCCAGGGACAAAATGTCGCCGCCGCGCTACCAGAGCATTGCGGACAGCCAGATTCCGGTGGTGGCCTTGCCGGATGGGCAGGGCAGCGTGCGGGTCATCGCCGGCGAATACGCCGGCGTAAAAGGCCCGGCCCTGACGTTTACGCCGATTCACCTGTGGGACCTGAAGCTGACGGGCGGGCAGCCATTCGAGCTTGTCGTGCCGGAGGGTTATAGCACCGCGCTGGTGGTGCTCAAAGGCTCGGTGCGGTTGCAGGGCGCCGATACCGCGATTCAGGCAGCCGAGGTCGGCGTGTTCGAACGAACGGGCAACGTGTTGCGCATCGAGCGCGCGGACAAGGTGACGGCCTTGCTGCTATGCGGCGAGCCGATCGATGAGCCGATTGTCGGCAGCGGGCCGTTCGTGATGAACACCGCCGAAGAAATCCGCCAGGCGATGAGCGATTACCAGAGCGGAAAGATGGGACATCTGGCCTGAGCACCGGCAGGCCTTGTTGCGCCCCGATCGACGTTACCTGCCCAACTGAAGCGGCCGGGTGAGATTGAGCCGAAAGCGTCCGCGCCCGGTTTTTTCCAGTTCAATGTCCGGACAGCGCTCGGCCAGCCGCCGCTGCAGCAGGATCAGCCGCGTTTCCAGGTTGTCGGCAAAATCCGGCAGCGGCAGACGCGGGTCGCGCCGCAGCTCGCGGTTGGAAAACTCGCGGCGGCCATTCGCGGCATGCTCGTTCAGCAGGGCCCACAGGATGCTGCCCGCCACGCCCTTGATCAGGTAATCGTTGTCGATGAACACGCTGTGGTCATGCGCGAAATAGCGCACCGCCAGCGGCGCGCCGGATTGCGTTGCGACGGGTGGCGCGGCCGGCGCGGCCTCATCATCCGGCAGCGCGGCGATGCGGTCGATCAGCGCGGCCAGGTGGCGGCCGTAGACAACCAGCGCGTCTTCGTCGGCGGGGCTGAAAAATGCGTCGTGCTCGCTTTCGGCGTAGAGCACGCCAAGCAGCCGGTCGCCGTGAACCAGCGGCACGGCAATTTGGCTGTGCGGATTGGCCAGCACCGGCAGCGGAATGCGCGGCGACGCCGGGTCGGCAACCCGCAGCGCGGCATGGTAGGTGTAGGCGTGCGTGCGGTGGTTGATGCGTACCGGGATTTTTTCGCGCGCCGCCACGCCGATCAGGCCTTCGCCGAGCGCCACTTCCGCGCCCACGCCCGACACCGGGTAGCCCTGGCTGGCCAGGGTGTAAAGCGCGCTGCCGGGCGCGCCGGGCGCGGCATCAAGCTTGGCGTCGAGCATCGCCAGCAAGGCATGGCGGATGCCGAAACCGTGCGCGAGGGCGGACAGCGCA
>MGZO01000110.1:44931-56783 GCA_001802655.1 Hydrogenophilales bacterium RIFOXYD1_FULL_62_11
GCCAGCAGCGCCAGATCGTCGCACGCGCCCAGGTGGTCGAGCGCGCGGCGCAGCGCCAGCAGGGCATCCGGCAGCGGCGGCGCGGGCGGCAACTGCGGATCGACATTTTCGATATCGAGCACGCGGTACACATCCGCACCGCGCAATACGAACACCTTGTCCATGCCCGTCTTTGCCGCGATGCCGGCGAGCTGCGCGCGCATGTACTCGAACAGCGGCCCCGCCGTTTCGGTGCGCAGGTATTGCACGCGCAGCCGGTAGTGGCGGAAGCTGCTCGGTTCGATCACCTGTACCTCGGCATAGGGATGTGCCAGCACGTTCTCGCGTGTCTTGCTGAAAAACTGGAACGACAGCGCAACATGCCGGGCATCGACAAAGTGCACCTGCGATACGTACGCGACGTTCGGCGTGCCGTCTGGCGCCGCAGTCGCCACCACCGCCGGCATGGCGCCGTCGAGGCAGGGGCGCAGCGATTCGAGCGGAATGTTCATGGGCGCGTCAGCAGGGTTCCTGCCAGGACCTTGCCGGATTGCGGCCCCGGCGTCTGGTCGAACACCACCTCGGGTGCCAGGCGCAGCCCCACCAGAGGGTCGGCTGGCAAGGCCGCAGTCACCAGGGGCGACATCTCCGTACCGTAGTTCAACGCGTCCAGCTCCGCGCCAAACGCCGCCACGCAGCGTGCGCTCGCCAGCTTGTGCGCCGCGCTCACCGTCACCCGCGTCGCCGACCCGGCCTTCAACTGCAAGGTGGCGTGGGTGGCCGGCCGGCTGACCACCAGTGTGATGGCGCTGCCCGCATCCAGCGCATCCAGCACGTTCTTCCCGCGCAGCGCCGACAGCCAAACCGTCAGCGATCGCCGGTCGCGCGCCGCTACGCAGCCGTGCGCGCGGCACACGCAGGGCCAGCCATCGCGCCCCACCGCGCCGATATTCATCGACACCGGGCTCAGCAGAAAGGCGATCTGGTCGGGGGTGAGTTGCAGCGTCATGGCTGGATTCGGGTTTCGGCGGCCGGACGGGCAGGAAGCTCGCCCGCGACGCGCTATGACCGGTATTCCGCGTTGATCTTCACGTAATCGTAGGAGAAATCGCAGGTCCAAACCGTGGCGTTTACGGTGCCGCGATTGAGAACCACGCGCACCGTGATCTCCGCTTCCTTCATCACCGCGGCGCCTTGCGCCTCGGTGTAGCTCGCTGCGCGACCGCCTTTTTCAGCCACCAGCACGTCGCCCAGGAACACCTTCAGCGTGTTGACGTCGAGGTCGCCGACACCCGCATAGCCGATGGCGGCAAGGATGCGGCCAAGATTGGGATCGCTGGCAAAGAATGCTGTCTTGACCAGCGGCGAACGCGCGATGGCGTAGGCGATCTGCTTGCATTCGGCATGGTTGCGTCCACCCTCAACCGCCACAGTGATGAATTTGGTGGCACCTTCGCCGTCACGCGCCATCGCCTGCGCGAGTTCGATCGAGACGGCGTTGAGGGCGGATTTCAGCGCGGCGTAATCGGCGCCGGCGGGGTCGGTGATTTCAGCGTTGCCGGCCTGGCCGGTGGCGATCAGGATGAAGCTGTCGTTGGTCGAGGTGTCGCCGTCCACCGTCACGCAGTTGAACGACACGTCGGCCACTTCCTTTACCAGCTGCTGCATCAGGCCGGGGGCAATCGCGGCGTCGGTCGCAACAAAGCCGAGCATGGTCGCCATGTTGGGGTGGATCATGCCGGAACCTTTGGCGATGCCGGTCACGGTCATGGTTTTGCCGCCGACCTGCGCCTGCCGCGACGCGCCCTTGGCGACAATGTCGGTGGTCATGATGGCGTGGGCCGCTTCGCTCCATTGCCCGGCGGCGAGGTCGGCCTGTGCGGCGGGCAGCGCAGGCAGGATCTTGTCGATCGGCAGCGGCTCGAGGATCACCCCGGTGGAAAACGGCAGCACCTGTTCGGGCGCGCACTGCATGATCGCGGCAACCGCCTCGCAGGTTTGCTGCGCGCGGCGCAGGCCTTCTTCGCCGGTGCCCGCGTTGGCGTTGCCGGTATTGATGACGAGGGCACGGATGCCTTGCGTAGTCTCGGCCAGATGCTGGCGGCACAGCGTGACCGGCGCGGCGCAAAAGCGGTTCTGGGTGAACACGCCGGCGACGCGCGCGCCCGCTGCAAGCTCGATCAGGGTGATGTCGCGGCGACCGGGCTTCTTGATGCCGGCAGACGCAATGCCGAGGCGCACGCCGGCAACCGGCAGCAGGGAAGCGGGATCGGGGGCGACGAGATTGACGGGCATGGCGGCGCGAAGCGGAAAGAAAACGCCATTCTACGGGCTGCGCCGGAGGCAACATAGCTGCCCCCGACCAACTGCATTTCACGGGCGCGCTTCATACACCAGATTGAATGGCGTCTGCGTCGCGCGCCGGAATCGGGTGAAGCCCGCGCCCGTGACGACCTCGCGCATGCGTGCCTCGCCCGCCTGTGCGCCCAGCGCCAGACCGACCTCCTGCGCCAGCGAGCAGGGGGTACAGATCAGCGTCGAGCCCGCATAGTAGGCGCGGCCGACCGGATTGAGGTTTTCCTCGACGCGGTCGCCGGCGTAGGGCTCGACGATCATCCAGACGCCTTCGGGCGCAAGCGACGCCAGCACATGGCGTGAGGCGCCGACCGGGTCGCCCATGTCGTGCAGGGCGTCGAACACGGCGACGAAGTCGTAGCCGCGACCGAGAAAGTCCTTGGCGCCCGCCACTTCGAAGCGGCAGTTCGCGGCGACGCCGGCATCCGCCGCGCGCTTGTTGGCCTCGGCAACCGATGCGGCGTGGTAGTCGAAGCCGACGAATTCCGAGTTCGGATACGCCTGCGCCATGAGGATGGTCGAGACGCCGTGGCCGCAGCCGATGTCGGCGACCCGCGTGCCGCGTGCAAGCGTGTCCGCCAGGCCCTCGATGGCCGGAATCCAGTGCTGGATCAGGTTGCCGACGTAGCCCGGACGGAAGAAGCGCTCGATGCCATGAAACAGCGCGTGGTCGTGCTCGTGCCAGCCGATGCCTTCGCCGCTGACGAAAGCGTCGGCGAGCCGGCCGGCGATGCGCCCGGCGGCGAGCGTGGTCTCGAATGCGCCGACCATGAAGGCCGCACTGTCCGCGTCGGCGAAGACCAGCGCCTGCTCGGGCGTGAGCCGGTAGCGGCCGCTGTCGGCCAGATAATCGACGTAGCCCGACGCCGCCTGCGCGTTGAGCCACTCGCGCACGTAGCGCTCGCGCGTGCCGGTGCGTTCGGCCAGTTCAGTCGGCGTCTGCGCGCCGTGCTCGTCGAGCGTCTTGTAAAGGCCGAGCTGTTCGCCAATCAAAACCAGCGGCGCGTTCGACACCGCGCCGACGTCCACGATGACGCGGCCGAGCAAGGCATTCAAGCTGTCTTCATTGATGGAGGTGTTCATGTTGGTTTCCTGTTCGGGTGAAGGGACTTGCATTCTGGACAGTTCGCCGCCGCGCCGCTTGATCCGCCGACCGGGCTTCTTGCCTGTCCGGCCGGGGCGCGCATCGCACTTGGCCGCGCCGCCGGAAAGCTTGTCCGCCCGGCTGCCGCGCGCCTACACTGCCTCCCCATGGACGCGCTTTCCGAACTCCTGCGCGCGGTAAAACTCTCCGGCGCGATGTTCTTCCACGCCCACGGCACCGCGCCGTGGTGCGTGCGCACGCCGCCATCGGCCGTGTTCAGCTGCTACGTCGCCGAACCGTCCAACCACATCATCGAATTCCACCTCGTCGTCGAGGGGCGCGGCTACGTGCGCGTCGGCGGCGAGACCACACCGTTCGCCGCCGGCGACCTCGTCATGCTGCCGCACGGCGACGCTCATGTGATCGGCAACGGCCTCGGCGCGGAACTGGCCGACGTCAGCGACCGCCTGCCGGCGCTGTTGCGCGGCGAAGTCGCGCACTCGCGCTTTGGCGGCGACGGCGAGGCGACCCGTTTCGTGTGCGGTTACCTCGCCTGCGAGGCGCGGCTGGTACGACCGCTGATCGCCTGCCTGCCTGCCGCGCGTGCTGCGGGTGTCGGTGCGCGCCGACCCGGCCGGCGCCTGGCTGGAAAACATGCTCACCCATGCCGTCGAGCTCGCGCAGACGGCCTCGCCCGGCAGCGAGGCCGTCGCCGGGCGGCTGGCCGAAGCCCTGTTCGCCGAGGCGCTGCGGCGCTACGTCCTGCAACTGCCGCCGGGGCGCACCGGCTGGCTTGCCGCCGCGGCCGATCCCGCGGTCGGCCGCGCGCTGGCGCGGCTGCACCAGCAGCCGGCGCAGGCCTGGACGCTCGACGCGCTGGCGCAGGAAGCCGGCCTTTCGCGCAGCGCGCTCACCGAGCGCTTCGCGCGCTACCTTGGCCAGTCGCCGATGGCGTATCTGGCCGACTGGCGGCTCGAACTCGCCGCCGAAGCGCTGCGCAACACCAGTCGCGCCGTGCTGCAAATCGCCGGCGAAGTCGGCTACGAATCCGAAGCGGCGTTCAACCGCGCATTCAAGCGCCGTTTCGACGCGCCACCCGCGCGTTACCGCAAAAGCTGGCGGGCCGATCGCAGCGCCGCGCCCAGTCAGGACGCGTGACCGCCTGTCCCGCCCGTGCTATTTGAACGCGTTTACCCAATAGAAAGGCTGAACCTCTCGCAAAGTCCTGGTGGTCCATTTGGTGGGATCGCCGGGCTGCGGAACAGCAACCTCTACGTCCCCGCCCCAATGAAAAAGGCGCTCCTGGCAGATGCCGCAGGGTGTAAGCACAACAACAGGCGAATCACCACCAACCGTGATACGCACGCCGTCGCTACGATTCTCTTCCCTGACTTCTCGGCCTCGCATACCGCACCTGCTTCTGCGCACAGCATCGCGCTCCCCCACTGGGGCTCAAAGTACACGCTGGTCAGAATGTCTCCGTCTTCGGTGTACATGGCCGCAGCAATACCTTCCTTGTCCGGAAATCTCTTTTCGAGCAGCGCGATGGCCGCGTTGACCAGGGATTGATCGAGATGCATGGATTGTCTCCGAACCTGAACGTGGTGCGATTGAGGTCTAACAATTGAGCGGAGCGGCTCGTGGGCCCAGTGCCACGCCGGAGCGAATCCCGTCGAGCGAAGGGGCAGCGTTGCGTGAGCCGCGCACAAGGGCCCAGCGTTCGTGGTCACGCCACTTGCCTCTGAACTTGAGGTACGCAGGCGAGTAGCCTTCGTAAGCGAAGCCGCAACGGCGAACCAGCGCGATGGACGCAGCGTTCAGAGGCTGGATGTTCGCCTCAAGCCGGTGCAGCTTGAGCTCGGTGAAAGCATGTCGAACCACGGCGAGAAGGCCAGTCCGCATGAGTCCTTTCCCCTCGAAGCCAGCAAAGGCGATGTAGCCCAGGTAGCCACTGCGGAACGCCCCGTAGACGACGTTCGTCAGGTTGATCGCACCCACAAGGCGGCCAGTGGCTGGCTCAAGCACCACAAAGCCGAAGTTGTGCTTGCCATCGAACCGCCTCAGGTACTGCTGGAACGAATCCTCGTCGAGGGGCGCTGCAACCCAGGGACGATGAAGCCGAAGGTTTTGCCGAGGGGCGTCAACGAAGGAGCGTTGACCGCCTGCGACCAGCGGGCGGAGGGTAACGCGTGATTTCATGCAGCTTGACGTGCGGTTGTGTTCGAGCAAATCCATGTTGGCATGGCGATCTTTGAATCAGACGGCGGGCGGCAGCAACCTGTCTCGGATCGCCGCGACGTGGCGGCAGTCGGTGCCGCAGCAGCCGCCGACGACGGCGAGTTTGGGCAGGTGGCCGGCGAGCGCGCGGTAGCCCTGCGCGAGCTCGTCGATGTCGCCGATGTCGAGTTCGGTCGCTTCGTCGAGTTCGGCGTGGCTGCGTTTGGACGCATTGGCGCGCACGCCGCGCAGCCGCTGCTGCCAGTCACCGCCGTCGAACAGATGGGCGAAGTGGCTGGGGTGGGCGCAGTTCAGCATGTAGTACGCGGGGTAGCCGCCGCTCGCCTCGTCGGTGACGGCAATCGCCTCGCGCAGCGCCATGCCGGACGGCAGGCGGCCGTCGGTCTCGACGGTGAACGAGACGACCACGGGTATCCCGGCATCCTGCGCGGCGCGCGCGACGCCGATGGCTTCTTCCACGTAATTCATGGTGAACACGGACACGAGGTCGGCGTCGGTGCCGGCGAAGGTGTCGACCTGCGGCGCGTGGTAGGCACGGGCTGCGTCGGCGGACATGCGCGCGTCGGCACGATAGCCGTCGCCGCGCGGGCCGAGGTTGCCGCTGACGACGATGGGGGTGGCGGGGGTTTCCATCTGCCCGCGCAGGCTGATGAGTTCCGTCACGGCGAGGCGATTGACCGCTGCCAGCCGCATGGTGTCGTACCCCAGCTTCGCGCCCCAGTCCGGGTTGGCGCGCCAGGTGGCGGTTTCGAGCACGATGCCGGTGGCGGCGCCGAGCGCGAGCTGAACGTGCTCGGCGTAATAGCGATCCAGCCGTGCACGCCCAGCGTCGCTGTCGAGCAGTACGAACGAGGCGAAATACGGCAGGTCGATACCGTCGTGAAAGATCAGCGTGGTTTCCAGCCCGCTGTCGGACAGGAACGGGTGGCCAGTGAGTTGCGGCAAGTGGTCACGGTAGGGGCTCATGGTTATCTCCTGTGAAGGGTTAAAGCGGCAGACGCAGCACGGTTTCGCCGGTGGGGGCAAAACCGTAGCGGCGGTAAAAGGCTTCCGGACTGCCGGGACCGGGCACGCACGAGGTCAGCAGTTCGGCGATGCCCGGTTTGCAGCGCGCATGGTCGACGATCAATTCCAGCGTGCAGCGGCCGTAGCCCTGCCGCTGAAATCGGGCGTCGATCATGAATCGCCACAGCGCCAGATACGGCTCGGGCGGCGGCTCGGCCAGCTGCGAGGGGTCTTCGAGCATGACGAAGCCAACCGGTGTAGCGTCGGCAACAACCGCCCGATACCAGGCTTCAGGGTGGAACAGAACAGGCCTGGGCGAGCGACACCGCGTTGGACGCGACGAAGCGCGCCTGTTCGGGGGCGACGGCCAGCGCGACGATGTCGCGCACGCTGGCAGCGGTGATTTCCTGAAGCGTGATCGTGTTCATGCGAATTGCTCACGCTTGCCGCGATCGGTGGCTGGCGGCTGCGCGACATCCTCGAAGCGCAGCATCGCGCCCACGCGCGCCGACGCGCCATGCCAGAAACCGGTTTCAGGCGCGAAATCGCGCGGGTTGTGAAACGTGCCGGACAGCAGGTCGAACACCGGCAGGTCGGCGTAGTTGCGTGCATGGACGCCGCGCTCATGGTGGTACGAGTGGCTTTCCGGCCGCTGGATGACGTACCCCAGCCAGCGCGGCGTGCGCAGGTTGGCGTGCTGGAAGACGGACAGGAACGTCGTGATGTAGAGCACCCAGGTGGCGGCTTCGGGCGTGACGCCGACGACGACCGTGAGCGCGAGACTGCCCAATACCGTCCAGCCGATCATGTCCGCCGGGCTGAACCAGAATGCGCCGTAGCTGTCGAGCCGCTCGGCGCTGTGGTGCATCTGGTGGAACACGCGCCACAACAGGGTCGAGCTGTGCATCGCGCGGTGCCAGGCAAACTGGCCTGTCTCGTACACCAGCAGCCCGGCGGCTGCACCGCCCCACGTGCCGAACGCGGCGAGATCGACGAGGCGGTATTGCGCGAGCCATTCACCCCACAGCAGGGGCAAATAGGACGACAGCAGGAAAAATGCAGCGAAGGCGGCGAGACCGCGCGTGCGCCAGCCCGATACCCGGGGCAACACGCGGGCGGGGAATGCGGCTTCGAGCGCGATCAGTCCGGCATACAGGCCGAACACGACAAGCGAAACGGGGTGGGTGATGAGTTCGAATAATGTCGGCATGATGGACTTCCCGATGAATGACGATGGCGGGACAATAGCCCCGCACGAACCAACTCACTCAAGCCATTCCGGCAAGGAACCTGACGATTCGGCCATGCAGTCTTCGACCCCTGCGACCATCGCTATTTTGGTGTTTCCCGAGACCACCGCATCGGTGGTCTACGGCTTATACGACCTGTTCTCCAGCGCAGGGCGCGACTGGGGGGTCATCGTTGACGGCGAACCGGGCCCGCAGCTCGTGCATGTCGTTCTTGTCGGTCGCGCCACCGGCCCGCTGATAGCGGGGAATGGCATACCGATTGCTGTTCACGCCACGCTGGCCGATTGCCCGCCGGCCGATATCGTTTGCGTGCCCGAAGTCAACTTGCCACCTGGCGAGCCACTCGGCAAGCGATTCGCTTCCGAAGTCGCCTGGCTACGGGCGCGCCATGCTACAGGCGCGACGCTGGCGACTGCTTGTTCCGGCGCAATGTTGCTTGCAGAAGCGGGGCTGCTGGCGGGCTGCGATGCCACCACCCACTGGGCATGGTGCGACGTGCTGGCGCGTTACCCGGATGTCCGGGTGCAGCAACAGCGTGCACTGATTGTCGCGGGCGAGGGCGGACGTCTGGTCATGGCGGGGGGCGGCAGTTCCTGGATGGATCTGGCCTTGTATCTGATTGCCCGGCTGGCGGGGGTGGAGGCGGCGATGCAGGTTGCGCGGCTGAATTTAATTGATTGGCATAACGTCGGGCAGCAACCCTTTGCGCGGCTGGCGCGCACGCGGCAAGTGGACGATGCAGAAATTGCACGTTGCCAGAACTGGATCGCCGATCATTACATGGACGCTGCACCAGTTGCCGCGATGGCGCGGCTGTCGGGCCTGGCTGAACGTTCGTTTATGCGGCGCTTTCGGCTGGCGACCGGAATGTCGCCATTGGCGTACGTTCACACTTTGCGCATCGAGGAAGCCAAGCACATGCTGGAAGCGGGCGATGCGCCGGTGGAGGCGGTCGCGCTTGAAGTGGGTTACGAAGACGCGGGGTTTTTTAGCCGTTTATTCCGGCGTCAGGTCCAGTTGACCCCGCTGCAATATCGCAGGCGGTTCCAGACCATGCACCAAGCCCTGAGCCGAGGGGTCAACCCGTAAAAAACGCTTTCAGGAAACCCGCCCTAAGAGCCGGCTCATCAAGCTGCGGAATTCGGGGCGCCACGGCCACACCGGATCGAGCTCGATGGAGCGCGCGAGCGAGGCCAGGGCAATCAGGCCGAACAGGGAAAACAGCAATTGCGAAATGAACTGGCGTGCGGTCAGCATGCCGAGCGGCATATCAAGGAAGCCAGGCACGTAAAACAGGCTGGCAAACAGGGAAAAGAGAATGGCTGGTCCAAGGTACATGATCGTCCGCTTATAGTGGTTTTTTGTTAAGGACTATCCAGCAACAAGCGTACCAGCTTGATTTTACTGATTGCATACAAAGGCTTGTCTTTAATCCGCATGCCGCAAAAAAAGCGAATGTAAATAAAACCGACAGCTATTTGGCGGATTGCGTGTGGGTGAGCTTGCGCAGGATTTCGTGCGACAGCGAATAAAACTGCGGCGTCGGGCCGAGGTCTTCATAGATCGGATCGCCGTAATCATCTTCGGCGATGATGCGCTGACCCGGGACGTAGGGCATGGCGACTTCCAGTTCGTCGAGCGCGGCATGGACCAGATCGGCCATCAGTTGCGACTCGGTACAGTCGGGGTACATCAGGTGCAAGGCTTCGACCCGCGCCGCGTCGCGCAAGGGCAGGCTGGCGGAGTAGGTGCGTACTAACGTGTTGGCTGGCGCTTTTTTCTTCCAGCGTTGAATCAATTCGGCGATGCGCATGACGGCTCCCTGTCTCAGGAGTTGTTGTTATAGCAAAGCCCTGTATAAGAAAAAGCTGAAATTACAGATTTTGTGTTTCGACACGCACACCGGATGTGTGCGCAGTTCGTGTCAGCCCATTCGTTGCCACACCAGGCTGCGATTGTTCGCCGGCATGGCGATGTCGTGCTGCAGGACCAGCCCTTGCGCACGTGCCAACGCATCGACCGCCTCGAAGTCGCGCACCCCGGACGCGGGATCGCGTGCTTTCAGCCAGGCATCAAAGCGGGCGTTGCTTTCGGAGGTGAACTGGCCGTTGTAATTGAACGGCCCATACACCACCAGCACGCCGCCTGGCTCCAGCACTTCACCTACGCCCTCGAAAAATCGCACCACTTCGGGCCAGCCCATGATGTGCAGGGTGTTGGCCGAAAATACCGCGTCGTAGCGCCCGCTGTGCCACTGGCTCTGGTTGACGTCGAGTTCCAGCGGCGGCAGCACGTTGGGCAGCGCGGCTTCGTTCAGCCAGGCATGAACGCCGGGGTGATGCGCCCGCACGTCGGCGGTTTGCCAGACCAGATGCGGCAGTTCGGCCGCGAAATACACGGCGTGCTGGCCGGTGCCGCTGCCGATTTCGAGCACCCGATGGCGGTCGGCAAAGGCTGCACGCAGCACGGTCAGGATGGGTTCGCGGTTCTGTTCGCAGGATTCGGAATAGGGTTTGTCGATCACAGGGAGTGCTCCGGAGGGATGGAAACCAGCCGGCCATCGGCCAGCAACAGGGCAGCGTGGACAGGGCGGTCGGGATAAAGCGCCGCGAGCAGCGTTCGATAGGCTGTCAGCTGGGGGCGATGGCGCTCGATCACGAGTGTTTCACTGGAGCGGCAGTCGTCCGCGCCGGTCTTGTAGTCGAGCAGCCATATCGCATCGTCGAATTCCACCACGCGATCAAGCCTTTGCGTCCGCCCGCCGGCATCCACCAACGCCAGCTCGTTGTGCGCACGGCGATATTGCGCCGGGTCGAAAAACCGCGCCAGATGCGGCAGCGCCAGCAGGGCGTGGGCTTCGATTTCGATCTGGGCAAACTCTGTCTCAAGATTGAGACGCTGCGCCAGGGCGGGCAGGTCATGCGGCGTGGCGTTAAAGAGATTCATGCCCGGCGGCGCGTGCACTTCGAGGCAGGCGTGAAACAGCTCGCCGCTGGCGGCGGCAGGATTGGCGGTGACCGGCGCCAGTCGCTGGCCGACCGCGGGCGCGTGCATGCGCGGCAGCGAAGCGGGCAGCGGGGGTGGCGCTGACGCGGCAGCAGGCGGCAGATCGGGCGGCAATGCCATGTCTTGCCACGCCGCCTCGACGCGCTGCAGCCAGGCGTTTTTCGCCGCATCGCCGCTGACGATCAGGCCCTGCTCGGCGCGGGTGAGCGCCACATACAGCAGGTTGTCGGATTCGCGCTGCGCCAGTTCGGCTTCTTCGGCAAACCAGCGTTCGCGCCATGCGCCGCGCTCATCCAGCTTGCCGAACAGGGAAAAGTGTTCGGGCTGCGCCGCCGTGGGCGGCCACGGCGCCAGCACCGCGTAACTGTCGCCGCGCGCATGGTCGCTGCCGCCGAGCAGCCAGACGATCGGCGCCTCCAGCCCCTTTGAGCCGTGTATGGTGAGCAGCCGCACCGCGTTGGCGCCGTCCGCCGCCAGCCCCTCACCGGGCGCGGCGTCGCTGTCGTCGATCAGCGAGGCCAGCTCGCGGATGAAACCGGCCAGCGTCGGGTAGCGCCCGGCGCCCTGCGTCAGTGCTAGCTGCATGAAGGCGCGCAGGTTGGCGGCAATCTGCGGCCGCATCGCCGCGGGGGCCGCAGCGGCGTAGCGCGCTTCCAGGTCGCCCTCGAAATAGATGCGGTCGAGCAGGTCGTGCACCGGCAGCGCGCCCAGTTGCGCGCGCCAGCCATCGAGCAGTTGCGCCGCGCGCGCGAGGGCGGGCGGGCAGTCCGCATCGGCCGACAGCCTGACCAGCCGCGCCCAGCCGCGGCTGTCGTCGCTGACCTGCACACCAAACAGGCGCAGCAGGTCGTCGTCGCTGCAGCCGAACAGCGGACTCTTCAGCGCATGCGCCAGCTTCAGCTCGGCGTGCGGCAGCAGCAGGGTTTCCAGCAGCG
>MGZO01000110.1:56797-69751 GCA_001802655.1 Hydrogenophilales bacterium RIFOXYD1_FULL_62_11
GCCTCCAGCGCATGCAGCAGGCCGCCGCGTCGCGAGGTGATGAAAGGAATGCCCGCCTTGTTCAGTTCGCGTTCGTACAGCGCCAGATGGGTGCGCTTCTTTACCAGCGCCATGACGTCGCCGGGGCGGGCGGAGTGCGTGCCCTGTTTGTCCGTTACGCCCCAGCGCCCGAGGATGTCGTCGCGCAGCACGCCGGCAAAGCGGGCGGCCTCGACATGCACCGCGCGGTCGGCGGCTTCTTCGAGCGGCGTAGTGAGCGGGTTGCGCAACGTATGTGTCGTCGGGGCTTCGGTCTTTTCCACTCTGATCGGCAGGCAGCGCAGCGCGCCGGAGCGGGATTCATTTTCGGGCGCGTGGCTGTGCGGCGCAAAGCCCCCGATCCCGGCGAACACCGGGTTGAGCGCCTGCACCACCGCCGGCGACAGCCGCCGCGTCATGTTGTTGCTGAACAGCGGCGCGTCGAAATGGGTGTGCAGAAATTCCGCCGCGGCGGTGAACACGCGCGCCTCGCCGCGGCGGAAACGGTAGATCGCCTGCTTGGGGTCGCCCACCATGAACACCGTCATGTCGCTGTCGGCCTCGCGCGCCGTCGTCAGCCAGGTCGACAGCGCCTGCCACTGCAGCGGATTGGTGTCCTGGAACTCGTCGAGCAGCAAATGGCGGTAGCGCGCATCCAGTTTCAGCGCCAGCCCCGGTGCATGTTCCTCGCTTTGCAGCAGGCGGCAGGCCTGCCACTCGGCATCGGCAAAATCGATCACCCCCTGCTGCGACTTGGCATCCTGATACGCCGCGAGCAGCGCGTGGCCGAGCTGCAGGCCGTGGCGGTTGAGCGCCCAGATGTGGATGTCGGTCTGGATGGCGGTGAGGGTTTCAAGCGCGGACTCCAGCGTGTCGAGATCGCGCAGATAGGTGTCGAGTTCAGCGCCGAGCGCCTTTTCCAGATCCTTGGTCGCCTGCTTCTTGCGCCGCTGGCCCGCTGTCATCAGATGCTTCATCAGCACGGCGTGTGCGGCGTCGGGATCGAGCGTCAGGCTGCGCTGGATTTCGGGCGCGCGCGCCTGTTCGCTCTTGCCGCCTTTTTCCAGCGCAAAGCCCACCCGCTTCACCCGCGCCGTCATCTGCGCGTCGGCCCAGAAAGCGGCCACCGGGTCGCTTTCCAGATCGGCATGCAAGCCGGGACGCAACTGTTCCAGCGCATACGCCACCGGATCGGATTGGCCCAAGGTATACGCCCACCATTCCGCCCGCGCCTGCAAAAAATGCCGCAGCAAGGCCTGCAGATTGTGTTCGCCGATGGCGTCCAGCAGCGCCAGCAAAGCCACGCTATTGGCCGATTCGGGCGCCGCTGCGCACTGCGCCAGCAGCCGGTCGCGCACCTCGCTCTCCAGCTGGCTGGGACGCTCCAGCAGCGGCGCCCCCCACGGCACGCCAAATTCCATCGGCGCACGTTTCAGCAGATCGAGAAACCAGCCATGAAAAGTCGTCACCGTCGGCCCCGGCTGCGCCGTCAGCACCGTTTCCAGCAGCCCGCGCGCGCGCGGCAACAACGCGTCGATTTCGTCTTCCGGCACTGCGCGCTGGCGCAGAAAATCGCGCACCGTTGCGTCGTCTGCCAGCGCCAGCAGCCGCAGCCACTCGTGCAGCCGGTCGGTCATTTCCTGCGCCGCCTTGCGCGTGAACGTGATCGCCAGCAGCTCCGAAGGCGGCGCGCCCGCCAGGAGGAGGCGGATCATGCGCGAGACAAGCAGCCAGGTTTTGCCGCTGCCGGCGCAGGCTTCCACTACCGCTGAATGGGCGGGGGAAAGGGCTTCGGCGATGTTGAGGGGGCTTGGCATGAGGCGGGGGGTGGGGTGGAGTGGCCTGGCTGTGTTTAGCTGGGATTATCCATGAGGCTGGAGCGGGGGATGAGGTTGCTGTTGGTTGGCGGCTGATCGTTGGCCGGGGGTAGCCCGGCAGCTAGTCACTTTCTTTTGGTTTCGCCAAAAGAAAGTAACCAAAGAAAAGGCGACCCCGCTCATCCCCGAAACCCCGTAAATTGAGCCTGCCAGGTGGGCGTCAAAGAACTCGCCCCGCTTTTGTAATGCTTGATTAATTTTTGTGAGCGGGGCTCAAACACCTTTGCCGCTGATCCACCCGACAGACTCAATTTCCGGCGGGGCTGAGAGGGGAGGAAAGTCAAAACCAGGCCGGTGGTGGCTGGACGGTTTGCGTGCTTGTGATGCGACGCGGATTCACTGCAATGTTTTCGTGATGGCGCGTTACACGATTTAGTTGAAGGCACCTAGTGCTGCACCATAAATCACTAACAGAACACCAAATGCTTGTGATTTAAAGCCTCCAACAACACTGTCCTCGATCAAGGTGGATAGCCTTTTTAGTTCCGCTCCGTGACCAGACAGCGATGTATTCATTTCAATTCTCACTTCCGCTACTTGTTCATTAAGTATTCTCGATTTTTCATGAACAAGCTTGTGGCACTCTTCAATTTGCCGTTCAAGCTCATCAAGACGTTCCTCAATTGTGTTGCACTTTCTTACTACAGTAAGTTTGGTGGGACAGGAAGAAAAACCGATTGAGTTGCCCTTTGCACTGATGGTTACTGTTCTTTTGAAAAGTGGAAATGAGCCAAACCAATCCCAAACGATGGATGCTAATCCGTGGTGTTTGAACATTCCCATATTCGCATCTATTGAGTAAAGAACGATCAGCCCACCAATCACTTGCATGGACGCACTTATCAGCTTGTTAATGATGCTGATATGAGTATCAAAGGCTAGACACAATGAATAGTGAATAAGACCAAAGGCGGTTAGCAATATGATTGGCCAAGCACGCCATAGCCACTTTGTGATTTGAATAAATTTGGACATTCGTGGCGTCCTAAGATGTGAAGAGTGCGTTCGCTGCGGTGAGTGCGCGGGGTGTTCGAAGCTTCTATAGTAACGATAGCCGTCTAGTCATCATCACCCTGGTTTTGACTTTCCTCCCCTCTCAGCCCAGCCGGAAATTGAGTCTGTCGGGTGGATCAGCGGCAAAGGTGTTTGAGCCCCGCTCACAAAAATTAATCAGCATTACAAAAGCGGGGCGAGTTCTTTGCCGCCCACCCGGCGGGCTCAATTTCTGGGGTTTCGGGGATGAGCGGGGTCGCCTTTTCTTTGGTTACTTTCTTTTGGCGAAACCAAAAGAAAGTGACTAGCCGCCGGGCTACCCCCGGCCAACGGTCAGCTGTCCTGCAAAGACCTCGACTACAACCAACGCGCTCTTACGCATACCCCCCATACCGATGCATCGCCGTCAGCACAATATCCTCGTGATAGTGCTGGTGCAGCGCTTCCAGCAGCTTGGCGTGGATGCCGCCAAAGCCGCCGTTGCTCATCATCAGGACGTGGTCGCCGGGGCGGGCGTCGGCGACGAGTTGGCTGACGAGGGCGTCGAGTTTGTCGAACACGTGGGCTTTGTCGCCGAGCGGGGCCAGGGCGATGGCGGCGTCCCAGCCGAGGTTGGCGCCAAAGCAGTAGACCTGGTCGGCGCCGGCGAGGCTGGCGGGCAGGGCGGCTTTCATGACGCCGAGTTTCATGGTGTTGGAGCGCGGTTCCAGTACGGCGAGGATGCGCGCTTTGCCGACTTTGGCGCGCAGGCCTTCTACGGTGGTGGTGATGGCGGTGGGGTGGTGGGCGAAGTCGTCGTAGACGGTGATGCCGTGGACGGCGCCGCGCACTTCCATGCGGCGTTTGACGTTTTCGAAGCGGGAGAGGCCGTCGATGGCGGTGGCGGCAGGCACGCCGGCGTGGCGCGCGGCGGCGATGGCGGCGAGTGCGTTCATGCGGTTGTGTTCGCCGATGAGTTCCCATTCGACGCGGCCTTGCAGGGCGCTGTTGAAGAACACGTCGAAGTGGCCCTTGGCATCAACTTCTCCGGCGGTCCAGCCGCCCGCGCCATCGGCGCGGTTATTAGAGTTGGTGCTGCCGAAGCGTTCCACCGGGGTCCACAGGCCGCGCTCGAACACGTGATCGATGCTTTCATCGCGGCCGTTGGCGACGATGAGGCCGTTGCCGGGAATGGTGCGCACCAGATGGTGGAACTGGGTTTCGATGGCGGCGAGGTCGGCAAAGATGTCGGCGTGGTCGAATTCGAGGTTGTTGAAGATGGCGGTGCGCGGGCGGTAATGGACGAATTTGGAGCGCTTGTCGAAGAAGGCGGTGTCGTACTCGTCGGCTTCGATGACGAAGAAGGGGCTGTCGGTGAGCCGCGCGGAGACTTCGAAGTTCTGCGGGATGCCGCCGATGAGGAAGCCCGGGCGCAGGTGCGCGTCGTCGAGGATCCACGCCAGCATGGCGGAGGTGGTGGTTTTGCCGTGGGTGCCTGCCACCGCCAGCACCCATTTGTCTTTCAGTACGTTGTCGGCCAGCCACTGCGGGCCGGAGGTGTACGCCAGGCCGCGTTCGAGGATGGCCTCCATCAGCGGGTTGCCGCGGGTGACGACGTTGCCGACGACGAAAATGTCGGCCTTGATGTCGGCCTGGCTGGCGTCAAAGCCTTCGATGAGGTCGATGCCGAGCGCGCGCAGCTGGTCGGACATCGGCGGGTAGACGTTGGCGTCGCAGCCGGTGACGGTGTGGCCCGCGGTGCGGGCGATGGCGGCGATCCCGCCCATGAAGGTGCCGCAGATGCCGAGAATGTGAATGTGCATGGTGTCTGGTAAGCGGTGAGGGTGAGCGGGGAAGCGGTTAACGCTGGTGGCGCGGATTATCCCACAGCGGCGGCACGCCTCTGCTGGATCAGGTGGGTGAGCAGGGCGCGCAGTTTGGCGGGGCGCAGCGGTTTGTGCAGCAGCGGAAAACCGGCGTGGCTGATGCGCGAAATCGTGTCGGGGGCGGTGTCGCCGGTGACAATGATTGCGGGGATGTCGTGGCCGAATCGTTGTCGCAGGCGGGCGATGACTTCGAGGCCGTCAGTGTAGTCGGGCAGGCGATAGTCGGTGACGATGACATCGGGAATGCGGTCGAGGCTGGCCAGCCCTTGCTCGGCTTCGGCCACGCTGTGCGCGGTGACGAGGTCGATATGCCAGTTGTCGAACAGCTCGGCCATGCCGCGCAGGATCGCGCTTTCGTCGTCCACCAGCACCACCAGGGCGTCGGCGGCGAGCTTGCCGGGGGCGGCGAGCGGCACCGGCGACTGGATCAGCTCGGCATCGCCGCAGGGCACGTCGATGCTGAATGCCGAGCCGTGCCCGAGGCGCGACAGCAGGTCCACCCGGTGTCCCAGCAGACGGCTCAGGCGCGACACGATGGCGAGCCCCAGCCCGAGCCCCTTGCTGCGGTCGCGCGCCGGATTGTCGAGCTGGACGAATTCCTGAAAGACGCTTTCCTGCTGTTCGGGCGGAATGCCGCGTCCGCTGTCGATTACGCTGAGGCGCAGCATGCTGCCGCGCCGGCGGCAGGCCACCAGCACGCCGCCCTTGTCGGTGTAGCGAATGGCATTGGCGATCAGGTTGAGCAGGATGCGTTCGATCAACAGGGGGTCGCTGTAGAGGGGGACATCGATCGGGTGAAAGCGCAGTCGCAGATTCTTTTCGGCGGCGAGCGGGCTGAACTGCTTGTTCAGGTTGTCGAGCATGCTGCCCAGTGAGAAATGCACCGGATGCGTTTCGATGGCGCCGGCGTCCAGCCGTGAAATGTCGAGCAGGGAGTTGAACAGCAGCTCCATGGCGGCCGTGGAGGCCTCGATGTTGTCGATCAGGCTTTGGGTGCCGGGCTGTTTGTTGCGTGCTTTCAGGGCCGCAACGAACAGCGACAAGGCATGCAGGGGCTGCCGCAAGTCATGGCTGGCCGAAGCAAAGAAACGCGACTTGGCCTGGTTGGCGCGTTCGGCCATGTTCTTTTTTGCGGCGAGGTCGGCGGTGGCTTCGCGGATGCGTTTTTCCAGTTCGCCGCGATGCGCCAGCAAGGCTTCGGCCATCTCGTTCACCCCGGCGGCGAGCGCGCCGACTTCACCGGCGGGGGGCAGTTGCGCGCGCACCGTGAGATCGTTGTGCGCCAGACGTCCGACTACCTGCCCGACGTGCCGCAGTTGCCCGGCCAGCCGGTTGGACAGGCGCCACGCCAGCGCGCCGGTGAGCGCCAGCGCCACCATCATCAGCAGGGCGGCATGCAGCAACGTGTCGCGTTTGAAGACGTGAATCTGCTCGAGCGAGACCCCGGCTTCAACCTGTCCCAGCTGGGTGTGCGGGGGCGCGGAATGCTCGTTGAACAGCGCGTTTTCAGTCAGCCCGACACTGGGCAGGCGAATTTCGGCGCGCTGGGTGTATTGCGCAGCTGCGGGGAAAGCGGAATTCGGCTGGCCGTGGCTGGCGATGAGCTGGCCGCGGCTGTCACGCACCCGTGCGGTGGAAAGCTGGCTGGTTTCAAGTTCGGAGGCCAGCAGTGCGTCAACGCGTTGCGTATCGCCGCTGATCAGCGCATACGGCAGCGCTTCGGCCAGATGGCGGGCGGCATTGCCGGCGCGTGCATGCAATGCGTCTTCTGCGGTGGAAAGGGTTTGCGAGGTGAAATACACCACCATGCCGAATTCAGCCAGAAAGGCCGGCAGCAAGGCAATCACCAGCATCCGGCTGCGGATGCTGGTGAGCAGCGGCAGGCGACTGGAGAGGTTGCGTAAAAAATCCACCGGGAGCTTAGGTTTTTTGCATCAGCCGCTGGATTTCGAGCACGGCCTCGGTGCGGTTGCTGACGTTGAAGGCGCGAAAAATCGCAGCGACGTGAACTTTGACCGTGCCCTCGCTCATGGCCAGCATGCCGCCAATGCTCTTGTTGCTGAAGCCCTGAACCAGCAGGCGCGCCACTTCAAACTGGCGCGCGGTCAGGCCGCTGTTTTGCAGCGCCTTGAAATCATCGGGCGCGACAACGTGCAGGCCGCCGTGACTGTCGTCGAGGCAGGCGGGCACATAGATGTCGCCGGCCAGCACCTGCCGCAATGCGGCCAGCATCACTTCGGTGGACGCTGCCTTGGGAATGTAGCCTAGCGCACCGGCTTCCAGCGCGCTGCGAATGTCGTGCGGTGATTCCGAGGCCGACAGCACCACCAGCGGAATGTCCGGGAACTCGCTGCGAAACAGGGTGATGCCCTGCATGCCGACGAATCCCGGCATGTTGAGGTCGACCAGGGCGAGATCGAGGTCGGGGTGGGTACGGCTTTGGGAAAACAGGCTGGGGTAATCGTGGGCATCGACGATTTCCAGCGCCGGTTCGAGCTGGGTCAATACCTGGCGGATTCCCTCGCGCATCAGCGGGTGATCGTCGGCCAACAGGGTTTTCATCGCGCGCATCCAGACATGGACGCGATTCTAGCGCCGATTGCCTGAGCGGCAGACAGGCTATCGGTGTGGGTGTTTACTTGCCGCGCGTGATGCGGCCCCCTTCATCGATAGCTGCTTCCAGATAGCCAAAGTAATAGTCCGGCGTCAGCATGCCGACAATCGCTTCGCCGGCATCGCCGCCCTGCGGCGTCAGTACCTTGACTGTGGGGGTCAGGAAGATTTTGTGGCTTGCCGCAAACGCGCCTTCGGTGGTGGCACTGCCGTCGAAGCCGGTGAGCGGCGTGGTGGCACCAACGGTGACTTCGCGAATGATGACGCGTTTGAGGTAGGCGGGGTCCTTGTGCATCGGCACCAGGTATTCGCGTTTGACGCGCTCGCAGTAAGAACAGCCGGGGCTGGTGAAGACCACCAGGATGGGCACGCGGCGTTGCATGGCGAGCTTGCCGTCCGCCTTGAAGTTGCTGGCCTGAACCAGCCCGTCGGCCGCGCTCGCCGTGCCGGTCAGCGCCAGCCCGCATGCTAAAATTGCGAGCTTGAGCAGCAGCATCCAGGGTGCGATCAGTCGCCTCATTGCCGTCGTTCCTTTGCTTGATGATGGAGTCGCCATGAGTGTGAGTGTCGCGCCATCATTTGCCAAATCAAACAGTCTATTCCTACCGCCATGCAAACCCTGACTATCGCTTCCCGTGAAAGTGCCCTCGCCATGTGGCAGGCCGAGCATATCCGCGACCGCCTGCGCGCGCTGCACCCCGCTTGCGCCGTGAGCATTCTGGGGATGACCACGCGCGGCGACCAGATCCTCGATGTTACGTTGTCCAAAATCGGTGGCAAGGGGCTGTTTGTCAAGGAGCTCGAAGTGGCGCTGGAAGCAGGGCAGGCCGATCTGGCGGTGCATTCGATGAAGGATGTGCCGATGGAACTGCCGCCCGGTTTCGAGCTGGCGGTGATCGGCGAGCGCGAAGACCCGCGCGATGCGTTCGTTTCCAATCAGTACGAACGCCTGTCCGATCTGCCGCCCGGCGGTGTGGTCGGCACCTCCAGCCTGCGCCGCGAAGCGCAGTTGCGTGCGCGTTATCCGCATCTGACGGTGAAGCCGCTGCGCGGTAACGTCGGCACCCGCCTGAAAAAACTCGATGAAGGCCAGTTCGATGCGATCCTGCTTGCCGCCGCCGGGCTCAAGCGGCTGGGTCTGGGCGCGCGCATCAAGAGCCTGCTCTCCGTCGAAGACAGCATTCCTGCCGCTGGGCAAGGTGCGCTCGGCATCGAAGTCCGCAGCGACAAACCCGGGGTGGCGGCGATGCTGGTCGCGCTCAACCATCCCGAAACCGCCGCCTGCGTGCGCGCCGAACGTCAGGTCAGCCGCGTGCTGGGCGGCAGTTGCCAGGTGCCGCTGGGCGCCCACGCTACCCTGCAGGGCGACACGCTGCACATCACTGGTTTTGTGGCGAACCCGGACGGCAGCCAGTACATCCACGACGTGGCAGAAGGCAGCATGGACAATCCGGAAGCGGTTGGCCAATTGCTGGCCGACAAGCTGCTGGCACACGGCGCGCGCGCCATTCTCGACGCCTTGCCGGCGGCATGATGCAAGGCCTGCTGCATCGCAGCGTGCTGGTGACGCGGCCGCTGCAGCAAGCCACCGCGCTGGCGCAGGCCATCCGGAGGGCAGGTGGCTCGGCCTTCGTTTTTCCGGCGCTTGAAATCGAGGCGGTGCCAATCGCCACATTAAGCGAACCATTGCTGCGGCTGGCCGCAGCCGACTGCGTCATCTTCATCAGCCCTAATGCAGCGCAGTTTGGCATGGCAGCCATTGGTGTATTGCCGCCGTTGGCGCAATGCTTTGCGGTTGGGCCCGGCACCGCGCGCGCGCTGGCTGAACACGCGGTCGCCGACGTGATCACGCCAGACGGCCAGGACAGCGAGGCTTTGCTCGCCTTGCCACAATTGCACGACGTGGCAGGCAAGCGCGTGGTGATCGTGCGCGGCGTGGGTGGGCGCAGTTTGCTGGCCGACACGCTGCGCGAACGCGGGGCGACGGTGGACTATCTTGAATGCTACCGGCGCGTGCGGCCCAATGCCGATGCCACTGCCCTGCTGGCAAGCTGGCAGGCGGGCGGCATCGATGCGGTCACCGTCACCAGCGCGGAAACGCTGCACAATCTGGCGACGCTGCTGGGCGATGCGGGCAGGCCGCTGTTGTTGCATACCCCGCTCTTCGTGCCGCATGAGAAAATCGCCGCAGCGGCGCGTCAATTTGGCATTGCACAAGCCATCGCCACGGCGGGCGGCGACGCCGGCCTGGTTGACGGCTTGATTAACTGGTTCAGGAAACCCCATGACTAATCCCCCCGAAACGTCTTCCGTTGCACACGCGCCCTCCCGGTTTCAGGCGATTCCCCTGGTTGCCCTGCTGATTGCGACGCTGGCACTGGCCGCAGCCGCCTGGTCGTGGTCCGACGGCCGCGAGCGCATCCGCGATCTTAAAACCGAGTTGGGACGCCGCTTGGCCGACTCCGGCAAGGACGTCAGCGAAACCCGCCTGCTGGCGCGCAATGCCGATGATGCGATGCGCCAGGTGAGTGAAAAAGTCGCGCGCATCGACGCGCAGATGGTGACCTCGCAGCAGCAGCAGCAGGCACTCGAATCGCTGTACAAGGATCTGGCGCAGGGACGTGACCAGTGGACGCTGGCCGAAATCGAGCAGGTGCTGCTGACCGCTGCGCAGCAACTGCAGCTGGCCGGCAACGTGAAGGCTGCGATCATTGCGCTGGAAGGTGCGGACACCCGTCTGCAGCGCCTCGACAAGCCGCAGTTCACCGCGCTGCGTCGCGCGATTGCCGCCGATCTGGCGACACTGCGCGCAGTGCCCTCGCTCGACGAAGTGGGGGCGAGCGCACGCATCGAAGCGCTGGTGGCGCGCATTGCCGGCTGGCCGCTGGCAAGCGCGCAGGCGTCTGAAGCGGTGGCTGCGCCACGTACCCAAAAAACCGGCATGAGCCTCGGTCAGGAAGTGTGGACGGAGTTGACGCGCATCGTGCAGATTCGCCGCGTCGACCGCAACGAAGCGGTGTTGCTGCCGCCCGATCAGGCGTATTTCCTGCGCGAAAACCTGCGATTGCGCCTGCTGTCGGCGCGGCTGGCCTTGCTGTCGCAGGATCAGGCCGCGTTCGGCACCGACCTGCTCGCAGCGGCGGACATGCTGACACGCTATTTCAATACGCGTGACGAGGGCGTCACGGCTGCGCTGAAGGAAATCAAGCGCCTGTCGCAGCTGCAGATTGCCATCAAGCTGCCGGGTATTGATGCCAGCCTCGCTGCGCTGGAAGCTTACAAGGGAGAGCTTTAATGCGCTGGCTGATTTCGCTGCTCATCATCGTGGTGCTGGCGGTCGGGCTAGCGATGGCCGGACGTTACGACCCCGGCTATGTGGTGCTGGTCTATCCGCCCTGGCGCATGGAAATTTCCTTCATCAGCTTTGTGCTGATGCTGGTCGGACTGGTGGTGGGTGGCATTGTGCTGCTGCGCCTGACCCTGCTGACGCTCAACCTGCCGCGTATCGTGCGCGAAAAACGCGAACAGATGGCGGCGAAAAAGCGCGATGAAAACTTTGCCGGGGGGCTCAAGGCCTACACCGAATATCGCTATCAGGATGCCGAGCAGGCGCTCGGCCAATGGCAGGGCGATGACACGCGCACCGGGATCGCGCGCGTGCTGGCGGCGCGCGCCGCACAGGACATGCGCGCAGTGGCGCAACGCGAGCGCCATGTCCGCGAGGCCGCCGAATGCGGCGCAGAGCTGGCCGCCCAGCTGTTTGAAGCCGAAACCCTGCTCGACCTGAAAGATGCGACCGGCGCGCTGGTTGCGATCCAGTCCGCCAAGGCCATCGCGCCGCAACACACCGCCCTGTTGCGGCTTGAGCTCAAGGCGCGCCAGCTGACCGGGCAGTGGGACGAGGTCGACAAGCTGCTCGATGCGCTGACGCGTAGCAACGCCATGGAGCCCGGCACGGTGACACAGCTGCGGCGCATGGCCTATGCTGAAAACCTCAAACGCCGCGCCGACGACGACCGCGCCCTGCTGGAATACTGGAAGAAAGTGCCTGCCGATTTCAAGGTCGATGCCTTTGTTGCTCGCGCTGCTGCGCGCGCCTTTATCCAGCGTGGTGGCGCCGATACTGCGCTGGACGTCATCGAAGCGGCGCTCAATCGCGACTGGCACGAAGATCTGGTGAGCCTGTACGGGGATGTGCGCGGCAGCAGTCCGACCCGGCAGATCGAACAGGCCGAGAAATGGTTGCATGCCCAGCCGCGCGATGCCCGTCTGTTGTTGACCCTGGCGCATCTGTGCAGCGAGCAGGAACTGTGGGGCAAGGCGCAAAGCTATCTGGAAGCCAGCCTTGCGGTTGCACCCAGTACCGAAGGTCATATCCGCATGGCCGAGCTGAGAACCCAGAGTGGCCAGACAGGCGAAGCCTGCCAGCATTATCAGAAAGCCCTGGCGCTGTGCCGCGAAGCGTAGGCTGTTCGCGCGAGTTGCCTGCCCGACCGGCCATTTGTGCCGACAGGTTACCAAGCGTGTATTGTTTTGCCTTGTCCATGTTTTGAAAAGGATATTCCATGCGCCCAAATCTTTTTGCCGCCCTGAGTCTTGTTCTTTCCAGCGCATGCTTTGCGCCAGCCAGCTTCGCTGCGCCAGTCAAGGCCGAGCCCTTGCAGCAACAGGTGGGGGTCTACAAGGTTGCGATTGAACCTGGCGTCAGCATGGACGATGCGGCGGAGTCGATGCGCCTGCGCGCCAATGCGCTCAATCTCAAGCTGGTGGCCGAGCTGCCGCTGTCCAAGCAGGTGGAAGCCAATACCGGCAAGCCGCAGCGCACCACCACGGTTTTCGAGTTTTGCGATGCGGTAACGGCCAAGGATCTGATCGATCAGAGCCTCAATTTTGCGATTTATGTGCCGTGCCGCATTGCCCTCGTGGAAGACGCCAAAGGACAGGGCTGGCTGATCATGATCGACATCAACGTCGAGGAATTTGCCCGGGCCAACAACCTGTCACCTGACCTCAAGGCGAGGATCCAGAAAGTGCGGGATGGCCTGGACGAGATCATCCAGGCAGGTTCCAAAGGCGAATTGTAGGTAGCGTTTGATGCAGCCCTGACCGGCCGCGTAAAAAAGCCCGCTGAGTGCGGGCTTTTTTACGGCGCTTTAGTGCGCGGTCTCGGTCTCGGCGTCTGCCGCGTACACAAACGAGTCGGCGAAGAATTCATCCTCATCCAGCCCGCGTGTGCCGACAAAGGCCTCGCGTGCCGAATCGACCATGATCGGCGCGCCACAGGCGTAAACCTGATAGCCGGATAAATCGTCGAAGTCGGCCAGCACCGCATCGTGAACATAGCCGGTGCGCCCCTGCCAGTGGTCTTCCGGCTGCGGGTCGGACAAGACCGGGATAAAGCTGAAGTTGGGGCGCTCGGCCAGCCATTGTTGCGGCAGTTCGGCCATGTACAAGTCCTTGAGCGAACGCACACCCCAGTACAGCACCAGTTCACGGTCGGTGTGCTCGGCAAAGGCGTGCTCGAGCATGCCCTTGATCGGCGCGAAGCCAGTGCCGCCGGCGATGAAGATCATCGGCTTGTCGGAATC
>MGZO01000111.1:0-830 GCA_001802655.1 Hydrogenophilales bacterium RIFOXYD1_FULL_62_11
ACGCGCCTCGTCCGGGTGGATGCCCTTGGCGGCGTAGATCAAGGCCAGTTCGGCGGCTTCCTCGTCCGGGTATTTTTCCAGCTCGTCGCGTTCCAGACCGATCTGGTATTCGAACATTTCGCGCTGCGAGCGCACCGAAATGTATTCACCCGCCGCCATCGAAAAGGCGCCCGCCAGCAAACCGGCCACGCCGGTCAGCACGATGATCGAAGGCTCGGGTGATGCGCCCGCCACGCCGTAAATCAATGCGGCGTTCGACACCAGGCCGTCGTTGACGCCGAATACGCCGGCGCGCAGCGCGTTGCCGCTGGCGCCGCTGCGGTGACGTTTGCCGATGTCGTCGCGATGCGTCGGCGTCGGGTGCGGCGCCGCTTGCGTGTACAGCACCATGCCGCGCACTTTCATCGCCGCCAGTACGCTGCGCATGACGCGCGGCTTGAGCACTCGCGTCATGGCCGCGACGACGCGGGTGCGCAGGTCAGGATGGAACGGCGCGGGCACGGGGTCGCCGCGTTGCGTGATGGCAGCGAGCCAGATCCCGGCCTGGTCCTCGGCGGCCTGCGCCAGTTCGTTGAACAGCGCGGCGCGCGGGGTGCCACGCTCGCATTCGGCGACCACCCGGTAAAGCCAGGCCGAGCGTTTTTCTTCCTGCCAGGATTCGTATGGATCGCTCATGCGGCTCCCCGTCGGTATTGAATGGCTTCGGCCAGATGCGCCGGCGTGATGGCCTCGCTGTCCGCCAGATCGGCCACGCTGCGTGCCAGCTTGAGCACGCGGTGATACGCGCGCGCCGACAGGTTCAGGCGTGTGATTGCCTGCTTGAGCAGGGT
>MGZO01000111.1:921-3925 GCA_001802655.1 Hydrogenophilales bacterium RIFOXYD1_FULL_62_11
GCAGCGCTGGGTTCCCCCGCGCCGGCACCCATCAGCTCGTCCTGGGTCAGCGCGGGCACGCTGATCTGGATGTCGATGCGGTCGAGCAAGGGGCCGGAAATACGGCCGCGGTAGCGCGCAATCTGGTCCGGCGTATCGCGGCAGGCCTGGGTGGGGTGGCCGAGATAGCCGCAGGGGCAGGGGTTCATCGCGGCGATGAGTTGAAACCGCGCCGGAAAATCGGCTTGCCGCGCCGCGCGCGAAATCGTGATGTGGCCGGTTTCCAGCGGCTCGCGCAGCACTTCGAGCACCTGCCGCGAGAACTCCGGCAGTTCATCGAGAAACAGCACGCCGTGGTGCGCCAGCGAAATCTCGCCCGGGCGCGGATTGCCGCCGCCGCCGACCAGTGCCACCCCGGACGCCGTGTGGTGCGGCGCGCGAAACGGACGCCGCTTCCAGTGGTCGAGGCGGAAGCCGCCGTTGAGCGATTGCACTGCAGCCGCCTCCAGCGCTTCGGTTTCATCCATCGCCGGCAGGATGCCGGGAAAGCGGGCCGCGAGCATGGATTTGCCGGTACCCGGCGGCCCCGACAGCAGCGCAGAGTGACCGCCTGCCGCTGCGACTTCGAGTGCGCGCTTGGTGGCGGTCTGGCCTTTGACGTCGGCGAAGTCGGGGTAATCGGGGGTGCTGGGGGCCTGTGTCGGGTCGGGCGTGGCGAGTTCACCCTGCCCGGCGAGCCAGCCACACACTTCCAGCAGGCTGCTGGCTGCGCGCACGTCGATGCCGCTGGCGAGCGCCGCCTCGGCGGCCGAGTGTTGCGGCAGCACCAGCGTGCGATTGCATGCACGGGTGGCGAGCGCCATCGCCAGCGCGCCGCGTACCGGGCGCAGTTCGCCGGTCAGCGCCAGCTCGCCGGCGAATTCGGCGTGGGCAAAGCGGGTGGAGGGAATCTGCCCGGACGCCGCCAGGATCGCCAGCGCGATCGGCAAATCGAAGCGTCCGGATTCCTTGGGCAGATCGGCCGGGGCGAGGTTGACCGTGATGCGGCGCGCCGGGAATTCAAAGCGCGCGTTCTGGATCGCCGCGCGCACGCGGTCGCGCGCTTCCTTCACTTCGGTTTCCGGCAGCCCCACCAGGGTGAACGCGGGCAAGCCGTTGGCCAGATGCGCTTCCACCACCACCTCGGGCGCGTCCATGCCGGTGAGCGCCCGGCTCTTGACGACGGCGATCGCCACTATTCTGCGCGCTGCTTTTCCAGTTCGGCCAGCCGCGCTTCCAGGGTTTCCAGCTTTGCACGCGTGCGCGCCAGCACTTCGCTCTGCACATCGAATTCCTCGCGGCTCACCATGTCGAGCTTGCCCAGCATGGCGGTGACGCCGGCCTTGAGGTTGCTTTCGATGTCCTTGGCTGGGGATTGCTTGAGGATTTCCCCCAGTTTGTCGGTCAGATCATTCAGAAAAGCAGGGGTCGCAGGTTTCATTTCAGGCTCCATTAAGTGTTCGGAGTGTAGCAACAGCGCGCGGACGCTGTATCGCATCAAAAATGTGCGCACCGGTTTTTTGATGCACCCGGATAGTGCGTCAAGCGTGCTTAAAGGTGTGCGTGACTCGATAGGTTGCTGTATTGATTGATTTAATTGTCTGGCACGGCTTGTGCTTTTACCCGCTTGCAATCTTGCACTCTTCTGACTTCGGAGAATTTCAGCATGAAAAAAATCGTATCTGCACTGATTCTGGCTGGCCTGGTTGGCGCACCTGGCGTCGTGATGGCTGAGGAAGCCGCTTCCCCCCATACGCTGAGTGCCAACGTCGGGATGTACAGCAACTATGTTTTCCGCGGCATTTCGCAAACCGGTGGCGACCCTGCGCTGCAGGGTGGCCTGGATTACACGCACAGCAGCGGCTTCTACCTCGGTACCTGGGGTTCCAACGTGGGCTGGCTTGAAGACTTCCAGGGCTACAACTCGGGCAACGTGGAAATTGACGTGTACGGCGGTTTCCGCGGCGGCATTGGCGAGACCGGCCTCAGTTTTGACGTGGGCGCGATCCAGTACATGTTCCCGGGAGACAACGGGACGGTGACTGAGGCGGATACCACCGAGATTTATGGTGCCGTGGGCTGGAAGTGGTTCACTGCCAAATACTCCTACTACATCAGCGATGACGTGTTCGGCTTCGCCGATGCCGATGGATCGGATTATCTGGGGATTTCCGCCAGCGTGCCGCTTGGCGAAACCGGCCTGACCGCGGGTGCGAGCTGGGGCACGTTCAGCTTCGACAACAACAGTGCACAGGATTACGACGACTGGAAAGTCAGCCTGGCGTACGACATGGGCAAACTCTCCGACGTGACCTCCGGCGTGACCGTTGGCGTGGCGTACACCGACACCAATGCGGACGAGGCCAAATGGACCGACGCCAATGGTGAATACCTGGGTGATGGCACGACCACCGTCTGGATTTCCAAGGCTTTTTAATGCGTTGACAGGCTGGAGCGCGGCATGCGCCCGCTCCGTTCCCCCGCTTTCCTTCATTTGGGAGACAACATGAAATTCGTAACGGCCATTATCAAGCCGTTCAAACTGGACGAAGTGCGCGAGGCCTTGTCGGCCATCGGCGTCACCGGTTTGACGGTCACGGAAGTAAAAGGGTTTGGACGCCAGAAGGGCCATACCGAGCTGTATCGCGGCGCGGAATATGTGGTCGATTTTCTGCCCAAAGTGAAAATTGAAGTGGCCATCAAGGCCGAGTTGCTGGAGCGTGTGATCGAGGCGATCGAAAAGTCCGCCAACACCGGCAAGATCGGCGACGGCAAGATCTTTGTCACCAGTCTGGAGCAGGTCGTGCGGATACGCACGGGCGAATCCGGCCCTGATGCCCTGTGAGGAGTGAAAACATGAAAAAGCTATTGGCTTCGTTGGGCTTGGCATTGGCCCTGTTGTCTCCCGGCATGACGCTGGCTCAGGATGCGGTTGATTCCGTACCGGTCGAAGAGGCCGTCATTGTCGAAACCCCTGCGGTTGAAG
>MGZO01000111.1:3947-9086 GCA_001802655.1 Hydrogenophilales bacterium RIFOXYD1_FULL_62_11
GCTGGTTTCTACCCTGCTGGTCATCCTGATGATCATTCCTGGCGTGGCGCTGTTTTATGGTGGCCTGGTGCGCGCCAAGAACATGCTGTCGGTGCTGACTCAGGTGATGGCGATTTTCTGCCTGATCTCGATTCTGTGGGCGGTGTACGGCTACTCGCTGGCATTCGGCGACGGCGGCGGCATGAACTGGGCGATCGGCGATCTGTCGAAGATGTTCCTCGCGGGCATCACCGGCGACAGCACGGCGGCGACCTTCACTGACGGCGTGGTGATTCCCGAACTCGCCTTCGTTGCCTTCCAGCTGACCTTTGCAGCCATTACGGTGGCGCTGATCGTCGGCGGCCTGGCCGAACGGGTGAAATTCTCCGCCCTGATGGTGTTTGCCGCGCTGTGGTTCACCTTCTCCTATCTGCCGATCGCGCACATGGTGTGGGCAACCGGCGGCTACCTGTTCGAAGCGGGTGACCTCGACTTTGCCGGCGGCACCGTGGTTCACATCAACGCAGGTATCGCAGCGCTGGTCGGTGCGATCGTGCTCGGCAAGCGGATCGGCTTCGGTCGTGACGCCATGCCCCCGCACAACCTGCCGATGACCATGATTGGCGCTTCGCTGCTGTGGGTGGGCTGGTTCGGTTTCAACGCCGGTTCCAACCTCGAAGCGACCGGCGGCGCTGCGCTGGCCTTCATCAACACCATCCTGGCAACGGCGGCTGCCGGCCTGTCCTGGATGTTTGCTGAATGGATGATGCGTGGCAAACCCTCGATGCTCGGTCTGGCATCCGGCGTGGTGGCAGGTCTGGTCGCGATCACCCCGGCAGCGGGTCTGGTCGGCACCATGGGCGGTATCGTCCTCGGCGCAGTGGCCGGCGTGGTCTGTCTGTGGGGTGTCACCGGCCTGAAGAAAATGCTCGGCTACGACGACTCGCTCGACGTGTTCGGCATTCACGGCATCGGCGGCATCATCGGCGCCATCGGCACCGGCATCTTCGTTGCGCCGGCACTGGGCGGCGTGGGCGTGGATGGCTACACGATGGGCGGTCAGGTCGTGACCCAGGCCACCGGCGTGCTGATCACCATCGTCTGGTCTGGTGTGGTGAGCTTCGTGGCCTTCAAGCTGATTGACATGACCATGGGCCTGCGTGTTTCCGAAGAACAGGAACGCGAAGGTCTGGACACCGCCAGCCACGGCGAGCGTGCCTACAACGCGTAATACCTAGTTACTCCTGAGGAAGTTGGGGCGCTCTGCAGAGCGCCCCTTTTTTATGGGCAATCGCAATGGCTGGATGAAGGCATGCCCCAGTCCGCTGTGGGTGATCTATATTGGTGCAACACAAAAAACGACCGCACCAGTGTGGGGCACTTGGTTGTGCATGCGGGGGCGTTGTGACGATCCGTATTTGAAAACATGATTAATTACAAAGCGTTGCAAGTTTATTGTGTGACTGGCACAGCTGTTGCATAGATAAGCTTAACGGGAAAAGCGGCGCACGTCGCCTGCATGAACCGCGATGTGTGGCTAGGGTTCCGGTCTCTTTTGAGATGTCTGGTCCGAGAGCTGCCGGCACCGCTCAGGCGGGGCTCCACGGAGGGACAAAAGCCCGGGAGAAAGCGATTGCGCGACGCTCTCTCCGGACTCGACTTTGGCCTTCCACTCAGGAGCTACACATGAAAATCGCGCGCCTCACCCGTACCCTCATCGCCAGCATCGGTTTTGCCCTGTTGACCCAACCTCTTGTTGCCCACGCCGAAGTCAAGATCGGCGTGTCGGACTGGCCGGGCTGGGTGGCCTGGTACGTCGCCGAGCAAAAAGGTTATTTCAAGAAGCATGGCGCCGACGTCAAGCTGGTGTGGTTCGCCAACTACACCGACTCGATCAGTGCACTGTCGGCCGGCCAGGTCGACGGCAACTCACAGACCTGGAGCGACACCATGGCGCCGCTGGCCAAGGGCATCCCGCTGAAGACCATTCTGGTCAACGACAACTCGGCCGGCAACGACGCGCTGATGGTCGGCCCCAAGATCAAGTCGTTCAAGGACCTCAAGGGCAAGAAGATCGCGCTGGAGGAATACAGCATTTCGCATTTCCTGCTCACCATGGCGTTGAACAGGAACGGCATGACGCTGAAGGATGTCAAGGTGATCAACCTCTCCGCCGGCGACGCCGCTGCGGCCTTCATGGCCGGCCGGGTCGATGCCGCCGTGGTGTGGAACCCCTGGGTCAACACCATCCAGACCAGCGGCAAGGGCAAGCCGCTGTTCACCTCCAAGGACGTGCCCGGCCTGGTGCCCGACCTGCTGGTGGTGCAGGAGAAATCGCTCAAGGCCAAGCGCAAGGATTTCGTCGGCATGGTCCGTGCCTGGTACGACGTCGAGGCCTTCCTGCGCAGCAATCCGGATGAGGCGGCGAAGATCATGTCCAAGGTGGTGGGCCTCGATGCCAAGTCATACAAGGTCTTCCTGCCGGGTACCCAATTCTTCGACCAGAAGGCCAACCTGCAGGCTTTTGGCCCAGCCAGCGACAAAACCTCGCTGATGGGTGTGGCACCGACCATTGCCAAATTCCTGCTCGACAACAAGCTGATGGAAGGCAAGGTTGACTTTGCCAAGGGTCTGGACGCCTCGCTGGTCAAAGAAGTCGCTGGCGTCAAGTAATCGGCAACAGGGAGAGATGACGATGCCATCCAGCACCCGACCGCGCCGTCCTGGCATGTGGGCAATCCGTGGCCCGCTGTCCCGCAGGCAGTACTGGCTGTTCGCCGCGCTCGGCCTGCTGGCGCCGCTGGGCCTATGGTGGCTCGCGTCGAGCGGGTCGACCGTGGACAAGGTGTTCCTGCCCGGCCCGGTCGACGTGTTCAACCGGCTGGTCACTTGGTACACGGAAGATGATTTGATGTCCGACATGGGCATCAGCATCTACCGCGTCACCACCGGCTTCCTGTTCTCGGCGGTGATCGCGCTGCCGCTCGCCTTGATGATTGGCACTTTCCGTCCGGTGCAGGCGGTGCTGGAGCCGCTCACCGACTTCATCCGCTATATGCCGGCGGTGGCCTTTATTCCGCTGGTGATGCTGTGGGTGGGCATCGAGGAGTCGTCGAAGATTTCCATCATCTTCATCGGTACCTTTTTCCAGATGGTGCTGATGATGGCCGAGGACGTGCGCCGCGTGCCGCTGGCGCAGATCGAGGCGGCGCAGACCATGGGCGCGCAGAAGGGCGAGACCATCAATCTGGTGATCTTCCAGGCTGCCAAGCCGGCGCTGCTCGATACCCTGCGCGTCACCATGGGCTGGGCCTGGACCTACCTGGTGGTGGCCGAACTGGTCGCCGCCAACTCCGGCCTCGGCTATTCGATCCTCAAGGCGCAGCGTTTTTTGCAGACCGACAAGATCTTCGTCGGCATCATCCTGATCGGCCTGATCGGCCTGGTCATGGACCAACTGTTCCGCCTCGCGCACCGCAAGGCCTTCCCCTGGCTGTATCTCAAATCATGACCAAGCCGAAAATTTCCATCCAGCAGGTCGGCAAGGTGTTCGGCGAAGGCCACCACCGCGTCGAGGCGCTGAAGGACGTCAGCCTCGATATCGCCGACAACGAGTTCGTCACCTTCGTCGGTGCGTCCGGCTGCGGAAAATCGACGCTGCTGCGCATCATCGGCGGGCTCGAATACCACACCGCCGGCGAGGTACTGGTCGACGACCGGCCGATCATGGGCCCCGGCGCCGATCGCGCCATGGTGTTCCAGCACTACAGCCTGTATCCGTGGCTCAAGGTGATGGAGAACATCAAGTTCAGTCGCCGCCTCAAGCACGGCCGCGAGAATCTCAGCGAGGCCGACGTCGAGGCCGCGTCCGGGCGCGCCGATGCGCTGCTCGCGCTGATGGGGCTGACCGCGGCGGCGGAAGCCTGGCCCAACCAGCTCTCCGGCGGCATGCAGCAGCGCGTTGCGATCGCCCGTGCGCTGATGGGGCGGCCCGAAATTCTGTTGATGGACGAGCCCTTCGGTGCGCTCGATGCGCAGACGCGCGAAGTCATGCACGACCTCATCCTGCACGTGCACCGGCTGGAAAAACCCACGCTGGCCTTCGTCACCCACGACGTCGAGGAGGCGATCTATCTGGCCGACCGCGTGGTGCTGATGGCGCCGCGCCCTGGCCGCATCGACACCATCTACAAGGTGCCGCTACCTGCCGAGCGTGAGCAGGACATGAAGCATACGCCGGAATTCCTCAGCCTGAAAAAGGAAATCCTCGCGCGCATTCGCGAGACCTCGGGCATGAAGACCGATCAGGGCATGCTCGACCAGCTGAACATGCAGGAAACGGCATGAGCGCAGGCAAGCCGGTCCTCTGGCAGAACCTCACCTGGGAAGACGTCGCCGCGCTGCGCGATAAGGGCATCACCATGGCGATCCTGCCGGTGGGCGCGACTGAGCAGCACGGCCCGCATCTGCCGCTCGGGGTCGACACCCTGTCGGCCGAAGCGGTGGCGCACGGCGCCTCGGCGCTGACCGGCATTCCGGTGCTGCCGAGCCTCGCCTACGGCTGCTCGCTCGGGCATTCGCCAAAATGGCCGGGAACGATTTCGCTGCGTCCCGAAACCTTGTCGAAGATCGTGTTGGAAATCGCCGAGTGGCTCAACACAGCGGGCTTCGACCGCCTGCTGCTGCTCAACGGTCACGTTACCAACTGGGCGCCGCTGCGCTGCGGGCTGGAGAACATCCGCCACAGCTACCCCAACATGCGCGTTGCGCTGCGCTCGATCTGGGATCTCTCGGATGAGGCGCACCGCCGCTATCACGAAGACGCCGCCAACTTCCACGCCAACTGCGCCGAGACCTCGCTGATGCTGGCGCTGCATCCCGAGCTGGTGCGCATGGACAAGGTCGTCGACGAACCCGACCGTTCGGCCGGCTGCTTCTTCGCCTACCGCGTCAGCGACGAGAGCGTGCACGGCATCGTCGGCACGCCGAGCCAGGCCGAGGCATCAGCCGGCCAGACGCTGCTCGACCTCTGCGTCAGCGAACTCGCCCAGCAACTCACCCAGGCGCTCACCGAGGCTACGCCTCTGGAAAGCGCCGGCATCACCCCACCCCCGTTTTAAGGAGTTGTCAGCATGACCATGCATTCCCCATCCGAAACCC
>MGZO01000112.1:0-4548 GCA_001802655.1 Hydrogenophilales bacterium RIFOXYD1_FULL_62_11
GCGCCGTGGAGCTGGCCGAGATCTCGGGCTCCGACACCTTTGTGCACGTGCACACCGGCGTGGGCGAGGTGGTGGCCCAGCTCACCGGCGTGCACGACTTTGAACTCGGCAGCCCCATCACCCTGCACCTGAACCCGGCGCAGGTTTATGTGTTCGACCAGTCGGGGGACCTGCTGGTCGCGCCCGAGCGCAAGGGAGCGCCTAAATGAGCCGGATTGATCTGGACCTCGCGCACTCGTACAAGCCGAACCCGCAAGAGGACGGCGACTACGCGCTGCTGCCGCTGAAGATGAGCTTCGAAGACGGCGGCGCCTACGCCTTGCTCGGCCCCTCGGGCTGCGGCAAGACGACCATGCTCAACATCATGTCCGGCCTGCTGGTGCCGTCGCACGGCAGCGTCAAGTTCGACGGCCAGGACATGACCCGCGCCACGCCGCAGCAGCGCAACATCGCCCAGGTGTTCCAGTTTCCGGTCATCTACGACACCATGACCGTGGCCGAGAACCTGGCGTTCCCGCTGAAGAACCGCAAGGTGCCGGCGCACCAGATCCAGGCCCGCGTGGGCCAGATCGCCGAGATGCTGGAGATGAGCCATCAGCTCGATATGCGCGCCGCCGGCCTCTCCGCCGACCAGAAACAGAAGATCTCGCTGGGCCGTGGCCTGGTGCGGCCCGATGTGTCGGCCGTGCTGTTCGACGAGCCGCTGACCGTGATCGATCCGCACCTGAAGTGGCAGCTGCGCCGCAAGCTCAAGCAGATCCACCACGAACTCAAGCTGACCCTGATCTACGTGACGCACGACCAGGTGGAGGCGCTGACCTTTGCCGACCAGGTGGTGGTGATGACGCGTGGCAAGGTGGTGCAGATGGGCACGCCCGAGGCCTTGTTCGAGCGGCCGGCCCACACCTTCGTGGGCCACTTCATCGGCTCGCCAGGCATGAACTTCCTGCCAGCGAACGTGGCCGAGGGCGCGCTCAGCGTGGGCGGCCTCGGCCTGAGCGCGGATCGCGAGCTGCCCGCGGGCGAGATCAAGCTGGGCATCCGGCCCGAATACCTGCGGCTGGTGCCGGTCGGCGCGATCGGCGCCTTGCCGGCCACCGTGCGCCAGGTGCAGGACATCGGCACCTACCTGCTGGTGACCTGCGACGTGGCGGGCCAGACCCTCAAGGCGCGGCTCGCGCCCGACGCCACGCCGCCCGCGGTGGGCGACCGCGTGGGGCTGCAGGTGCTGGGCGAACACACCTGCTATTACAAGAACGAGGAGCTCATGGCATGAGCGCAGCGCCGCGCCGCCCCAAGCCAGCTCGCACCGCAGTGCGCAGCACGAAGGAATCTCTATGAGCGTGACCACCAAACCCGTGAACCAGAAGGCCTGGTTCCTGATCCTGCCGGTCTTCATCTGCGTGGCCTTCTCGGCCATCCTGCCGCTGATGACGGTGGTGAACTACTCGGTGCAGGACATCATCTCGCCCGAGCGGCGCGTCTTCGTCGGCACCGAATGGTTCGCCGCCGTGATGCGCGACGAAGACCTGCACGCTGCGCTGTGGAACCAGCTGAAATTCTCGGGCGCCGTGCTGCTGGTGGAGATACCGCTGGGCATCGCGCTGGCGCTGTCCATGCCGGCTGCCGGCTGGAAGGCCTCGGCCACGCTGGTGATCGTGGCGCTGTCGTTGCTGATCCCCTGGAACGTGGTCGGCACCATCTGGCAGATCTTCGGCCGCGCCGACATCGGCCTGATGGGCGCCACGCTGCAGCGGCTGGGCATCGAATACAGCTACACCGGCGACGCCTTGCACGCCTGGCTCACCGTGCTGCTGATGGACATCTGGCACTGGACGCCGCTGGTGGCCCTGCTGGCCTACGCCGGCCTGCGCAGCATCCCCGACGCGTACTACCATGCCGCGCGCATTGATGGCGCCAGCAAGTTCGCGGTGTTCCGCTACATCCAGCTGCCCAAGATGCGCGGCGTGCTGATGATCGCCGTGCTGCTGCGCTTCATGGACTCTTTCATGATCTACACCGAGCCCTTCGTGCTCACCGGCGGCGGCCCCGGCAACGCCACGACCTTCCTCAGCCAGTACCTGACACAGAAGGCCGTGGGCCAGTTCGACCTGGGGCCGGCGGCGGCGTTTTCCCTGATCTATTTCCTCATCATCCTGCTGTTCTGCTTCGTGCTCTACAACTGGATGCAACGCCTGGGACAAACCGAGAAGGAGGGCGGCCATGACTGATCGCCGGTTCAAGAAACGCACGATCTTCCTGATCGCCTACCTGATCTTCGCCCTGTTGCCCATCTACTGGATGGTCAACATGAGCTTCAAGACCAACCAGGAAATCCTCTCCAGCTTCAGCCTGCTGCCGCAGGCCTTCACCTGGGACAACTACAAGACCATCTTCACCGACGAGTCCTGGTACTCGGGCTACATCAACAGCCTGATCTACGTGGCAATCAACACCACGATCTCCCTCACGGTGGCGCTGCCCGCGGCCTACGCCTTCAGTCGCTACAGCTTCCTGGGCGACAAGCACGTGTTCTTCTGGTTGCTGACCAACCGCATGACGCCGCCCGCGGTGTTCCTGCTGCCGTTCTTCCAGCTCTACACCACGGTCGGCCTGATGGACACCCACCTGGCCGTGGCGCTGGCGCACCTGCTGTTCAACGTGCCGCTGGCGGTGTGGATTCTCGAAGGCTTCATGTCGGGCATCCCGCGCGAGATTGATGAGACAGCGTACATCGACGGCTACAGCTTCCCGCGCTTCTTCATCACCATCTTCCTACCACTGATCAAGGCGGGGGTGGGCGTGGCGGCCTTCTTCTGCTTCATGTTCAGCTGGGTCGAGCTGCTGCTCGCTCGGACACTGACCAGCGTCAACGCCAAGCCCATCGTGGCGACCATGACGCGCACGGTCAGCGCCAGCGGCATGGACTGGGCCACGCTGGCCGCGGCGGGTGTGCTGACGATTGTTCCCGGCGCGATCGTGATCTGGTTCGTGCGCCATTACATAGCCAAAGGCTTCGCCATGGGGAGGGTGTGAGGATGGGTACTCCCCGCGCGCCTTCGGCGCTACCCCCCAGGGGGCGCCGCTGGCGGCCCGGCAAAGCCGGTTCCGCGGCGGCCTGGGTTGGCGGGGCTTGCGCTCTAACTTTTTTGGAGACTTCAAATGTTTGAGTGGATGGCTTGGACCACGCCCGTGGCCATATTTTTCACCTGCATCGTGCTGATGCTCGCCGGCATGACGGTGTGGGAACTCAAGTCGCCCACGACGATGCGCAAGGGCTTCCTGCCCATGGCCACCACGCGCGGTGACCGCCTGTTCATCGGGCTGCTCGGGGCGGCCTACATCAACCTCGCCTTCGTCGGCATGGCCGGGTGGATCACCGAGTGGCTGTCGCTGGAGCAGGAGCCCAGCATCTGGATCTCGTTCGTGGTGTCCATGGTCTGGCTGGTGTGGACCCTGCGCAAGGGCTGAGCCGCAGCCGGAACCGTTTTTCCTTTCCGTTGAATTCGGCCCATTGCTTCCCCGGGGCCGAGCCTTCAGCGTCAACACCGGGGAAGCACATTGCTAGAGGAGACAACATGAAATTTCGTCATACCGCACTGGCCGTTGCGGCCATCGCGGCCCTGGGATGCAATCTGGCCTGGGCCGATGCGGCCGCGGCCAAAAAGTGGATCGACAGCGAGTTCCAGCCCTCCACCCTGAGCAAGGACCAGCAGGCCGCCGAGATGAAGTGGTTCATCGACGCCGCCGCCAAACTCAAGGCCAAGGGTGTGAACGAAATCTCGGTGGTGTCCGAGACCATCACCACGCACGAGTACGAGTCGAAGACGCTCGCCAAGGCCTTCACCGAAATCACCGGCATCACGGTCAAGCACGACCTGATCCAGGAAGGCGACGTGGTTGAAAAACTGCAGACCTCCATGCAGTCAGGCAAGTCGATCTACGACGGCTGGATCTCCGACTCCGACCTGATCGGTACGCACTACCGCTACGGCAAGATCATGAACCTGACCGACTACATGTCGGGCAAGGGCAAGGAATACACGAACCCCGGTCTGGATATCAAGGACTTCATCGGCACCAGCTTCACCACCGGCCCCGACAAGAAGCTCTACCAGCTGCCCGACCAGCAGTTCGCCAACCTGTACTGGTTCCGTGCCGACCTGTTTGCGCGCCAGGACCTGAAGGACAAGTTCAAGGCCAAGTACGGCTACGACCTGGGCGTGCCGCTCAACTGGTCGGCCTACGAAGACATCGCAGCCTTCTTCAGCGAAGACGTGAAGACCATCGACGGCAAGCCCATCTATGGTCACATGGACTACGGCAAGAAGGACCCGTCGCTGGGCTGGCGCTTCACGGACGCCTGGCTGTCGATGGCCGGCACCGCCGACATCGGCATCCCCACCGGCAAGCCGGTCGACGAATGGGGCATCCGCGCCTCGGCCGACGGCTGCACGCCGCTGGGTGCGAGCGTCTCGCGCGGTGGTGCCACCAACTCGCCGGCCGCCGTTTACGCGCTGACCAAGTACGTCGACTGGATGAAGAAGT
>MGZO01000112.1:4594-5195 GCA_001802655.1 Hydrogenophilales bacterium RIFOXYD1_FULL_62_11
CGTGCCGGCCCAGGGCCAGATCGCCCAGCAGATCTTCTGGTACACCGCCTTCACCGCCGACATGACCAAGAAGGGTCTGCCGGTCGTGAACGCCGACGGCACGCCGAAGTGGCGCATGGCCCCCGGCCCGAACGGCCCGTACTGGAAGCAGGGCATGCAGAACGGCTACCAGGACGTGGGCTCGTGGACCTTCTTCGAGAAGCACGACGAGAACAAGACCGCCGCCGCCTGGCTCTACGCGCAGTTCGTGACAGCCAAGACCACCTCGCTCAAGAAGACCATCGTCGGCCTGACGCCCATTCGCGAGAGCGACATCCAGAGCAAGGCCATGACCGACATGGCGCCCAAGCTCGGTGGCCTGGTCGAGTTTTACCGCAGCCCGGCGCGCGTGGCCTGGACGCCCACCGGCACCAACGTGCCCGACTACCCCAAGCTGGCCCAGCTCTGGTGGCAGAACGTGGCCCAGGCCGTGACCGCCGAGAAAACGCCCCAGCAAGCCATGGACAACCTGGCCGAACAGATGGACCAGGTGATGGCCCGTCTGGAACGTGCCGGCATGGACCGCTGCGCGCCCAAGCTCAACAAGAAGGAAGACCCGAAG
>MGZO01000113.1:0-5672 GCA_001802655.1 Hydrogenophilales bacterium RIFOXYD1_FULL_62_11
GGTTTCCGGTTCGTTAATGATCAGCAGGACATTGCACATTCCGAAACTGTGAGATCTTTGCCGGACATAGGCGGGAAATCTCGCCAAACGGCAGATTTCTGAGTTTCTCAACGGTAAGGCACGATAGCGGCCGCGTGACTCTAAGAGTCATCATTATTCGATAAGCTGGTGGCAAACCACCTATTCAAAAAGCATGGATGGGTAAAGACCTAATGGACTCCCTGAAAGTCTGGAAAGCCGACGACGAAGCCGTGCTGATATTGCGTCAGCTAAATGAATCGGACACCCAAAGATTGATTGCTTTCGTCAAGGGCCTGTCTGTTACAGCGCGCTACTTCCGTTTCGGACAGGGTGACTATGATCCAGGGCTGGACGATGCCCTGCGGGTATGCCGGCTTGATCCGGAGCAGGGGTTGCACCTCATCGTCGTGACACCCGGGGACGCTGGGGAGACCGTGGTTGGGTCCGCGCGATATGTGATCCAGCCAGACCGATCAAGCTGCGAGTTCGTCGTCGTGGTGGCGGACAAATGGAATCACCACGGCATCGGGCATCAACTGATGAATGCCCTGCTCAGTTGCGCAAAAAACCAGGGCCTGCAAAAAATGTACGGCCGCGTCCTGGGAAGTAATCTCGACATGCTCAAGTTCGTCAAGGCATGCGGGTTCGAGATTTCCGACAGCCATGAAGGCCCTTGGCTAAAAATTGCCCGCATCGATCTTCAACCACTCGCATCAGCGAGTGGTTGAATTGAAAGAATGCACGGCGTCTATTTAGAACCTTTGGCAGGTCGCCCTGTCTTGATTGCATCAAGTCGACGGACAGCTGCAAGCAGCGAGGTATCGCTCAATTTCACCCTGCCGCGCCTGCTGTTTTTCCAGAGCCTGTTCGAAGGCTACGAGGTTCGGTGGCAGGACACGCGCTCGCGCAAGGACTCGGGCACGGAAGACGGTGTTTACCACCTCTGTATCGGCAGCTACAAGGCGCGCAGCAACGCCCAGTTGCGCGACTATCTCGGCCATCTCGGCTCGCGGCTGGTGTTTCTCATCGATTGGAACCGCGCGCGCAAGCGCCTGCGACTGTTCGTCCCGCGCAAGGCCGCCATCGACCTGCTGAAGTGGGCGGCCGACGGCAACATTGGTCACATGAGCCTGGCTCAAGGCCGGCGGCGAGCAACTGATTTTTGATGCCACGAGTTTTGCCTACGGCGGGCAACTCAGGCCGGGTGACCGTCTGGATGATCTGTTGAGTGAAAGTGGCGCGGTGCCGTTTCTGCGCTTCAACCTCAAGCAGACACTCGAAGGGCTGACGCAGGGTCGACCAGCCTCGCTGGTGGCGGACGAGGTCCGCACCGAACAGGCGTCTCAGATGCGCTCCCACGAAGATGCCCTGATGGATATCGCGCTCGAACATGCTGGACTGATTGTCGAATTGGCTAATACGGTGCGCATCGCGCTGGAAGCGGCGCAGGTGGGACGTCAGAACGAGGTTGCGGCGATGGCGGGAGCGGGCCAAGGATCGGGAGACGGCGCCGACCGAGAATTGAACGGTGCCCGCGGCAGCCTGCTGGAGGACGACAACTTCAGCGCCACGTGTGCCTTGAATGCCTGATTGTGGGTGCGGCGGGTGCGCCGCGCCGATCCGACAGTACAAACTGCGATCAACGCTTTGTCATTGCCGCGTCTACCAGAACCTGGGCGGCCATTTTCGCCTGTGTCGCCGGTTCCGAAGACAGCAGGGTGACCGCGCCGACGATGGCGCCGTCGGCAAGTATGCCGAGTTGTTCCGCGAGCAGGCGTGGATCGCTGGCGTCGGCGGCCAGTTCGCGGATGAAGCTATTGGTGTTTTCCCGGTGTTGCAGGGCGAGTTCCCGTAGCGAGTCGTCATGCTTGTGACTTTCCATCACCAGGTTGATGAAGGCGCAACCGAAAAATGATTCATCTTCGAACCACACCTTGAGTGCATCGAAAATGCATAGCAGTCGATCGCGGGGTGAATCGGCGGAGGTATATATAAAATCGCGAAACCAGGTGAGCCACAGGGTGCTCTCCCGTTCCAGTACCGCGCGCACCAGATTTTCCTTGGAGCCGAAGTGTTCATAGAGCGTGCGTCGTGCGACGCCGGATTCATCTAGCACTCTTTTAATGCCGGTGGCATGAATCCCTTCGCGACAGAACAGTTCATTGGCCACGGACAACAGGCGTTCCGATGCGCTGCTGTTCATGTCTATAGAGGCGCGTCCGTAGCATGCGTTTTTCAAACCAGATTCCCTGCCGTTCAGTCAATGCCTGATGCAAGTTTAGCGATTTATCCCGGGCAAGAACAGAAAGCCGAAAACCGTATTACATGATGGTGCATAAATCCGCACAAATGCGCCCTGGTTGTGCACAGTCGCTTTCCCTACCATTTTCTGTTTCCCCCGTGTCCTGGACTTTTTCCCAGTAATTCAAATGCCTATCCTTAGGTGTGTTTTCTGGTACGGGTCTTGCTTTTCGTTAGGTAGACCGATTGGTCTACGCCATCGTTCAACATGGACAGCCAAGTGCGGGCGGTCTGTTTAATTACTTGTATTGATTTAGGAGCCTCCACCCATGAAACGCGACTTGCTTAACTGGTTTCGATCTCACGATGTCGTATTCAGTAAAACCGACGATAGCCATGATCACGGGCGTCGGGATTTTCTACGTACTGGCTGTTCATGTTGTTCAGCCCTGGCAATGACGCCGGTGGCCGCCACCATGCTGGCCGCCGCCAGCCGTGCGGAAGCGGCGGCTTCGAGCAAGTTGCTCAAGGTGGGTCATTTGCCCGCCGGCTGTGTGTCCCATTTATTGCTGGCGAAAAAACGCGGCATGTTCGCCAAAGCCGGGCTCAAGGTCGACCTGATTCAGTTCAACGGGCCGGCGGATAACATCCGTGCACTGATCGCTGGTGAACTGCACATGATGCACAACCCCTGGACGACAACCATGGCGGCGTATGCAGAAGGCAGCAAGGACCTGCGCATCATTGGCGGTTCCGGTCTCGCCGGTATCGAACTGGTGGCGCGCAAGGGCAGTGTCACAAACGTCAAAGAATTCATCGGCAAGGCCGGTAAGAAACTGCGCGTCGGTACATTGCGTCTCGACACGCTGGAACTGGTTGGCTATGGCGTGATGTCGCAGAACGGTGTGTCTTATAAAGATTACGAAATGACCTTCTTCCCCAGCATGGTCGGCATGGGTGAAGCACTGATCAACGGTTCGGTGGATGTGTGCACGCTCGCGCAACCTTATGCGGAAATGGTGGTGAAAGAAGCAGGCGGTATTTATCTCGCCAACAGCAACGATGTATGGGGACCGGAGGCGCCGGATTGCGTGATCACCTCTACCGATGGCTTCCTGAAAAAAAACAGTGCAATGGCCACTCAATACATGGCGGTGCTGCGCGAAGCGGCAAAATCCTTCTACAGCGATTTCGATGCCGCGCTCGATGATCTGCAACCGTTGTACGGTGCGCCTCGCGAAATTCTTGCGATTGCACTGAAGCGTCAGTCACCGGATCCTTTGCTCAATGCGGCGGGTGTTTCCGGTATTCGTAAAGGTGTGAAGTATCTGATCGAACTCGGTTACTTCAAGAACAACATTGCCGACGATGTGCTCAACCTCCGCTATCAGCCAGCTGATGTTTAATGGCAGACCGTACCGGGAGTCACTATGAGTGAAGTAAAACGATACGATACGGTGATCGTCGGTGCGCGTGCCGCTGGTGCATCGCTGGCGATTGAACTGCAACGACTCGGTCAACGGGTCGCTGTGGTGGATCGTGCGACTTTTCCTTCGGACATCATGTCCACCCACGTGGTGTATCCCAACACCCTGAGTCGCTTCGAGCGTCTCGGGGTTCTGGATGCGATCCTGGATAACGGACCGCCACCGCTATACACCTCGTGGATTCACCAGAACCGCATGTTCGTCGCACCGCACACATCGGTGGACGGTCGCGACTGGGCAATCTGTGTGCGCCGCATCACCCTGGATAAAATCATGGTGGATAAAGCGCGCGCAGAAGGCGCAGATATTTATGAAGGCTGGAGCGTCACCGAACTGCTGGGCAAAGGTACCGAAAACGATCCGGTGAGCGGTTTCATCGCCAAAAAAGATGATCAGCTCATCCGGTTCGAAGCCGGCCTGGTAGCCGGTGCCGATGGCGTGAATTCCACCGTGGCGCAACTGGTGGGTGCGAAAAAACGCAAGATCATGCCCACCGACACCATGTTGTACTTCGCTTACTGGAAAGGCGCGGACACGCGCAACACCCAGGATTTCTTTTTCGAACCGCCGTGGATCCATGCGCATTTTCCTGCCGACAATGGTTATCACGTGATCACCATGAACGGGCCGGTGAGCGAGCGCGCCAACATAAAAGATATGGAAGCGTTTTACATGGCGCGATTGAAATCCATGCCTGCGTTGTGGTCTCGACTGGAAAACGCGGAGAAAGTATCGCGCGTCATGGGCACGCCGAAGCTGGACGGTTATTACCGCGACTCGGCTGGACCCGGCTGGCTACTGGTTGGTGACGCCTCGCATTTCAAACATCCCGCCGGGGCGCAGGGTATCGGTGACGCACTGCATGCCAGTGAAGCAGTGGCGCCGATGATTGTGCAAAACAATTATCGCAACGACTATCCGAAGTGGCGCGAGACGGTGTCGCGCGAGCTTTATGCTTTCTGCAAACACCTCGGCGAAGTGCCCACTGATGAAGGCATGCGTAAGGTAATCGATGCGGCAATTGCCGATCCGGTTCTAGCACGCAAACTGCTGGATGTGTGGTGTCGAACCTCCAGTCCCTGGGACGACGTGATTCCACGTGCACCCTTCCTGGCCGCCGTCATGGGCGAGAGTGTGGATGCGGTGCTGGCGCCATTCGAAACCGAGGCCGACGTGCCACGGGTGGCGTCGGCCTGAGGATCATTATGAGCCGTAACATATCGACTAACGACGCCAATCGTTGTGCGCTGGAGCGTATCGCCGCCTGCGAACCGGTGCTGACCGGCATCGAACCGGCGCACTCGGCGCTGGGTTTGAGCGAAGGTGAACTGGGTCATGCCGGTCCGCCGTTTGCCGATGATGAAACACTGCCGCCCACCGTGCTCAATGCGCTGGCTGGCGCGGCGATCATCGAAGGCTGGGCGAACAATATTCACCAGGCGCGCAGGCTGATCGAACAACGTGAGATCCGTTTGCGTTGCAATCATTCGCTGGGCACGGTGTCGCCGATGGCGGGCGTGGTGCGACCTTCGCAACCTTTGATGCGAGTGGAAAATCGCAAAGGCGATGGCGTGACCTACGCCACGTTTGCAGAAGGCGGGCGCCGGGCATTGCGTTTCGGTGTCTACGACGAACAGGTTGCGGAACATCTGATGTTTGTCGAGCGCCGGGTCGCGCCAGCCATCGCTGCCGAGTTGCCGGCCTCGGGTCTGCCGGTGTTGCCGTTGGTGGCGGAAGGCGTGCGCCTGGGTGACGACGTGCATCAACGCAACATCGGCGGTATGTATGCATTCATTAAGTCCCTGCCCAATCTGGACGCAGCGATACGCAGCTGGCTGCTGGACAATTCGCAACATTTTCTCAACTACGCCATGGCCTCCGCCAAGCTGAGTCTGGATCGTGCGCGTGGTGTACAGCATTCCA
>MGZO01000113.1:5680-18559 GCA_001802655.1 Hydrogenophilales bacterium RIFOXYD1_FULL_62_11
CTGGCATTCCAGACGGCGGTTTTTATCCGCCGTTCTGTATCGAAGATGCGCAACCGGATCTGGGCGATAGCGCGATTATGGAAGCCTTCGGTGTGGGCGGTACGGCGGCGCATTGTTCACCGCAAATCGCCGAGACGCTCAACACACCTTGGTCTGCCGCCGTGAACGCAGGTGAATTGCAGCGCAGTTATTTTTTATCCACGCACCCATTGTTACGCCCGGCGCTGGCCGGCGACGAGGGGCTGGGAATGGGGCTCGATGCGCAACGTGTCGCTGCTGCGGACGAGGGTGTGCGCATCCATACCGGCGTCGCGCATCGCGACGGTATCACCGGCTGGATCGGCATCGGTGTGGTGAGCGCACCGCTGGCCTGTTTCACCCAGGCCTGTGAACAACTGAACACCACGCGCCCGGCGCAACTGGAGAACTGCGTATGAATGCCAGCGGACCCGGACACAAACTGTTCGAACAATCACTGACCCCCAGTGAATTACAACTGGATGATGCGGCACAGAATGTGCGCCACAATGCGGAAGCGATAACGCAAACCACGCCGGCCCGGCCGCCACGCGCAACGGCAAAACCGCGCGGCCGCATGGGTGTGGCCTGGCGCGAGGCGGCCTGGTTGTTGTTTGCATGGGTATTGATCGCGGCGGTGTGGGAACTGGGCGCGTATACCGAAGTGCTCAACCCGCGCATTCTTCCGCCACCCAGTCAAACCATTCCCTATTTATTACAGGGGCCTGCGCCGGCAGGTATCGGCTCGCAACGCACGACGTTTCTCGGCGCGATTGTCGATACCCTGAGCAGAGTAGGCATAGGTTATCTGCTGGGTATTTTTGCCGCCATGATGCTAGGCGCATTGATCGTGCGTTACAAACCGCTGCGCCATTTGTGTTATCCCATTGTGCAAACCCTGGCACCAGTCTCGCCGGTGGCGTGGATTCCGTTTGCCATTGCACTGGTCGGCATCGGTTCGCCGGCGGCGGTGTTCGTGGTGTTCATGGCCATCTTCGGATCAATGACGGTATCTGCCGTCGCCGCCTTCGATGGCGTGCCGGAAGAAATGCTGAAAGTGGGTCGCAGTCTGGGTACGAGCGGCGGGCAGATGTGGACTCGGGTAATCATCCCTGCCGCCGCACCCAATTTAATGGTCATGGCGCGCATGAGTTTCTTCGCAGCCTGGATGGCGGTGCTGGCCGGTGAAATGGCTGGCATCAATTCCGGCCTAGGCTATCTGATCATCCTCGGTCAGCAGATGTACAACATGAAGCTGGTGATGGTAGGCATCATCACCATCGGCGTGCTGGGTTTCGTTATCGATCGATTGCTGTTGCTGATCCAGCGTCGCCTGTTGTGGTGGGAGTATCGCCAATGAATGAGATGAACAGAAAAAAACGCCTGCCCACCGAAGTGGTGTTCGAAAACGTCAGCAAGCGTTTTGGCGAAAAACAGGCAACGCAGGATGTGTCGCTCAAGGTACCCGGCGGTTCTTTCACTGTGATCATCGGTCCCAGCGGTTGCGGCAAGAGTACCTTGCTGGGACTCGCCGCGGGGCTCGATGAACCGAGTGACGGCTATGTGTTCGTCGGCGGTCGTGAAGTAGCAGGACCGACACCGGAGGTGGCGCTGTTGTTTCAGTATTACAACCTGTTTCCTTGGTTGACTGCCTGCGACAACGTAGCGTTTGCATTTCGTAATCGCGGCATGCCGCGCAAGGAAGCACGTCGACGTGCAATGGAATTGCTGGCCAACGTAGGTCTCGGTGATTACGCCGACAAGGTGCCGGACGAACTCAGCGGCGGCATGAAACAACGGGTTGCACTGGTGCGTTCATTTGCATTGCAACCGGTCTTGCTGTTGATGGATGAACCTTTCGCCGCACTGGATCACCAGACCCGGCGCATCATGCAGAGCTATCTGCTGATGACCTGGCAGGCCACCGACGCCACCGTGATCATGGTGACTCACGATCTGGATGAAGCACTTTATCTGGCGGATCGCCTGGTGCTGTTTTCCGGTTCGCCGGGCACCATCAGCGAAGTCATCGACATCGACGTGCCGCGCCCGCGACGTCTGGATGAAGGTTCACTGGCGGCGATTCGTAAACGCCTGGAAGCGCACCTGGAAAAAGAAGTGGCTTACGACGAGTTCACCGAAACCGAACTGGCTCGGGTGATGGGCTATACCCGGGGCGGTTGAAGCGATATCGATCAATTTTATTACGCAAACAACTGTTAACTACATGACTGGTAAGTAGACAGGAGATATACATGAAAATTACTTTTCTGGCATTCGACGGCACGCCATATACGGTCGATGCGGACGAAGGCATGTCGGCAATGGAAGCTGCAATCAATGAGGGCATCGACGGCATTGAAGGCGATTGCGGCGGCAACTGCAATTGCGCCACCTGTCATGTGTTCGTCGACCCGGGCTGGCAACTGCAGGTGGGCGAAGTTTCGCCCATGGAAGCCGCGTTGCTGGCGGATCGTTCCGACCTGGCCGACAACAGTCGGCTGGCCTGCCAGATTCGACTGGTGCCGGAACTGGACGGCCTGGTATTGCAGATGCCCGAATCGCAATTCATCTAAGGCGAACACGCATTTTCAGGTGTCGACGTGTTGTAAATTTTACGGGAGCTGATTTTGGACGGTATTAAACATCATTTTGTAGATGCCGCGGCGCCACCGGCGTCGCCCTATCATCACGCGGTAGAAGCGGACGGCTGGTTATACGTAACCGGCCAGTTGCCTACCGACCCGAAAGATCCGACAGCGCCGTTACCGGACGATATACAGCCGCAGACCCGACTGGTGTTCGAGAACCTGCAACTGATTCTCGAGCACGCCGGTTATACCTTTGATAATGTGATGTTCCTGCGCATTTACATGACTCATTTCAAACGCGACTTCAAAGCGATGAACGAGATCATCCTCGGTCATTTCAAAAATGAATACCTGCCCGGTCGAACCACCTTCGGTGTAGCGGAACTGGGACGGGATGCGCTGATGGAAATCGATCTGGTTGCCTACAAGAAACCGGTTGTCTGATATGTGTGACGCAGGTGTAGTGATTGTCGGCGCAGGCCAGGCCGGCGCAACCCTTGCCACCGGTCTGGCCCAGGCCGGTTACGACGGGCCGATCACCCTGATCGGCGAAGAACCCTATGCGCCATATCAACGGCCGCCTTTGTCCAAGGGTTTCGTGAATGGCGATGTCGGTGTTGATGAGTTGCTGATCAAACCGGAGGCCTATTACGCACAGAAACATATTCAATTGATAAAAGGCCGCCGGGTGCATGCTATTCAGGCGCATGCGCGCAGTGTGCAACTGGACGAGGGCGAACAATTGAATTATCGCTCGCTGGTGTTGTGCACTGGTTCCAGGCCCCGTGTCCTGCCTATCAAGAGTGCCGAATTAAATCGTGTATTTTCATTGCGCAACATCGACGATGCGCGGGCGATTGCAGGCGCTTTGCCTGAGCAGGGTCGGTTAGTGATTATCGGCGCCGGTTACGTGGGCCTGGAACTGGCCGCATCCTGTGTAACACAGGGGCGGCATGTGACCGTGCTGGAACGCGCAGGTAGAGTGATGGAACGCAGCGCGTCGCCGCAGGTGTCGGAGCATTATCGCGCCATGCATGAGGCGGCCGGCGTGAACATCGTGTGCGATGTTAACCTGGTCGAGTTGCAGGGCGGGCAACAGGTGACGGCTGTGTGTGCCGGGGATGGTCGTTGTTGGCCCGCCGACGTGGTGGTGATCGGTGTCGGTGCCGTAGCAAATATGGAACTGGCGCAGGCCGCGGGCCTGCAATGTGACGACGGCATCCTAGTCGACGCACAGTGTCGCAGCAGTGATCCACACATCTATGCAGCCGGCGATTGCGCGCGACAGACTCACGCGCTGTTGCAGACATCGTTGCGCCTGGAATCGGTACAGAATGCCACCGCCCAGGCGCGCATGATCGTCGCCCACATCATGAACAAAGCACCGCTGCGCAGCGAAGTGCCCTGGTTCTGGTCCGACCAGTTCGATACCCGATTGCAGATCGCAGGCATCGTGCAGCCGAACCACACCAGCATACTGCGCGGTGATCCCGCTAGCGGCAGTTTCACCATGCTGCATGTGCAGGGCGATCGATTGCAGGCACTGGAAGCCATCAATCGCCCTGCGGATTTTACCCTCGGACGTAAACTGATCAGCGAACAACTCGAGGTGAATATACAGTGGTTGAAGGATGAAGACATACCCTTGTATCTCCGGGATTAAAGCAGGGGTTAAATAGGTCACCCTGAACCTCCCTCGTCTAACCGGACCCATTATTTAAGCATTTTCGATGGCTCAGGGTTAGAGAGAACCGCTTCCAGCAAATCGACATCCAGCACCAAGGGATTGAGGTCGTCACGCACGGCGTCGACGTGCACGTTCTGGTGGATAAGCTCGATGGTCTCGGCACCGAGCGAATGCCAGCTCAGCTTGCTGCTGCGGCACGATTTCATGCAGGGATTCCAGGCCACCAGCAGGTTGATCGCCAGGCCGATGGCGGCGGTAATAAATGAGGGACGAAGATACTGTCATTCGCGCCGAGCACGAGTTCAAGAAGTTCATCTGGCGCAGCACCATCGAGGTTGGCGAAGCACTCGAGAGGTCCGCGACCTGGATTATTGGAGGCGTCGCTGCAATCGTGGCCGTGGTAGTAAGCAACCTGGATTCCGTAGCAAAGATATCCTCACTCGATGGCATTAAGGCGTCGGTTGTTCTATTTACGCTTTCGCTTCTATTTGGCGCACTGAGCAAGCAAGTCGGTATGGCTGTTGTCGCCGGTGTAAATACACTAAAAGAAACCGAGGCCCTGCTCAATTCCGAGGCCGGTCGGCGGTTAATGGACCAGATGACCATGGAGCCAAGGCAGCTAGCTCAAGAGTTGGCAACTGAAGCCAAAGCGGAATATGCAATTAATGCAACAGCGGCTGCCATTCTCCTGTTAGTAAAGGAGGCAGGATGATATGAAGCGAGCGCAACCCACCCCTTTGTTCGAGGCGATCTGCACAAAAAAAAACGCGCAGGCGCTTTCTAGACCGGCCAGCTTCTGCTTAGGGTCGCCTGCCGTCCTTCGCTGGTGACGAAAGCGGTCATTCGGCGGCGTACTCCCTAAACGTCGGCAAACTGCGGGCGGATTCAACCGGTCGACGCTGCTCAATGGCACCAATGAGAGACAGGACAGGCAGGATCAATCTGTCCAGAGCCTGCTTGCCACCATCCCTTTTTCGAGGAGGCTGCCTTTCTTCGCTCGGTGGGTCCGGTAGCGCGCCAGGTTCTCGCCCGAAAGTTTCAGCCTGCCGCTGCGTTTGCCCTTTCCGGCGCCTTCCACCATCAGGGTCTGGCCGTCGAATACGGTCAGTGCCATCATCCTTTCACCCGCGTCGAGCTTGATCAGCTGCACGCCCTTGCCGCCAGTGCCTTCCTTTACTTCTTCGATGGGAAACACCAGGGCCTTGCCGTTGCTTGCCGCAACAGCCACCCAGTCGCCCGTTGCAGGGGCCGGAGGCAGGGGAGTTTGGCCGTCCTCGACCGTCATGAACGCCTTGCCAGCCCGTTGCCGGGACACCATGTCGGCACACTTGGCAATGAATCCGTAGCCCATCGTGGTGGATACCAGCCAGCGGGATTCTGGAGGCGCCGACAGGGCATGAATCAGCTTCGCACCCTTGGCCAGATCAACGAGACTGGTGAATGGAACCCCATCGCCGCGACCGGAGGGCAAGTCGGAGCTGCGAAGCGTATACGTGCGGCCGCTACTGTCCATGAGGATGAGCGGATTCACCGTCCGGGTTTCGATGACCGCCATTTCTCCATCGCCCGCCTTGTACTGGATGGACGCCCGGTCGACACCATGGCCTTGCCGGGTGCGAAGCCAGCCATTCAGTGACACGATGACGGTCACCGGTTCGTCCACCATGGACTCTTCGCTCGTCGTTGAGGCGGTAACCGACTGCGCCGCCTCGATGCGGGTGCGGCGGTCATCGCCGTATTTCTTCATGTCAGCGCGGATCTCGTCGATGACAAGAGACGTCAGGGCTTTGCCGTCGCCCAGGATGCGGTTGAGTTCGTCGCGTTCGCCCAGCAATTCCTTCAATTCCTTCTCGATCTTGATGGATTCAAGCCGGGCTAGCTGACGCAGGCGAATGTCCAGGATGTCATCGGCCTGCACCTCGGTGAGGTCAAAAGCGGCCATCAGGTCGGACTTCGGATCGTCCGACTCGCGAATGACCCGGATCACCTCGTCGATGTTCAGGAGGATGGTCAGTCGTCCTTCCAGGATGTGGACGCGCCGGTTCACGACTTCGAGCCGATGCTGGCTGCGGCGGCGCACCGTGTCGACGCGGAAACCGGCCCATTCGGCGATCAACGCTACCAGACCCTTCTGGCCGGGACGACCATCCCGGCCGATCACCGTGAGGTTGACCGGCACATTGGTTTCCAGACCGGTCTGGGCCAGGAAGAAACGCATGAAGGTCTCGGGATCGTGGTTCCGTGAGTTGGGTTCCAGGACCAGGCGAACCGGATTTTTCTCGTCTGATTCGTCGCGTGTGCTGTCCAGCAGGGCTAGGATCGCCTGCTTGAGGTTCTTCTGTTCCGGCGACAGTTCCTTCTTGCCGGTCTTGGGTTGCGGGTTGGCCAGCGCCTCGATCTGGGTCAACGCCTGGGCCGTGGAAACGCCAGGCGGCAGTTCGGTGACAACGATTCGCCATTGGCCTCGTGCAAGCTGCTCCACCGTCCATTGCGCACGAACGCGCACACTGCCTCGACCCGACTCATATACCGCGCGAAGATCTGCGGAAGAGGTGATGATCCGCCCCCCGCCGGGGAAATCGGGGCCGGGCACATGAGCAAGAATGCCGTCGAGGCTGATCTCGGGTTTTTTCAGGATGGCGATGGCCGCGGAACCCAGTTCGCGCAGGTTGTGGGAGGGAATCTCGGTGGCCATGCCGACGGCGATGCCGGACGCCCCGTTGGCCAGGAGCATGGGCAGCCGGGCCGGAAGCAGGGCGGGTTCCTTGAAGGCGCCGTCGTAGTTGGGCACGAAGTTCACTGTCCCCATGTCGATCTCCGACAGGAGCAGTTCAGCGACCGGCGTGAGGCGGCTTTCCGTGTAGCGCATCGCTGCCGCGCCGTCGCCATCGCGCGACCCGAAGTTGCCCTGGCCGTCGATCAGCGGATAGCGCAGGGTGAAGCCCTGGGCCATGCGGACCATGGCGTCATAGACGGACTGGTCTCCGTGAGGATGGAGCTTGCCGATCACATCGCCCACCACACGGGCAGACTTGACGTGCTTGGTACTGGACGTCAGACCCATCTCACGCATGGAGTAGAGGATGCGGCGCTGAACGGGCTTCATGCCGTCCTCGACGTAGGGCAGCGCACGGCCCTTCACCACGCTCATCGCGTATGCGAGGTAGCAGCGTTCGGCATAAATGCCCAGTGGAAGCCCGTCTTCGCCACTCAAACCGCCGTCACCGGAAGACGGCGGGGGAGGTGGCGTGGACCGGGAAGACGTTTCGTCCGGATTCCCGAAGAGGTCCAGGGTGTGGGTTTCAACCGCCTTGGTCATACGTCAGCCTCCACCAGATTGCCCTTCGCTTCCATCCAGTCGCGCCGATCGGCGGCGGCGCTCTTGCCCATCAGCATGTCGAACAGCTTCAGCGCCTCGTGCATTTCGTCGGGGGTGGCGAGCACGGGAAGGACGCGCCGGGTGGCCGGGTCCATGGCGGGTTCGCGAAGCTGGGACGGATTCATCTCGCCCAAGCCCTTGAAGCGACCGACCTCAATAGCCTCAGGCTTGATTCCGTCCAAAGCCAGACGATCCTTGATGGCCGTCAGCTCGCCGTCATCGAGGGCGTATTGGCGTCGGGCGGGTTTCTTGCCCTTGGCCGGTGCGTCCACCCGGTAGAGGGGCGGCTGTGCCACATAGATGTGCCCCTGTTCGACCAGCTTCGGAAAGTGACGGAAGAAGAGGGTCAGCAGCAGGGTGGAAATGTGCGCCCCGTCAACGTCGGCATCGGTCATGATCACGACCTTGTGGTAGCGCAGGCCGGTGAGGTCCGGATGGTCGCCCAAGCGATGCCGCTCCACCCCGAGCGCGACCGCGATGTCGTGGATTTCCTTGTTGGCGTAGAGCGCGTTGGGGTCGGTTTCCCATGAGTTCATTACCTTGCCCCGCAAAGGCAGGATGGCCTGGGTTTCGCGGTCCCGCGCCTGCTTCGCACTGCCGCCGGCGGAATCCCCCTCGACGAGGAATATTTCACGAATAACCGGGTCGTCCGTTGCGGCGTCCGAAAGCTTGCCGGGCAGCACGGCGACCCCGGAGGTTTTCCGCTTCTCGGTTTTCTGGGCGGATTTGAGACGGTTCGCTGCTGCCTTGGCTGCCATCTCGGCGATGGCCTTGCCATACTCCACGTGGCCATTGAGCCAGACTTCGAAGGGATCGCGACTCATCGTCGAAACGAGCTTCACCGCCTCGCGTGAGTTGAGCTTTTCCTTCACCTGCCCCTGGAACTGGGGGTCAAGCAGTCGGGTGGAGAGAACGAAGGACATGCGCCCCGTGACATCTTCCTGACGCAACTGCACACCGCGCGGAAGCAGCGCGTGATGTTCTGCAAATGACTTCACCGCATCGAAGACGCCGGCGCGCAGACCGGCCTCATGGGTGCCGCCCTGCAGGGTCGGAATGAGGTTGACGTAGGATTCAGAGAAACTGCCGGATTCCGCCCAGGTCACCGCCCAAGCCGCGCCTTCGCCTTTGGCAAACCCATCGGATCCGTCCGCGTAGGCCTCGCCAGCGAATACAGGAACCAAGGCTTCGTCAGGGGGAACCTGTTCGGACAGGTAGTCGACCAGCCCGCCTTGGTAGCAATAGATGTGCTCTTCCATAGCGTCGCCATGTTCGATCTCCAGCCGGAAGGTGACGCCGGGCAGCAGTACGGCCTTGGCGCGCAGCAGACGAGCGAGTTCACGCTCGGGGATTTTGGGCGAGTCGAAGAAGACCGGGTCGGGCCAGACATGAATCGTTGTGCCCGACTCTTTCTTGGCGCACTTGCCGATGACAGCGAGCTTCTTCGTGACCCTTCCTCCATCCGCAAACACAACTTCGTAGATCTGGCCGTCTCGTTTCACCGTCACGGCCAGACGGGTGGAGAGGGCATTGGTCACCGAGACGCCCACCCCGTGCAGACCACCGGAGAACGCGTAAGCCCCTTCGCCGGACGTTTTGTCGAACTTGCCCCCGGCGTGCAGACGGGTCAGCACCACCACGACCGTGGGCTCTTTTTCTTGAGGATGGAAGTCTACAGGGATGCCTCGTCCATCATCGCTGACCCTGACCGAGCCATCCACACACAAGCGCACACCGATCTGGGTGGCATGCCCCGCTAAAGCTTCGTCTGCCGAGTTATCGATAACCTCCTGGATGACATGAAGTGGACTGTCGGTCCGTGTGTACATGCCGGGGCGAGCCCTGACGGGCTCAAGTCCCTTGAGAACCTTGATCGAATCTGCGTTGTAATCCTTAGCCATTCTTTGCTTATCTCATGAATCAAAAGGTTGCAGTAACTCACCTCAATGAAATCATCACGGTGACTAGAAACACAGGCTCACGAGATCGTTTGCTGGCTGCACCCCACGTGCGCGGGGCATTTGCGTTGCTGGGCGTTATGCCGACCATGTGATGAGTGCCATCCAGCCCATTTGCGCAACGCTGCCCCCTTTAGCGACCGTGTACCGCGTCGTTAACATCCAACTCAGCCATAGGCACAATGCTTTTCATTGAATTGTTGCACGAACGTCGTGCGGGGCAATACTTGATGGCGTGCTGTAGGTTTTCATATATCAAGACCATTTTTCCCACAGAACTGAAAATGTATTCCCGCAATATTCGTGAAAGTGCGGCCACGCAAAGAATTCAGGAATACTGGCAGCCGTAACTGACCAATGGCCAAAAGCGACAGCACAGATCATGCATGCCCACTGTCTCCCGGCCGTGTCGTCGCCTATATTGATAGTCAAGTTGATTTCTTCCTTGGCCGCGCCAGACACGCAGGGAAACGCGCCCACTTGGGAAGGCGGGGGGGAGGCGCCTTAATTAATACAAACCAGCGATTATTGAGAGGATTTGTTATGGATACCGTTGACGTTCTGATTCACGTGCACCCCGAATTGTCGCAAGAAGCCCGTGGCAAAGTTGAGCAGGAAGTAATGACCTGTGCAGGCGTGATTGCCGCGAACTTCGACAAACACAAGAGTCCGCATGCCCTGACCGTCCTGTATAACCCAGACGCGGTTCAAGACAAGCAGATACTTGAGGCGGTGAGGCGACAAGATCCAGCTGCCACCTTGGTAGGACTGTAACTGGCGTTCCACAAACTTAGGAAGTGCGGGGATGCCGGGTTTCGGTTTGAGCGTGCAATTTGCTCAAATATGAGCGGAAATTAGAGTGATACCTTTACTCTACCCGTTGCGCGGGCTGGCAAAACCGGACAGTAGATCGACCTGATTTACCACCCCAAACCGGGGCGGTTTTCTGGAACGGATGCGGAAGCAAAAACGGGGCGATTCGGCGTGAGCAATTCTTGCCGACCTCCTGAGCGTACTTCGCATAATGTATATTATGTTAAATCAACTAAACCACGCATTTGATTGTTGTTACAATAATCAAATGTCTGATACATCTTCCCCTTCACGCGGCGGTCGACGGCTGGGTGCCGGACGACCAGCCAGAGAACCCACTCGGGTCGTTCGTTTACCCGAGCGTTTGGTACCACTGGTCACGCAACTCGCAACGATCAAGCCTGGCCAAGGATTACCGCCCGGTGCCTGGGCGCTGGACGATCATGGACAGCCGATGGCGCTGCCTTTCTTTTCCACGCCTGTGCGGGCCGGCTTCCCGTCGCCAGCCGAGGATCATCAGGAAGACCGCCTGGATCTCAACAGTCTTCTGGTGCGTCACCCCGCGGCGACATATTACCTGCGCGCCAAGGGCGACTCGATGACCGGAGCCGGTATCCAGGACGGCGACCTCCTGATGGTGGACCGCGCCATCGAAGCCACGCCCGGCATGATCGTGGTGGCTGCGGTAGACAACGAGTTCACGGTCAAGCTGCTGGAGGCAACGCCATCTGGCTTCTGTCTGGCTCCGGCCAACCCCCATTTCGAGAAAATCGTGCTGAAAGACGCACAGGAACTGACCCTTTGGGGGGTGGTGATCAACGTCATTCATTCCGTTCACCCACACAACTGAGGGGTTCCAGCAATGCGTAAACGTGTCTTTGCCCTGGTGGACTGCAACAATTTTTACGTCAGCTGCGAGCGTGCTTTCAATCCCCGGCTGGCTGGCAAGCCACTGGTGGTGTTGTCCAATAACGATGGCTGCGTGGTGGCGCGCTCGCAGGAAGCCAAGGCGCTTGGCATCAAGATGGCTCAGCCCTGGTTCCAGTGCCAGCATCTGGTCAAGCCGCATGGGCTGATTGCCCTGTCGTCCAATTACGCGCTGTATGCCGACATGAGCCGCCGGGTGATGGCGGTCCTGGCGGGCTTTTCCCCCGCAGCACAGGAGGTCTATTCAATCGACGAGTCCTTTCTGGCCTTTTCCAGTCAACATGACGTCAACTGGCAGGAGCGTGGCATCAACATTAGGGAAAAGGTCATTAAATGGACAGGATTGCCAGTCTGCGTCGGCTTTGCGCCCAGCAAAACGCTGGCCAAGCTGGCCAACCACTGGGCAAAGACGCAACCCGGGTTTGCCGGTGCCTGTGATTACACGGCTTTACCGGCCGTCCAGCGACTGGCCTTATTGCAGGCGATGCCGGTTGGCGAAGTCTGGGGGATCGGCCGCCGCCTGACGGAAAAGCTCGGGGAACTGGGCATCCACAGCGCGGCCGATCTGCAGGCGGCTGACCCAGCCTGGCTGGGCGGGCGGTTCTCGGTTGTCCTGGCGCGCACGGTCGAGGAGCTGCGCGGTGTGTCCTGCCTGAATATGGAGGACGTTGCCTCGCCCAAGCAGCAGATCATGACCAGCCGCTCCTTCGGCCTGCCTGTGGCCAAACTGGCCGAATTGCAGGAAGCGGTGACCGCCTACACCGCGCGCGCCGCAGAAAAGCTGCGCGCAGAAGGCCAGCTGGCTGGCGAGATTCAGGTTTTCATCCGCACCAGCCCGTTCAAGCCGGATGCGCACCAATACTCCGGCGCCTTGCAGATGCGCCTGCCCGAGCCCACCGACGACACCGTGCGCCTGGTCAAGGCCGCCGGGTTTTTGCTACGACAGCTGTACCGCCCGGGCTTCCAGTACCAGAAAGCGGGCATCCTGCTGAGCGATCTCCAGTCCGCCACGCTGCGCCAGGGCCAGCTATTCGATGCTGCCGACACCACCCGGCGGGCCAATCTGATGGCGGTGATGGATCAGCTGAACCGGAAAATGGGTCAGGACACCCTCTTTCTTGCCGGCGCTGGCATTGATCGCAGCTGGCGCATGCAGCAGGGCAACCGCTCGCCCCGCTACACCACGCACTGGGCGGAAATTCCGGTCGCGCTGGCCTGAGAGAGGAAACCCGGCAGCGGATTGGGCTTGTCCCCTCCTCTTCCGGATCGCCTGTCTTGCCGCCCTGCTTCCCAAGCCACACCTTTCGATCGGAGGCGATCTCCCAGCCCACTCGATGGTTTGGTGAACGGGCGTGAGCTACGCAGCGCGCACCGTAAAGTCTTCGAACAGATCCGCGACTGCCGCGCCGACTGCCTGCAAGGGTTGCGTGCGGGTCGCATGCTGGTTCAGAAAATCGTCCTGGCATCCCTGACTGCGAAAAGCCTGAATCACATAATGCTTCACGC
>MGZO01000113.1:18569-29752 GCA_001802655.1 Hydrogenophilales bacterium RIFOXYD1_FULL_62_11
CAGATCGCGGGCAAGGTCGGTTACGGCCTCATCGTTCAGCAGCGTGGGATGCACGGTGGTGCGGACTTCATACGCCACGCCGGATTCGAGAACCTGCTGCAAACCGGCCAGCGCGCGCTCGCCGCTGCCGGGCACACCAGTGATGCAGGCGTAATCAGCAAACCCGGCTTTCACGTCGAGGCCCACCCAGTCGACCAGCGGCAACACTGCCGCCAGATGCTGCGGATAGGCGCCGCCGGTGTGCAGGCCGATCTTGAAGCCGAGCGCACGCACCTCGCGCATGGCATCGACCAAACCTGCCTGCAGCGTGGGTTCACCGCCGGAAAACACCACGCCGTCGAGCAAGCCCTGGCGACGGCGCAAAAACGCCCGCACGTCTTCCCAGGGAATTTCGTGTTCGTTGCGCGGGGGAATCAGGCCGGGGTTGTGGCAATAGCCGCAGCGCCACGGGCAGCCCTGGCAAAACACCACCGCGGCCAGCATGCCGGGCCAGTCGGTGGTGGATAGCGGGGTCAGGCCGCCGATTCGCAGCATGGTCTTTCAGCCGACACGAGTCGCACCCGGTTGTCGTCATGCCGGCAACGGCCGACATCCAGTCGTATGACCGGATACCGGGTCGCAGCCCGGAATGACGGGCGGATCAAGCCGAACAACGGCTTTCGACAAAGAACTGCCGCTCGCGGTGTTCGCTCTTTTTGCCTTTGTTGAAGCTGGTTACCGGGCGGTGGTAGCCCATCACGCGGGTCCACACTTCGCAGCGGGTGCGCTCCTCGTCCTTCAAAACGGTGGGGGCGGCTTGGGTCATAACAGTCATATCGTTCATTTCAATCTCCTTGGGTTAGGCTGCAACAGCGCGTTTGCGGGACAGGGCTTCTTCATCACAGGTGGGGCAAAACTCGTGCTCGCCGGCGAGGTAACCGTGTTTCGGGCAAATCGAAAAAGTCGGCGTAATCGTGATGTAAGGCAGGCGGAAACGCGTCAGCGCGCGGCGCACCAGGTTCTTGCAGGCCTCCGCCGACGAGATGTTTTCCGACATGTAGAGGTGCAGCACGGTGCCGCCGGTGTACTTGCGCTGCAGGTCGTCCTGCCGCTCCAGCGCCTCGAAGGCATCGTCGGTAAAGCCCACCGGCAGTTGCGACGAGTTGGTGTAGTACGGCGCATCCGCAGTGCCCGCCTGCAGGATGTCCGGGTAGCGCTTGGCGTCTTCCTTGGCAAAGCGGTAGGTGGTGCCTTCGGCCGGTGTCGCTTCGAGGTTGTACATGTGGCCGGTTTCTTCCTGGAATCCGGTGATGCGGGCGCGGATATGGTCGAGCAGGCGCACCGCGAAAGCGTGACCCCACTCGCTGGTGAGGTCGTGTTCGTCAGCCGTAAAGTTGCGGATCATCTCGTTGACGCCGTTGACGCCAAGGGTCGAGAAGTGGTTGCGCAGGGTACCGAGATAGCGCTTGGTGTAGGGGAAGAGGCCGTTGTCCATCAGGCGCTGGATTTCCTTGCGCTTGATCTCGAGGCCGTTCTTCGCCATGTCGAGCAGCGCGTCGAGGCGGCGCAGCAGGCCCGCTTCGTCGCCCTTGTACTCATAGCCGAGGCGCGCGCAGTTGACCGTCACTACGCCCACCGAGCCGGTCTGCTCGGCCGAGCCGAACAGGCCGTTGCCGCGTTTGAGTAATTCGCGCAGGTCGAGTTGCAGGCGGCAGCACATCGAGCGGATATGGTTCGGCTTCATCTCCGAATTGATGAAGTTCTGGAAGTACGGCAGGCCGTACTTGGCGGTCATCTCGAACAGCAGCGTGGCGTTTTCCGATTCCCAGGGGAAATCCGGCGTCATGTTGTAGGTGGGGATGGGGAAGGTGAACACGCGGCCCTTGGCATCGCCCGTGGTCATCACCTCGATGTAGGCGCGGTTGATCATGTCCATCTCGACCTGCAGATCGCCGTAGGTGAAGGGCATTTCCTTGCCGCCGATCACCGGCACCTGTTCGCGCAGGTCCTCCGGGCAGGTCCAGTCGAAGGTGAGGTTGGTGAACGGCGTCTGCGTGCCCCAGCGCGAGGGCACGTTGAGGTTGTAGATCAGTTCCTGGATGCACTGCTTGACCGACTCGTAGTCCATCGCGTCGTTGCGGATGAACGGCGCCATGTAGGTGTCGAACGACGAGAAGGCCTGCGCACCCGCCCATTCGTTCTGCAAGGTGCCGAGGAAGTTGACGATCTGGCCGACCGCACTCGACATGTGCTTGGGCGGCCCCGCCTCGACCTTGCCCGGCACGCCGTTCAGACCTTCGTGCAGCAGCGTGCGCAGCGACCAGCCCGCGCAGTAGCCCGCCAGCATGTCGAGGTCGTGAACGTGTAGCGAACCCTCGCGATGGGCTTCGCCAAGTTCGGGCGAATAGACGTGGTTGAGCCAGTAGTTGGCCACCACCTTGCCCGACACGTTGAGAATCAGCCCGCCCAGACTGTAGCCCTGGTTGGCGTTGGCGTTGACCCGCCAGTCCTGGCGCGACAGGTATTCGTTGATCGACGATTCCACGTCGACCACGGTCTTGCGGTCCTGGCGCAGCTTCTTGTGCGTTTCGCGATAGACGATGTAGGCACGCGCGGTGGCGAGGTGGTTGGCAGCAATCAGGCTCTGCTCGACCACGTCCTGGATGCGCTCGATGTCGGGAGGCGCATTGCGAAAGCTGTGGATCAGCACCTTCGCCACCTGGGCGGCCAGCAAATCCGCCTCGGCCTCGTCAAATTCAGCTGTGGCCTGCCCCGCGCGCAACAACGCCGAGCGAATTTTCCCCGTATCGAAATCAGCCCGCTGGCCGTCGCGCTTGATCACCTCGCGCGGCGCCATCGACACTACCGTACCCATCCCCACGTCAGTCATCTCCATCCCCTCTGTTATCTACATTTTGTGTTTGTCGCCAACCAACCATACAACATGTAGATAAAATATCAAGATGATTTTAAGGTTGGCTTGTCCTGATACACTCTGGCTCAAGTAAACAAAGGAGAAAACAATGCGCACGATTGTGGAATTTCTGGGCAGCGATCACCACGCGTGCGACGATTTGTTCGCCTCCGCCGAAGACGCCGTGGCGCAAAAGAACTGGGACAGCGCACGCACGCTGTTCAATCGCTTTCATACTGCCATGGCCCATCATCTGGCGATGGAGGAAACTGTGCTGTTTCCTGCGTTCGAAACCCGCACTGGCAACATCATGGGACCGACCCAGGTCATGCGAATGGAGCACGAACAGATGCGTGAACTGCTGCAGGCGATGGCGCACGCCGTGACCGTAACAAATCAAGACGACTATCTCGGCCTGTCGGAAACGCTCAACATGCTGATGCAGCAGCACAACCTGAAAGAGGAAAACATGCTCTACCCCATGTCCGACCGGGTGCTGGGCAGCGAGTGCGACAGCCTGATCCGTTCCATGGAGGCTGTGCCCATGGATACCTTGGCATCGTAGCGATCGTGATATCCAACGAAATCCACATCGACGCGCGCGATCTGGAACCGCCAGAGCCGCTGGAAAAAGTCATGCAGGCGCTGCCGTTGCTGCGCCCCGGGCAGTCGATCCGGCTGCTGCTGCCACGCGAGCCGTTTCCGCTCTATCCCATCCTTGTCGCACGCGGCTATGGCCACGAAACGCAAATGCAAGCTGATGGCAGCTACGTTATTCTGATCCGCAAGGCCGACGCTTCACCCAAAGCCACGCCAACGCAATGAATCCGCAAGCAGGCCTCTCGTTTGAGCAAGCGCCACCATTCTCGCTGCCGCTGCGATTTTTTCTGACCGCGCCGTTGTTTCTGCTCACCGCTGCCGGATTGATTATGTTCTCGCCCGAGGTGCTGGCCGCGCGCTGGACGCCGCAGGCGCTCGCCCTCACCCATGCGCTCACGCTGGGCTTTCTCGCCATGACCATGCTGGGCGCGCTGCTGCAGATGCTGCCGGTGGTGGCGGGCGCACCGCTGCCCGCCCCACGCCTGGTTGCCTGGCTCAGTCACGTTGCGCTCACGCTGGGCAGCATTGCCCTGATCAGCGGCTTTCTGACGGCCAGGTCGACTGCATTCGGTGCCGGCATCGTCCTGCTGGGCAGCGGGGTGGCGGTGTTTCTCGCGGCCGCTGCAATCAGCCTCACCCGTGCCGTGGCCAGCGCCACCGTCAATGGCATGCGCCTCGCGCTCATCAGTCTGGGTATCACGGTCCTGCTCGGTGTGGCGCTTGCCCTGCTGCGCACCGGCTGGTGGGCGCCGCCCGCCGCCGATGCGGTGAGGGCCGCGCATGCCGGCTTCGGCCTGCTCGGCTGGGTGCTGCTGCTGGTAATCGGCGTCGCCTACCAGGTGGTGCCCATGTTCCAGATCACCCCGCCCTACCCACCCCGGCTGAGTCGCTGGCTGGGCGGCGCTGCGTTCGCGCTGTTGTGCCTGCACGCAGCGGCGCCGCTGTTGCCCGAGCCAGTGGCTGCTGCTGCCACCCTGCTCGCCGGGAGCGGGTTTGCGGCGGTAATCCTGACCTTCGCCCTGCATACCCTGCGGCTACAGTCGCGCCGCCGCAGAAAACTGCCGGACGTTACCCTGGATTTCTGGCGCTTCGCCATGGCCAGCCTGATCGTCAGCGTAGCCGTCTGGCTCGCGGCCCAATTCAGCCCGGCATGGGCAGACAGCGACGCCTATCCCCTGTTGCTGGGTATGCTGTTCATCGGCGGCTTCGCGGTGAGCGTGGTGAATGGCATGCTCTACAAGATCGTCCCCTTCCTCGCCTGGTTTCATCTGCAGGCGCAGCTGCAGGCACGCGCGGGCAGCATCCCCACCATGAAAGACATGATCGCGGGACGCTGGACACGCGTGCAGTTCCGCCTCCACCTTGGCGCCATGGCGCTGCTAATCGTCGCCACCGCGTGGCCACATCTGGCTTGGGTAGCAGGGAGCGTACTGGCCCTGTCGGCGCTGCTGCTGGGGTGGAATCTGTTGTCTGCCACGCGGCGGTTTGCGCAGCATGGCGGTCGCTTCGGCTGATGCGCTGAAGTGAGCTGCGCGCAACGTGACACGATGGCAAGACCCGGAATTATTCCGCTGTGATCCGGGTGGATATGGATACAATTTGCCCCTTCAAGTGGAGCGCCAAGCCTGACTACCGGATCGGCCTGCCAACAAAAACAAAGGATCAAAATGAAACGTGTGGATGATTTCCGCCTGCGCTTTCCCAATAAAGGCAGCAAACAGGAGCTGGTTCCGATCATCATCGGCGGCATGGGCGTGGACATATCGAGCGCAGAACTGGCGCTGGAAGTGGCGCGTCTCGGCGGCATCGGTCATATCTCGGACGCCATGGTGCAGACCGTGTCCGATACCCGCTTCGATACAAAATTCGTCAGCGCCAAGCTCAAGCAATACAAGGCCAACGTCGCCAGCAGCGACAAATCCGACGTGCACTTCAACCTCCCGGTACTTGAAGAGGCCACGCGCAGCCATGTGGGCCGCACCATGGAAGCCAAGCGCGGCGACGGGTTGATCTTCATCAACTGCATGGAAAAGCTCACCATGAACGCGCCGCGCGAAACCCTGCGCATGCGGCTGTCGGCGGCGCTCGACGCCGGCATCGACGGCATCACGCTTTCCGCCGGCCTGCATCTCGGCTCGTTCGCGCTGATGGAGGACCATCCGCGCTTTCGCGATGCCAAGCTCGGCATCATCGTGTCGTCATCACGCGCGCTGGCGATGTTTCTGCGCAAGAACGCGCGGCTGCAACGCCTGCCGGACTACATCGTGGTGGAGGGGCCGCTTGCCGGCGGTCACCTGGGTTTCGGCATCGAAGACTGGTGGAAATACGATCTGCGTACGCTGGTTGGCGAAGTGCTGGCCTTCCTCAAGGCCGAACACCTTGACATTCCGGTGATCGCCGCAGGCGGCATTTTCACCGGCAGCGATGCGGCGGCTTTCCTCGAACAGGGCGCGGCGGCGGTGCAAGTAGCGACGCGCTTCACCGTCACCCGGGAGTGCGGCCTGCCGGACAAGATCAAGCAGGAATACTTCAAGGCCAGCGAAGACGACATCGAGGTCAACACGATCTCGCCGACCGGCTATCCGATGCGCATGCTCAAGGGCAGCCCCGGCATCGGCGATGGCATTCGCCCCAACTGCGAAGCCTACGGCTATCTGCTCGACGCCAAGGGCAACTGCGCCTACATCGACGCCTGGAACCGCGAAGTGGCGCTGCATCCGGGCGTGAAAAAAATCTCGGTCAAAGACAAGACTTGCCTGTGTACCCACATGCGCAACTTTGATATCTGGACCTGCGGCCAGACCACCTATCGCCTCAAGGACACCACTCGCCGCCTGCCGGATGACAGCTACCAGCTGCTCACCGCGGAACAGGTGTTTCACGACTACCAGTTCAGCACCGACCAGAAAATCGCGCTGCCCGACCCGGTTTGACCGGGAAACTGCAGCTCAAGCCGCCAGTTTGCGATACAGGGTGCGTTCGCTGATGCCGAGTTGTGCGGCGAGCGACTTGCGGTCGCCGTTGTGCTGCGCAAGCGCCCATTGCAAATAGCGCAGCTCGGCCATTTCCAGCGGCACGATGTCCATGTCCGGAATCCCCGCCACCGCCTCCCCTGCCAGATCCGGCGGCAGATGCTCGGGTAGCAGGGTGTCGCCGTCGGCCATCAGGATGGCGCGCTCGATGATGTTGCGCAGTTCGCGGATGTTGCCCGGAAAATCGTAGGCCTGCAGCCGCGCCAGGGCCTGCGGACTCAGGCTGTAGGCGCGCCCCGGCGCCAGCCGGGAGAGCAGGGTGTCGGCCAGCAGGGCAATATCCTCTCGGCGCTCGCGCAACGCCGGCAAAAATATCGGGAACACGCTCAGGCGGTAATACAGGTCCCGGCGAAAACTGCCGCGCTCGACCATGCCTTTGAGGTCACGGTGGGTAGCGGCAATCAGCCGAAAATCGGCGCGCAACGTCTCCACTCCGCCGACCCGACGAAACGTTCCGGTTTCCAGCAGGCGCAGCAGCTTGACCTGCAGGCTCAACGGAATGTCGCCGACTTCATCCAGAAACAAGGTGCCGCCCGAGGCGGATTCGACCAGCCCGATCTTGCGCTGGTTGGCGCCGGTGAAGGCGCCTTTTTCGTAGCCGAACAGTTCGCTCTCGAACAGGGTTTCGGTGAGGCCCGAACACTCCACCACCACAAACGGGGCGTGCTCGCGCCCGCTCTGTTGATGAATCGCCTGGGCGACCAGCTCCTTGCCGGTACCGGATTCCCCCAACAGCAAGGCGGCCGTATTGGACGGTGCCACCCGGCGCACCAGTTCGAGCATGCGGTTGAACGCAGGCGACTTGCCGACCAGGCCTTTTTCCGCCGGCAGACTGCTGGCCTCGCGCACGGTCATCATGCGCTCGACGAAATATTCGATCTTGCCCGACGCGCCGACAATGGGCGTCAACTCCACATCCACATGCTCTTCGCCACGCGGCGTATGGTGCAGATGCAGCACCCGGTTCGGTTCGCCATTGGCACGACTGGCCGCCAGCGGGCAGGACTCGCCACATTCGTCACAGGGGCGCTTGTAGCCGTGCGACACCGCGTAACAGGTCTGGCCAACCACGTCGCGGCCCCCCGCATAGATGCGGCGATAGGCTGCATTGGCGGCCAGAATGCGGTAATGGGCATCCATCACGATCTGGGCATCGGGATGCGTTTCGAGAAAGCTGATGAGTTCGTTGGTAGGGGACATCTTGAGATCGCCTGACTGCCATTTATGTCATGCCACTCTAGCGCTTGTCGCCATATATGTCAGCAGCCTCTGCTGGCGCATGTATTCAAACCGCCTATGCTATTGATATTCCGATAATAAATTTGACTGCCGCAGTTTTCCAAGCTGGCACGCGCCTTGCGCTAATAGAGACGACCTGTATGAAAAAAAACCTGCCCAAATTCCTGCAACAACCGCTCGGTCGCGAGATCGCGCTGGCCATCGCCATCAAGCTGCTGGTGATCGTGGCGATCTTCTATGCCTTCTTCGATGGCCACGCGGTTGACCCCGATGCCGACAGCGTGGCGGATCATCTTGTCAATTCACAACAACGCCCTCGCACTGACCCCAAGGAATGCCCATGCTGACCGAAGAACTCGTAGACCTGTCCCGGCTGCAATTCGCCGTCACCGCGCTGTATCACTTTCTGTTCGTGCCGCTGACGATCGGCCTGGCGGTGATTCTGGTGGTGATGGAGCTGACTTACGTCATCACCGACCGTCCCGTCTACAAGGACATGGTGCGCTTCTGGGGCAAGCTGTTCGGCATCAATTTCGCGCTCGGGGTCACCACCGGCATCACCATGGAGTTCCAGTTCGGCACCAACTGGGCGTATTACTCGCACTATGTCGGCGACATCTTCGGCGCGCCGCTGGCGATCGAAGGCATGATGGCCTTCTTCCTTGAATCGACTTTCATCGGCCTGTTCTTCTTTGGCTGGGACCGGCTCAACAAATGGAAGCACTTCATGGTGACGGTACTGATGGCGCTGGGGTCGAACCTGTCCGCACTGTGGATTTTGATTGCCAACGGCTGGATGCAGAACCCGATCGGCTCCGAGTTTTCGTTCATCACCATGCGCATGGAAATGACGGATTTCTGGGCCATCGTGTTCAATCCGGTGGCGCAGGCCAAGTTCGTCCACACCGTGTCGGCGGGTTATGTCACGGCATCGCTGTTCGTGCTGGGGATTTCGAGTTATTACCTGCTGAAGGGCCGCGACCTCGACTTCGCGCGCCGTTCGTTCCGCATCGCGGCGGGGTTCGGCTTCGCTTCGGCGCTGTCGGTGATCGTGCTGGGCGATGAGTCCGGTTACACCGTTGGCGAAGCGCAGCAAGCCAAGATGGCGGCCATCGAAGCGATGTGGGAAACCGAACCGGCCCCGGCGCCGTTCACGCTGTTCGCGTTGCCGAATCAGGCCACGCAAACCAACGATTACGAATTGCAGATTCCTTATGCGCTGGGTCTGATCGGCACGCGTTCCCTCACCGAGACCCTGCCCGGCATCAAGGAAATCAAGGAAAAAAATCGCGAGCGCATCGAGTCCGGCATTCATGCAGTGGTCGCGCTGGAACAGCTGCGCAAAAACCGCGACGACGCGCTGGCGCTGGCCACGTTCGAGGCGCACAAGGCCGATCTCGGCTTTGGCCTGCTGCTAAAAAAATACACGGTCGATGTTTCGCAAGCCACGCCGGAAATAATCCAGCAGGCAGTCGACAGCACGATTCCGCGTGTCGCGCCGCTGTTCTGGAGCTTCCGCATCATGGTGGCGCTCGGATTTGCCTTCCTGCTGCTGTTCAGTCTGGCCTTGTTCTATTCGATCAAGGGCACCTTCATCGAGAAAAAATGGCTGCTGCGCTGGGCGCTGTGGTTCATCCCGATGCCGTGGGTCGCCGCTGAGCTGGGCTGGGTCGTGGCCGAATACGGCCGCCAGCCATGGACCATCTACGGCGTGCTGCCCACGCATATCTCGGTGTCTAATATTTCGGTCGGCAACATCTACGGCTCGCTGGCAGGCTTCGTCTTCTTCTACACCGTGCTGCTGATTGTCGAGGTGTATCTGATGCAGAAATACGCCCGACTCGGCCCCTCCAGCCTGGGTACCGGCAAGTATTTTGGTGAGGGCAGCCACGGTGAACAGGCGGCTGGCGGCGCATTGCCTGCGGGCGTTGGGGCGAACAAGGTTTAAGGAGCGAACATGGACTACGAAACCCTCAAACTCATCTGGTGGCTGCTGGTCGGCGTGCTGCTGGTCGGCTTCGCCATCATGGACGGCCATGACATGGGCGTCGGCACCTTGTTGCCCTTCATCGGCCGTAATGATCTCGAACGGCGCGCGGTCATCAACACCGTCGCCCCGCACTGGGAAGGCAACCAGGTCTGGTTCGTCACCGCGGGCGGTGCCATTTTTGCCGCCTGGCCGCTGGTCTACGCCACCGCTTTCTCCGGGTTTTACTGGGCGATGATGGCCGCGTTGTGGGCGCTGTTCTTCCGCCCGGTCGGCTTCACCTACCGCTCCAAAATCCACAACGCCACCTGGCGCAGCACTTGGGACTGGGGCTTGTTCATCGGCGGCGCGGTGCCGCCGATCATCTTCGGTGTGGCCTTCGGCAACCTGCTGCTGGGCGTGCCCTTCCACTTCAACGATCTGATGATGTCGACCTACACCGGCAGCTTCTGGGCGCTGCTCAATCCGTTCGCGTTGCTGGCCGGCGTGGTGAGCCTCGGCATGATCACGTTCCAGGGTGCCAACTATTTGATGATGCGTACCGAAGGCGACATCTACCGCCGCGCGCGTACCGCCAGCATGCTGACGGGCGCGCTCACCTTGGTGCTGTTTGCTCTGGCAGGCGTCTGGGTGGCCAGCAGCATCGACGGCTACGTCATCACCAGCGTGATCGACGGCAACAGCCAGCCCGACCCGCTGTTCAAAACCGTCGCCATCAAGGAAGGCGCATGGATGCTCAACTACAACCGCTACGACTGGGCGATCGCGGTGCCGGTCCTTGCCTTTATCGGGCTGGGGCTGGGAGTGGTGTTCGCGCAACTGAAACAAGCCGGGCTGGCATTCTGGTCGTCGTCGCTCGGCTGCGCGGGCATCATCGGCACGGCTGGCGTGTCGATGTTCCCCTTCATCATGCCGTCGTCCACCGACCCGCGTTCCAGCCTCACCGTATACGACGCCGTGTCGTCGCCTCTCACGCTTGGCCTGATGCTGGGCGCCACGGTGATTTTTTTGCCGCTGATCGCGATGTACACCTCATGGGCCTACAAGGTGATGTGGGGCAAGGTCACCACCGAGTTCGTCGCCGCCAACGACAAAACCGTCTATTAACGCGCCGATCAAGGAACCCGTCATGCTGAACGCCTGCTATTTCGTCCTGCCCCTGATGCTGTGCCTGCCCGCCGAAGCCGCCACGCTCAGCGTCAGCCTCGACAACATCAAGCCCGGCGGCGGCCCGCTCACCGTGCTGCTGTTCGACCGTGCCGAGGGTTTCCCAAAGGAGGGACGCGCCAGCCAGCGCGTCGTGCTGCCTGCCGGACAAAAATCGGTCGCGCTCGATGGACTGAAACCTGGCGAGTACGCCGTGATGGCCTATCACGACGAAGACGGCAACGGCGAGCTCAACCGCCTGTTCGGCATGATTCCGCAGGAAGGC
>MGZO01000113.1:29797-44797 GCA_001802655.1 Hydrogenophilales bacterium RIFOXYD1_FULL_62_11
GCCGTGCTGCTCGCCTCGATGAGCGCGATGATGTGCGACGCCAGGGAATGCGCGCTCGACGACGCGCGCAAGCAAGCCGGGGATGACGCAGCATGAACGCACACATCGCCATCCTCGGCTGCGGATTCGCCGCGCTCACCGCGGTGCGCGAACTGCGCCGACGCAGCCCGGGTGTGCGCATTACGCTCGTCGCGCCCAAGGCCGAACTGATGTATTACCCGAGTCTGATCTGGGTGCCGTCCGGCTTGCGGCGCGGCGCCGATTTGCACATCGACGTATCCGGATTTCTGGCCGAGCAGCGGGTCGAATTTCACGCCGGGCGCGTCACCGGTTTGCAGGATGGTGGCCGCACGGTGCTGACTGACAGCGGCACGCAGACCAACGATGCGCTGCTCATTGCCAGCGGTGGCCGTTTTCTCAAGGCCATGCCCGGCATTGAACACGCGCTGACGATTTGCGAAGGCTCGTCTGCCGCCGAAGCAATACGCGAGCGCCTGGCCACGCTGGGCGGCGGTACGATAGCATTCGGTTTTGGCACCAACCCCAAGGAGCAAGGCGCGATGCGCGGCGGGCCGATGTTCGAACTGCTGTTCGGCATCGATACCCTGTTGAGAAGACAGGGCCGTCGCGAGCGCTTCAAGCTGGTGTTCTTCAACGCTGCCAAGGAACCGGGCAAGCGACTCGGCGACAAGGCGGTGGTGGGCCTGCTGCGCGAAATGCAGAAGCGCGGCATCGCCACCCATCTCGGCCACAAGCTCACCGGCTTCGAAGCGGACAAGGTCAAGACCGAAGGCGGCGACGTGCCCGCCGACCTGATCCTGTTCATGCCCGGCATGAGCGGCCCGGCCTGGGCGGCAGATGCCGGACTGCCCTTGTCCGACGGCGGTTTTTTTCAGACCGATACGCACTGCCAGGTCGCAGGCGCGGACAAGGTCTACGTGGCAGGCGACTCCGGCAGCTACCCCGGTCCCGACTGGCTCCCCAAGCAGGCGCACATCGCCGACCTGCAGGCGAAAGCCGCCGCTGAAAACCTGCTGCTGGCGCTGGCCGGCAAGCCGCCGGTTGCGCACTTCAAGCCCGAACTGATCTGCATCGTCGACACGCTCGACCGCGGCATCCTTGTCTATCGTGACGAAAAGCGCGCGCTGATCCTGCCGCCATGCCGCCTGTTCCACTGGGCCAAGCGGTTCTTTGAATGGCAATACCTGCGGCCCTACCGCAAGACCCGCCGCGCATGAACCGCTGGTTTGACAACCGTTGGGTACGTGGCTCGACACTGGCTGCCGCCATCGCGCTGATGCTGCTCATCACCCTGATGCCGCGCGGCCTCACCACACCTGACGGCAGCGCCATCAGCCACGGCCTGCTGTCGCTCGTCATGTGGGGCATGTCGGCCGGATTCGTCCACGGCATCGGATTCGTGCCGCGCAACCGCACTTTGCGCATTGTGTTCAGTCCGCTGGTCGCCTGGCTGGGCATGGGCATGGCGCTGGTTTTTTATGTTCAATATTTCCTGAGATAAATCATGCAAACCCAGACTCACTATCAACGCATCGGCGGCGAAGCCGCGCTGAAACAGCTGACGCGGCGTTTCTACGAAATCATGGATGAACTGCCCGAGACCTACGCCCTGCGCAAGATTCATCCCGACGAACTTTCGGGCTCGGCGGACAAGCTGTACGAATTTCTTTCCGGCTGGATGGGCGGCCCGCAGCTGTTCATTGAAAAATATGGTCACCCGATGCTGCGCCGCCGCCACCTGTCGTTCAAGGTCGACAGCGACGCACGCGATCAATGGCTGCTGTGCATGAAGCTCGCGCTGGAAGAAACGGTAGCCGATGCCACACTGCGTTGCGAACTGTATGACGCCATCGCCAAGCTCGCTGATCACATGCGCAATCAGGGCGAAGCCAGCCATACCTGCACCAACGAAGCGGTTGCAGCCTGATCGACATGGCCTTGAACATCCCCTTGCTATCTATTTAATAAACAGACTCGCGGCGTATTACGCCACCTTGCAATAATTTTGACGAGACTCGCCATGCACATCCCTACTTCCCTGCGTTCACTCAGCATCCTGGCCCTGGTCGAAGGAGCCTCGCTGGTCACGCTGATCGGCATTGCCATGCCGCTTAAATATTTCGCCGGCCAGCCCATGGCCGTAAGCGTGGTCGGCATGGCGCACGGTCTGCTGTTTTTGTGGGCGTCCGCCACCCTGCTGTTCGTGCTGTCACGTGGATATCTGTCGCCGCTCAAAAGTGCGTGGGTATTTGCTGCTTCGCTGATTCCGTTTGCCGGCTTGTGGTCGCACAGCATGCTGGTGCGCAGCATTCAGGCACGTGCGCAGGCGTAAGCACTATCTGAGTAAGAGCATGGGCCGATTGACGGGGTCAATTTAATCCCGGCAAACAATCAATTGGACGCATCACACATGCCCTTCTAAACTGTTCACATATTAGATATTTCTAATATTCATCCAACCCCAGAAAAGGAAAAATTGCCATGTCCGAAACTACTGCCTGCCGCACCCTGCCCCAGATCAACGCTGCGGCTCCCGACTTCGAAGCCAAAACCACCCACGGCGTCAAAAAACTTGCCGATTACAAGGGACGCTGGCTGGTGCTGTTCTCCCACCCGGCCGACTTCACCCCGGTGTGCACAACTGAATTCATTGCCTTCGCCCAGCACCACCCGGAGTTTCAGAAGCTCAACTGCGACCTGCTCGGCCTGTCGATCGACAGCTACTACTCGCACGTCGCCTGGGTGCGCAACATCAAGGAGAAGTTCGGAGTGGAGATTCCCTTCCCCATCATCGAAGACCTGTCGATGAAAGTCGCCAACGACTACGGCATGATCCACCCGGGCGCCGCCGACACCTCGGCGGTGCGTGCCACCTTCATCATCGATGACAAGGGCATTCTGCGCGCCATGGTCTACTACCCGATGACGAACGGCCGTTCGATCCCCGAGTTCCTGCGCCTGGTCACCGCGTTGCAGACCTCGGACCAGAACAAAGTCGCCACACCTGCAGGCTGGCAGCCCGGCGACAAGGTCATCGTGCCGACGCCGCAGGATGTGGACGCTGCAGAGAAGCGCATGAGCGAAGGCTACGAGTGCACAGACTGGTACTTCTGCACGAAGTCGCTGTAAGCGTGTGGACCCCGCCCGGATTCGGGCGGGGTTTTCCCGAGCAGTCGGGTCCAACGCTATCGGATCAACCGCCAGAGTCTGCATCTGGCCCCGGACAAGGAGAGCAACATGTTGTTTCGTCAATTCTTCGATGCGGAATCGAGCACGTATACCTATCTGATCGCGTCAGGTGTCGGCCGCGAAGCCCTCATCATCGACCCGGTCAAGGGAATGGTGCCGCATTACCTCAAAGCCATCGCCGACCTGGATCTGAAACTGGTGCGCGCCATCGACACCCATACCCATGCCGATCACGTCACCGGCCTCGGTGACCTGCGCAACGAAACCGGCTGCGTCACCGTGATGGGCGAATTCACCCAGGCTGAATGCGTATCCGAACACGTACGCGAGGGTGATCTGGTCGACGTCGACGGCGTCAAGCTGCGTGCGATCTACACGCCTGGCCACACCAACGAATCCTTCAGCTTTCTGTTGAATCCCGACCAGCCCCAGGCCGTATTCACCGGCGACGTGCTGCTGATCCGTGGCACCGGACGCACCGACTTTCAGGCGGGCGATGCGGGCAAATCCTGGGACTCCATTGTCGACAAACTGTTCGTGCTGCCGGACGACACACTGGTCTACCCGGCGCATGACTACAAGGGCTGGACCGCATCGAGCATCGGCGAGGAAAAGCGCCATAATCCGCGCCTGGCCAATAGCTCACGCGAAGCGTACATCGAGCTGATGAACAGCCTGGTGCTGGACAATCCCAAGCTGATGGATATCGCGATTCCGGCGAATCTCGCGTGCGGCAAAGTAGCGGCCAAATAATCAACGGGCACCCGCTGCCCTTTTTCATTTTTTTCTCAGGAGTTTGTTATGCCGATGTCTGCACTTGATCTGGTTGCCGAAGCCAAAACGCACATTACCGAAATTGATCTGGCGGCTGCCCGGAATGCCATGCCGCATGCCCTGCTGCTGGATGTGCGCGAGCCGGCCGAATTTGATGCCGGCCACATGCCCGGTGCGATCAACATTCCACGCGGCCTGCTGGAATTCAAGATCAGCGATCACCCCCAGTTGTCGCAGCGCGATCGCGACATCCTGATCTACTGTAAAACCAGCGGACGCGCAGCACTGGCCGCGCTGAACCTGCAGCGCATGGGCTATGTCGGTGTGCGTTCGATTCATGGCGGGTTTGACGCTTGGGCACAGGCCAATCTGCCGGTCGAACGCGAAACGACGCAGTTCGGCGAATAAGCCTGGAACAGGGCGTAGCGTTTTTCATGCGCGCTGCGCCATCAGCCCCAGGGCCTGACGCATCGCTTTAACTCAGGAGTCGACGCCGTAACCCGCAAGGAAATCTGTGTCGAGGGCCATTAAACCGTGTCATGCCTGTTTCCCCAGTTGAATCCTTTCTTAAACCAACCGGAAAACGCCACCATGAAAACCCCCTTGATTGTTACCCTGACGCTGCTGTTGACCGCCTGCGCCACGTCCGAAACCAGCACCGTCACCAAGGTCGAAGCGGCGCAACCCAAGCAGATCGAAGAAACCCGTGCTGTCGCCAAGGCGCTCGGCACCAAACTCGGCGGCAAGCTTAAAGAGGCCATGACGGCTAGCGGCCCGGCAGAAGCCGTCAGCGTCTGCAAAAACATTGCCCCGCAGATTGCAAACGACCTGTCGAAGCAAACCGGCTGGTCCGTCAGGCGCGTGGGAACCCGTGCGCGCAATGCCGAAACCGGCCCGGCCAAGGGCTGGGAAGCCGAGGCATTGGCATCGTTTGCCGCACGCATGAAGCAGGGCGAAAAAGCCGACACCATGGAGTTTGCCGAAGTGGTGACCGATGCGTCCGGCAAGCACATGCGCTATGCCAAGGCTATCGCGATGCAGCCGGTGTGCCTGACCTGCCACGGCCCATCCGAGTCGATTCCGGAAGGCGTGAGAGCGCGCCTGAGCAGCGAATATCCGCTGGATCAGGCAACCGGTTACAGCGCAGGCGAGTTGCGCGGCGCGGTCGTGATCACACGGCCTTTATAAAGTCAGCGTAGCTTGTCGAAGCGGGCGCAGTCATGCGACCCGCTTTTTTTTTTGCTCTTCCATGCAAGCGCCACGGGCAAAAAAATGCCGTTGAACTGCTATGGTTTGCAAGCTTGCAGGTTTGCCGAACCCGGGCGTTGAAAGCCAGAGCTGAGCGCTGGCTGCGGGTAACTGAACCGCGTAGATGATTGACGAAGCGGGCTTGCCATGGCGACTTGCTATGGCAGTCGCAATCAGGAGAAATCATGAGCAGCACACACGAAAAAGGCGGCGGCACCTTCCACGGCATCAAGCTCCTGCTGTGCGAAAACCCGCTGCCACCCATCGACGAGGCGGTCGCAGCAGCCTGTGCCGAAGCGGCGCACAGCAACTTTTACACCGAGCCCTACTCCGCGCCGTTGCGCCGCCTGATTAGCGAGCAGCTCGGCGTGGCCGAACGGCTGGTTCACATCAATGCCGGTTCCGAACTGATCCTGCGCCAGCTGTTCGACCGCTTTGGCCAGCAGGTTCACCTGCTGACGCCAACCTACGTGCTGTTCCCCGAAATCGCGCAGCATTACACCGAAACACGGTTGCCCGAGGACAAGGACTTTGCCTTCGACTTGCGCGATCTGGTGATCCCGCCGGGCACCACGCTGGTGGTGATCGTCAACCCCAACAATCCCAATGGTGGCATCTTCGACATGGCGCCCCTGCCGGATCTGCTGCGCCGTCATCCGACGACGCGCTTTCTGGTCGACGAGGCCTTCATCGGCCTGGCCGGACAATCCGTGGCGCACTGGGTACCGGATCATCCCAACCTGCTGGTGACCCGCACCCTGTCCAAAGCCCACAGCCTGGCTGGCTTCCGCGTCGGTTACGGCATCTTTCCCGAGGCCATCGCCGACGACCTCAATGGCCACAACGACGCCTATCCGCTCGCCCGCCCCAGCCAGGCGGCGGCCATCGCCACGCTGCAGCACGAAGACCAGATTCACGCGCGTGCCGCGCAACTGCACGCATGGACCGTGGAACTCGCCGCCACCTTGCGCACACTGGGCGTGAAGACCTATCCGACCCACACCTATTTCTTCCTCGCCGATCTTGCGCCGCACAACGCGGCCGGGATTGCCGACCAGCTCCGCAGTCGCGACATCCTGATCAAGCCCTTGAACGATCCGGCGCTCGGTCCGGGCTTCATGCGCATCACCACGGCACTGCCTGAAGACAACCGCCGCTTTGTCGATGCGCTGCGCGAGTTGCTGGTGCGCGCCTAGGTACGGTCGCTGTCAACAAGCGCAGCGTTCAAATCGGGCGGTGCGGTTTCCAGTTCAACCCGGGAGTGAGCCCATGTACTCGAAAATGCTGATGGCGATGGACGAAAGCGACCTGTCGCGGCACACATTGCAACAGGCTATTGAACTGGCTCAGTCCCTTTCGGCCAGATTGCGCGTGGTGCATGTGATTGACATGAGCTGGCTGCCCATCGGCCCGGAAATCGCCATCGATACCACGGCGCTGAGTGCGGCCCGGCGCAGTGCGGGAAACACGCTCATCGCAGTGGCGTGCGAAACCGCCAGGCTGGCTGGGATTGAGCTGGAAGCCGATCTGATCGAAACGGAAACGCTGGTCCAGCACGTTGCCGAGGCCATTGCGGGGGAGGCTACGCGCTGGGGCGCAGACCTGCTGGTAATGGGAACGCACGGTCGCCGCGGCTTTCAGTACCTCCTGCTCGGGAGCGTGGCCGAACGAACGCTGAGGCACTCGTTGGTGCCGGTGCTGCTGATTCCTCCTGCCAAGGAAATGACAACCGCCTGATGGCTAAACGGGCATCGCGGTCCGCCCGCGTTCGCTCGTCCATCGCAAGGCAGGCGATCACTCAGACATGGCATTAAAGCTGTCAATGCAGCGTTTGAGGTTTTCGGCGGCATTTTCCGGGTTGGACAGCTCGCACTCCCCTCCCACGGCAGCGGGTCGGGGTGGGACCGACGGGGTGGCCGCGCTTGCAACAATCGGATGGACGGCAGGCTTGATCGGGGCGGGCTTGGTGCCGACGGGTTTCTGCGCGGTGCCAGCCTGCTTGAGCTTTTGCTGGGCCGCAACCAGTTCGATCTGAAGCTGTTTTTTCTCCTGGCCGGACTGCAGCAGCATCCCCGCCAGGGTGGCGGCGAGTGCAATCAGCATGACGCTGATGCCTGACACCCACACCCATTTGTTTGCAAGGACGGCACGCACGCGCCGACCTCGACTTTCATCCACGGCTTCTTCCTCAGCGGCGGGTTCAAGCGCGCTGGCTTGAGGCGTTTCCTCGTCTGCTTCGGATTGTTCTGATTTGGGTGGCCGACGGAGTTTGCCCTTCAGGCGTGCAAACCAGCTGGTTTGCAGCACGGTCGTCTCAGCGACCGCGCTTGATTCCGCTTCTGCCTGAGGGTCTGGTGCTGGCTCCGGGTCGGCAGGGGACGTCGGCTCTTCCGGGATCGATGCGATCGGCTTGCGCCAAAAGGCCAGCCGGCCAAATCCGTGCACAAGTTTTGCGGTAAATCGATTCAAAAAAGGCCCCTTGCCAGTGCGCGTTGTTAACATAGCACGGTTGATAACGGCAAATGCAGAGCCAAATTAAGCGGCGAAGCGTGCCGGGCCAGGCGGCCAGGTGCTGCCCGGCACCTTGTGACCTGGCCAACCCGGTTCGACCGGGCGATAAATCGCGAATGTCTAAGCGCCCATCAAACGCTGCGCTGCATCTGCCAATGGCTTGGGCAGGTGGTGCAATACCGACTCGGGGTCAAGCGCATCGAGCAGGTTTTTGATGGTGAGGCCGAGTTCGGTATCGCCTTCGCTTACCAAACGGCGGCTGAAGAACAGTGTATCGGGGTCTTCGCGCCGGCTGAGCAGCAGCAGGAAATCGCGGGCAGTCGCGCTGATGGTGAGATCGGGTGCGCCACGAATCGGCGCGAACCCGTGCTGGGTAACGGTGAAGCGCAGACTGAACCCGAGGTCTTTGACGCGGATGGCATAGCGCCGGCCAACCAGCGGCTGCCAGTCGAGTGTTTTGAGCGCAGGCCACAGCAGACGGTTTGCCAGCATTGAGAAAACCCGGCTAGGCGGCGCAACCGGAAGCTGGGTGACCAGCTTGGCCAAGGGTGCGGGGAAAACGAAATTCAACATGGCTTCATTCCTGGAATCGGGTCGCCGCCTTAACGCACGGCGTCAGCCCAGTTATTGGGGGTTTCGTATAAACGCACCCGTTCCAGCCGCAGCTGGTTGCCGTAGGTGTCGAGGTAGGCCGCGTCGAGGAGGCGGAATGCTTCGGCGGCCAGGTTTTCTGCGGTCGGCACCACCGGCAGGACAACCGTTTTATGGTCAGGCAGCGTTGCCAGAAACGACACTACGGCAAGATCGCCCTGGTACACCAGAAAGGCGTGGTCCCAATGGTTGACCAGCACGCTGTTGGCAATGTTTTTCACATCGGAAAAGTCCATCACCATGCCCTGCTCAGCCATTCCCTCGGTTTGGATGATCTCGCCGGACAGGGTGATTTCAATGGCATAACGATGCCCGTGCACATGCCGGCATTGGCTGGCGTGATGGGGAATGCGGTGGCCGGCGTCGAATTCGAGTCTGCGCGTGATCAGCATTTCAGGTGTCCGGACATATCAGGCGTGTTGCTCCATGCTGTTTTCAAGGCCTGCGCGACCATGCCAGTAGCCATCGATAGCCTGTCCGGGCATAAGACGCGCCAATGCGCTGGCAGCCTTATGCTCGCCGGCCAACGCCGCATGGAAAGCGTCGACTACGCGTCCCATATGCCGCGACTGCGGCGACAGACGCAGGCTGGCGATGTTGAGTTCACGCAGGGCGGACAGTTCGCCGATCAGATTGTAGACGCCGGCGGACTGCGTCTGGATGCCGTTGAGCGTCAGAAACGGCTCGCCTTCGCGGGTGGACAACAGCAAGCCGTCCGGATGGTCGAGGCAGCGGAACTGGCAATCGTCCTTGGGCAGGTTGTAGTGACGCGCGGTGAAGCAGCGCGCGGAATACGCCAGCGGCAAGCGGCCGTAGGCGAACACTTCGGTTTCCATCCCGGCCGGTGCGCGTTCGAGCAGCGATGCCAGCGTGGCGCGCGACATTTCCACCGGCGGCAGCCAGCGTTGCGCGCCCAGCCCGGCGAGCACGTCGAGCGTGTCGGGATTGTAGACATTGAGCGTGTGCCCGGCGACGAAGGGCACACCCGCCTCGGACAGCAGCCGCACCGCGCCCCACTCGTTGGCTTCGACCTGAAAGCGGCCATCGCCGACGATACGGCGCAGCGTTTTGAGGTCGGATTCGGATTCGATCAGGGTCTGGCTGGCGAGCACCACCTGCTTGCCGGCAGCGGCGAGCTGCTCGGCGAGTGCCAGCCAGTCCGGCAGGCGCAGCAGGTGGCGGCGCGAGCACACCGTTTCACCCAGATAGACCCGCGCGACCGGCCAGTTCGCGGCCTCGGCGTAAAACGCGAGCATGTCGTCGCGCGCCCAGTAATACAGCAACGGACCCAGACTCAGATTCATTTCACAGGGGCTTCAAGTTACAAGATTCAAGGAAAAAGCGGATGCATCGCCGCTCACCGCTCACTTCCACGGCCGGTGATAGGCGCCGAGCGTATGGCTCTGCCCTTCCGACAGCTTGTTGAGTTCGGCCTGCCAGGCGGGCGTGGGCTTGAAGCTGTCGGCATTTTTCTTCACCGCGTCGATGGCGGCGCGCCAGACCTTCGTCACCTGCGTTACGTAGGCCGGGCTACGCTGGCGGCCTTCGATCTTGATCGCGGCGATGCCGATTTTCAGCATCTCGGGCAGCAGGTCGAGCGTGTTGAGGCTGGTGGGTTCCTCGATGGCGTAATAGGTTTCGCCGCCGACTTCGAAGCGGCCCTTGCACAGGGTCGGGTAGCCGGCCTTTTCGTTCTTGCCGTAGCGGTCGAGCAGCACGCCGTTGAGGCGCGATTCCAGCCCGGCTGGCGTGTCTGTCCACTGCACTGCTTTCGGCGGCGAGCACACACCCGCCGAGTTGGGTGATTCGCCAGTGCAATACGAGGACAGCAGGCAACGCCCTTCGACCATCACGCACAGCCCGCCAAAGCCGAACAACTCGATCTCGACGTCGGTGTGCCGCACCACGTTTTCCACCTGCGGCAGCGACAGCACGCGCGGCAGCACGGCGCGCTGGATGCCGAAGTGTTCGCGGTATAAATTCACCGCCTCGTAGCTGGTGGCCGAGCCTTGCACGGATAAATGCAGCCGCAGCTGCGGATGCTGCTTGACTGCGTAGCGCATCAATCCGGCGTCGGCAAGGATCACCGCGTCCATGCCGAGTTTGGCCGCGCGGTCGACCGCGCCGGTCCAGCGGCTCCAGCTGTCGGGCTGCGGATAGGTGTTGAGCGCGAGCAGCACGCGGCGGCCGCGGTCATGCGCGTAGCGCAGCCCCTCGGCGGCCTGTGCCTCGTCGAAATTGAGGCCGGGAAAGGCGCGCGCGTTGGTGTTGTCGCGAAAGCCCATGTAGACGGCGTCGGCGCCGTAGTCGATGGCGGCCTTGAGTGAAACCAGGCTTCCGGCCGGGCAGATCAGGTCAAGCGGCATGCAATTCCTCCTTCCAGATGTGCACCGCGCGCGCGCTCTGGCGGCTATCGCGACGTGCCAGTTCATTGGCGATGCCGTTCAAGATGTCCCATTTCTTGGCGCACCACGCGGGCGCCAGCAGGATGTCGGGCGAAGCGGTGCCGGTGACGCGGTGGTACAGCACCTGCCACGGCGTGCGCTCGATCAGGTCGGCGGCGATGCGCACATAGTCCGCTTCGGTCAGCGGTACGTATTCGCCGCGCTTCCATTCGATGGCCAGTTTGGTGTGTTTCACCACGTGCAGCGGATGCAGCTTGAGCCCGTCGACACCGACCTCAAGTACACGGTCGAGGCTGGCGTGGCTGTGGGACTCATCCTCGCCCGGCAGGCCGACGATCAGATGGCAACACACCGGGATGCCACGCGCCCGTGCTGCTTGTGTCGCGATTTCGTATTCGGCAAAGCCGTGGCCGCGGTTGACCCGCGCCAGCGTGGTGTCGAAGGCCGACTGCAGGCCCAGTTCCAGCCACACTTCGTGACCGCGCTCGCGGTATTCCGCCAGCAGATCCAGCACCGGCGACGGTACGCAATCGGGCCGCGTGCCGATCGACAGCCCCATCACATCGGGCGCTTCCAGTGCGGCGTCATAGAGCGCACGCAGTTCGTCCACGTGGGCGTAGGTGTTGGTGTAGGCCTGAAAATAGGCGATGAAGCGGCGCGCGCCGGTGCCCTTTGCAATGCGGCCACGCGCGCGCTCAAACTGGTCGGCAAGCGGAACCTGATCACGCGCGCCCGGCGCGAAGGATTTGTTGTTGCAGAAGGTGCAGCCGCCAATGCCTTTGCTGCCGTCGCGGTTGGGGCAGGTAAAGCCGGCATCGAGCGCGATCTTGTGTACCCGTTCGCCATGCCGCTCCAGCATGGCACGGCCGAAGGTGTGGATGTGATCGGTGAGAACGCTCACGCCGCCTCAGCCACCGACTCGATAGACAGCAAGTCGGACGTGGGGAACAGCACCGGATTACAGTTACTCACGGCAAAAGAACTTGGCGTTGTCATGCCGGTCTTTCAAGCATTACAGAGCGGCTATTGTATCAAATTAAGGATTTACACATCTTTAAGTAACACAATCGCTGGCGGTTGAACGCCGGGGTTCACCCACCCCGCCTAAACGCCTACAATGCCGGGTCTTTCTGCAGGCCTCCTCCGCATGTTCACCGGCATTATTCAATCCATCGGCCACATCCACGAGTACGACGCGCGCGGCGCTGATGCGCGCATGGTCATTGCCGGCGGTGGGCTGGACTTTTCCGATGTGGCGCTGGGCGACAGCATTGCAGTGAACGGCGTCTGCCTGACTGTGGTGGTCCTGACGGCAGCCAGCTTCACGGTGGACGTATCCGCCGAAACCCTGCGCTGTACCGCAGGTTTCCTGCCCGGTGCCGAAGTCAACCTGGAAAAGGCACTGCGCCTGGCAGACCGCCTCGGTGGCCATCTGGTATCGGGCCATGTCGACGGCGTCGGCACGGTGCACCGCTTTGTGCCGGCAGGCGAATCGCATTTGCTGGAAATCGACGCGCCAGCCGAACTCGCGCGCTACATTATTCGCAAAGGATCGATCACGGTGAACGGCGTGTCGCTGACGGTAAATGCTGTCGATGGCCCGCGTTTCGCGCTGAACCTGATACCACACACGCTGGAAATGACCACGCTCAAGCATTTGAAAACCGGCACCCGAGTCAACCTGGAAGTCGACATGATCGCGCGCTATGTCGAGCGCCTTTCGCTATTTACCCAAACAACGGACAAAGATTGATGAGCCTCGCCTCCACCCTGGAAATTATCGAAGAACTCAAGGCTGGCCGCATGGTCGTGCTGGTGGATGAAGAAGACCGCGAGAACGAGGGCGATTTGGTGATGGCCGCCGAGTTTGCCACGCCGGATGCGATCAACTTCATGGCCAAATATGGACGCGGACTGATCTGCTTGACGCTGACCGACGCGCGCTGCCGCCAGCTCGGCCTCAAGCAGATGGTCTCCGATAACCAGACGCCGCACGGCACTGCGTTCACCGTGTCGATCGAGGCGGCCGAAGGGGTGACCACCGGCATTTCGGCGGCCGACCGTGCCGTCACCATCCAGGCTGCAGTGAAGCATGACGCCAAGGCCACCGACATCATCCAGCCTGGGCACATCTTTCCGCTGCGCGCACAACCCGGTGGCGTGCTGGTTCGTGCCGGCCACACCGAAGCGGGCTGCGATCTGGCCGGGCTGGCCGGGCTCGAACCGGCATCGGTGATCTGCGAAATCCTCAAGGACGACGGCACCATGGCGCGGCTGCCGGATCTGGTGCCGTTCGCCCAGGAACACGGCCTGAAAATCGGCGCCATCGCCGACCTCATCCATTACCGTAACCAGACCGAGAGCCTGGTCGAGCGCGCAGCAGACCGCCTGATCCAGACGGTATATGGCGCGTTCCGCCTGATCGCCTATCGTGACAAGTGCGCCGGTGAAACCCACCTGGCTCTGGTCAAGGGCGAAATCCACGCTGACCAGGAAACCCTGGTGCGCGTGCATGAACCATTGAGCGTGATGGACTTTCTCGACGTCACCGGCGGTGGCCACTCGTGGCCGATCATGGGCGCGATGGAACGCATCGCTGAATCACAGTCCGGCGTGCTGGTTTTATTGCATCGGCCCGAAACGGCCGATGCGCTGCTGCACCGCATCAACCCGGCGCCGGTGGCAGAGCGCAAATACGACCTGCGCGACTACGGCATCGGCGCGCAAATCCTGCGCGACCTCGGCGTCGGCAAAATGAAATTGCTGGCCAGCCCACGCAAAATGCCGGCGATGGACGGCTTCGGCCTCGAAGTCACCGGCTATCTAGACAAGGCTTAATCCAAGGACACGAATATGGGAACCAACAGCGATATTTCCGAACTCGACCCGGTTTATCAGGGCGCAGGACTCAAAATCGGCATCGTCATGAGCCGCTTCAACAAGGACATTTGCGAAGGCTTGCTGTCGTCATGTGAGCTCGAACTGGACAAGCTTGGGGTTGCCCGTGATGACGTCCTGCTGGTCGATGTGCCCGGCGCGCTGGAACATCCACTGGTGCTGCAAAAAATGGCGCAATCGGGTAATTACGACGCGCTGATCGCCATTGGCGCCGTGGTGCGCGGCGACACCTATCACTTTGAAATTGTCTGCAACGAATCCGCGCGCGGCATTCTCGATGTGCAGCTGGAAACCGGTGTGCCGATCGCCAACGTCATCCTCACGGTCGATACCGTCGAGCAGGCACATGTGCGCATGGCCGAAAAAGGCCGCGACGCCGCGCGCGTGGCGGTTGAAATGGCCAACCTGTTGAAACGCATCTGAGATGGCCGGTTCCCGCAAACTTGCCCGCTCGTTCACCCTGCAAGGCCTGTATGCCTGGCTGATCGGAGGGGCGGATGTCACCCTGATCGCGGCCAACCTGGCCGAAGACGAACAGTTCAAACGCGCCGACGAGGCCTACTTCCGCACCCTGCTCTATGGCGTGCTCAAGGAAGAAGACCTGCTCGGCACGCACATCGGCCGCTTCATCGACCGCAAACTCACCGAACTGTCGCCTGTCGAGCGCAGCATCCTGCTGATCGGCGCCTATGAGTTGCTGAACTGTCCCGATGTACCGATGCGCGTCGTCATCAACGAAAGCGTCGAACTGGCCAAATCATTCGGCGGCATCGACGGCCACAAATACATCAATGGCGTGCTCGACAAGCTGGCGCAGGAAATGCGCGTGGTGGAAGCCGGGCAGGCGCGTCGCGGTAAGCCGTGAGCGAAAGGATGCCGCCCGCATCCTCTCCGTTTACCGCTCCCCGCTCACCGTTTACCGCTCACCAACATGGAATTTTCCCTCATCGCCAAACACTTCACCCGCGCCACCCCCGGCGCGGTATTGGGCGTAGGCGACGACTGTGCGCTGCTGGCCCCGACGCCCGGGATGCAGCTGGCCGTGTCGTCCGACATGCTGCTCGAAGGCCACCACTTCTCGCCGCAGGACAGCCCCGCCGGCATCGGCCACAAGTCGCTGGCGGTGAATCTGTCCGACCTTGCCGCAATGGGCGCGACGCCGCGCTGGGCGACCCTGGCCATCGCGCTGCCGGAAGAAAACGACGCCTGGCTGACCGCGTTTGCACGCGGTTTCTTTCGCCTGGCGGACCTCCACGGCATCGAACTGGTCGGCGGCGACACCACGCGTGGCCCGCTCACCCTC
>MGZO01000113.1:44805-45860 GCA_001802655.1 Hydrogenophilales bacterium RIFOXYD1_FULL_62_11
TGCCGCCCGGCCAGGCACTGCGGCGCGACGGCGCACAAGCCGGCGACGACATCTGGGTCTCCGGCACGCTCGGCTCGGCGGCTCTGGCGCTGGCCTACCGGCAAGGGCGGCTGTTCATGGAGCAGATCGACGCCGCCCGTGTGCTGCCGGCTCTGTATCTGCCGACACCGCGGGTGGCGCTTGGTATCGCGCTGCGCGGCATTGCAAACAGTGCAATTGATATTTCCGATGGTTTGCTGGCCGACCTCGGCCATATCCTGGAACGTTCTGGCGTGGGCGCGCAGCTTGAGTTCAGCGCGTTGCCGACACTGCCAGTGGTGCAGTCGTATTTGCATGAACCCGTTGCGCGCGATTGCGTGCTGGCGGGCGGCGACGACTATGAACTCTGCTTCACCGCGCCCGCCGACCAGCGCGACGCGATCCATGCCGCCGCTGCCGGCGCAGCGGTGGCGGTTACCCGCATCGGCCAAATCACTGCCGAGTCCCGCCTGAGCGTCATCGGTACCGATGGCCAGCCCCTCATTTATGACAAAACCGGCTATGACCACTTTGCGGCCTGACCTGAAATTCCTGTTCGCGCATCCGGCCCATCTGATCGCCTTTGGCTTTGGCAGCGGCCTCGCGCCCAAAGCACCCGGTACGGTTGGCACCCTGCTCGGCTGGCCGTTGGTCTGGTTAATCATCGCCGCCGCGCCTGACCTGTCGAATCAGCTCATCCTGCTGATTGCCAGCTTCCTGCTCGGCGTCTGGGCCTGCGGTCGCAGCGGCCGCGCGCTCGGCGTCGCCGATCACGGCGGCATGGTGTGGGATGAAATCGTCGCCTTCGCGCTGGTGTTGCTGTTTACACCGGCGGGCTGGATATGGGCAGGCATTGCCTTCCTGTTGTTCCGGTTTTTTGACATCGTCAAACCCTGGCCGATCCGACTGGCCGACCGCCGCCTTAAAAACGGCTTCGGCGTCATGTTCGACGACCTCCTGGCAGCGGGCTATGCGCTTGCCGTTATCAAAGGATTGCAATGGCTCGTGTAAGCGACGAAGAACTCTGCCAACTCGCC
>MGZO01000113.1:46012-46925 GCA_001802655.1 Hydrogenophilales bacterium RIFOXYD1_FULL_62_11
GGAAATGCTCGGCGTGCCTGCCGACACCCTCGAAACCTGCGGCGCCGTGTCCGAAGAAACCGCCAGCGCCATGGCCGCAGGCGCCCTCGCCCACAGCCACGCGCAAGCCAGCCTTGCGATTTCCGGCGTGGCCGGGCCGGGCGGCGGCACCCCGCAAAAACCGGTTGGCCTGGTGTGCTACGGCTGGGCGCTGGCGGATGGCACCCGCATGTCGTCCACCTGCCGCCTCGACGGCGACCGCGAGGAAATCCGCTCGCGCGCCGTCGCGGCGGCAATACGCGGCCTGATTGAATTGATCAGGTAGATACAAGATTCAAGGTAACAGATTCAGGAATGGGGCCTCCCTGGTCGCATCTGTCTTGTACCTTGACGCCTGTCTCTAATTGAAAGCCCACGCCGCGAATGGCTCGATCTCGTCGCGGTTCAACAGCATCAACTGATACACATTCGGATTCATGGCGTGATCCGGCGTGGTATCGACATTCATGCGCTGCAGCACGTAGCCGAGCAAGGCGCGGCGCACCTCCACCTCGATCACGTCGTCATGCATCACGCCGTAATCGAGCAACAGACTTTCGCGTTTAAGCACGTCCAGGCCGCTGTGTGGCGCAAGCTTGAGGTTCACGCTTTCCGTCCAGTCTTCGTCGTACTGCTCGCTGGATTCGGCAGGCAACTCCAGACATTCGGCATGGGTGATCCGCGACAGCACGAAATCGCGAAAATCGCAGCTTTCCTCGTGATAGGCACGCACATGCCAGCGGGTGCCCGTGTCAACCAGCGTATGCGGTTCAAGCAGGCGAAATGAAGAATCGTCCGGGTTTGTGCGTCTGGACAGCGAACGATAACGAATCCGCAGTTTGCGGCGGCCATGAATGGCACGCGTGATCTGCGCCAGAATCTGCTGGCTGGGCAG
>MGZO01000113.1:46944-47500 GCA_001802655.1 Hydrogenophilales bacterium RIFOXYD1_FULL_62_11
GTGAGGCGCTCGCCAGCCCGTAAATCAATTCCGCACCGTACGGCCCATTCGCGACCGCCAGGTTGGCGGCAATAACGGGCAGGGCCTTGGCTGGCGCCAGGTCAGAAAACGCCGCAGTGAAGCCTTCATGGGGCACAAAACCAAACACATTGTGCTGGTAGACCAGATTGCCGGGGGCCAGATCGCTATAGAGCTTGAGGTCCTTGGTCGCTGCCGCGTCCGAAATCCCGAAGGCTTTCGCCACATCGCCCCGCGTCACCACGCCCCCATACCAGGCCATCATTTCGATGTACTGCAGGCGCTGACGCGTTGCCCACTTTACATCCAGCCACATTTTTTCTTTTGGAATCATATCGCTTGCTCCGGACAAGCCTTGGACCTGGCGAATTATAGGTGTGCGCGATGCAAATAAAACAACAAACTTGGTATTATTTACTTATGTAATATTTTTTATTGACATCAATCAAAGTATCACCTACATTCACGCCATCGCAACTCACCCTGGAGAGACAACATGGCTACCCCCGCAATGACCGAAGACAAAATGAAGGCGCTT
>MGZO01000114.1:0-4884 GCA_001802655.1 Hydrogenophilales bacterium RIFOXYD1_FULL_62_11
CCCAGGCCGATGCCGCACGGGAAGAGGCCCGGGTGGTCGAGCTTGTGGGCGAGCGAGATCGCCTGCAGCGCTTGGCCAGCGAGCGCGCCGCGGAACTGGCCCGGCTCACCGGTGGGCTGGAGCGGGCGGATGCCGCCGCGGCAGCGCAGGAGGCGACCCTGGCCAAGCTGCGCCAGCAGTTGCACGACACCGGGGCCGATCTTGCCGCCTGGGCTGTTCGTGGGGGGAACCTCGCACGCGAGGTGGAGCAGGCCCAGGCTGGCAGGCGCGCAGACGGAGAACAGATCCGCGCCCTACAGGGGGCGGAGATTGCGGTGCGTGAGGCCCACGCTGCGGACGCCGCCCGTCTTGAATCAGCGCGGGCCGAAATCGAGAGGCTGCAAGGTATAAGAGAGGAGCTGGCATCCTTAAAGGTCGTCGTAGTACAGATCAAAGATCGGCTGACACCGGCGTCGACCGTGTCCAAGAAAAAGTGAGGGTGGCTGGCGCCACGTCACATGCAGCTGATCGGTCGCCGGGTTCACCATAAGGCCGTGCGAAGGAGAGTGGAGATGGGAAGAACAAAGACCAGTCCCGGAGCGCGCAGTCCTGGCGGCACCGAAAAGGCGGAGGCAGGCGCGGATCACGAAGCGTTGTTGATGACGGCCTACCGTGAGCTGCCTTCCCTGTTGGCTGAGGAGCTCCACTCGATCGAACCGCTCAATGAAGCATTGCGGCAACGCGCACAGGAGCTGCGGGATACCATTAGGAAGCGGCTCGAGAAGGTGTCGGTGTCGGCCGAGCAGAAGAAGTTGTGGCTCGCAGTCCCCGACCTTCAGTTCAGTCCTGGCAAATTTGACCAGCCTGAGATCAATCTTGGCTTGACCCTTTATCGAAGGATCGATGCTCGCGGAGAGTTAAAGATTATCCCTGAGGCGCTGTGCATGGTGGACTTCTGCGTGAATGTGAGCATCCCAACGTGGAACGTGGGCCGCATTTCTTTGAGTTCGACCGGCACTCCACCAAATTTGGATAAACCTGCAGATGGGCTGATCGGTGTTGGCCTTAGTTCTGTAGCCCGCCGCAGGGTGCTTGGAATCGTCCTCACCAGCGAAGTGACCCTCGGCCGCGCAATTCGCGAGATCGAGCGGGTACGTGATGCAGGCATGATCGACAGTGTTCGGAACAGCTACGAAAGGCCGATTGAGCCCTACATTCTTTGCGTGACCGACCGGCAGGAATTGAGCAAGGTTCTGCGAGACAAGGTGGATGTGCTGTTCGTTGGAGACGGTACCCTCGAGTACGACTTCGGGTACCTGCAAAACCTGGTAGGCGTATCGTCGCATTAACGATCGAATCGCCTCAGTGCGTCGCAATGCCTGCGACAGCGACAGGTAGGCTGTTCTCAGCATGAATCCTCTCGCCTATGCCACCCGCTTTGACCGGCTCCGTACAGAGCCCACGTGGCGTCTGCTATCTGCGAACCTCGCCCCGGATGTTCTGGGTTTGCTGCGATACCTGCTCTACGACGGAGAACGCACGGTGTCGGGACCGACGTTGCTCGCACGTCTCACGACCGAGCTGGACCTATTGCGCACGCAGGGGCGAGACCTGGCCGGTGATGCGCGCTACTACCTGCGTGACTGGGTCACCCAAGGCTGGCTGGAAAGGCGCCTGCCAGAGGGAGGTGACGAAGAACTGTACGAGCTGAGCGCGCCTGGCTTGCAAGCGCTACGCATCATTGCCAGCCTCGATCAGCAGCGCGAAGCGGCGACTGAGAGCCGGCTGTCGCTAGTCATGTCGCAGCTGCAGAGGTTGAGCCGCGCGACCGAAACCGACCCCATGGTCCGGCTGGAGCAGCTCTACGAGGAACGCCGCCGAATTGACGCCGAGATCGATGCCGTAGCCTCAGGCGAGGTGTCGGTACTGGACCCCAAGCGCGCCTTGGCGGACCTGCGGGAAATCCTCAACCTGGCACGTGACCTGTCGGAAGATTTCCAGCGGGTGCGCGACCGCTTCACGGCGCTGTACCAGAACTTCCGCGAGCGCATCATTCAGGAGGACGGCCAGCGCGGCAAAGTGCTGGCCGAAGTCTTCGACGGCGTCGATGTGATCGCCCAGACCGAGGAGGGCCAAGCCTTCCATGCGTTCTGGAGCCTGTTGATCGACCCCGAGCAGAGCGCCCTGTTGGAAGCCTCGATCGACGCCCTCAGTAGGCGCGACTTCGCATCCACCCTGCCCCGCGATGAGCGCCTGTTCCTCAGCCGGATGACGCGCACGCTCCTGGAGCGCGCCGGCTCGGTCAACGACAAACAGACGGGCTTCGCCCGCAGCCTGCGCAGCTTCGTACAGTCCCATGAGTACAAGGAGCAGCGGCGCCTGACCCGCCTGCTGCAGTCGACGAAGGCCGACGGCCTAGCCGTTCGCGCCATGCTCAGGCCGGAGAACCCGGTTGGCTACACCCTGCAGTTGAGTAGCGCGACATTTCGTTCGCTCGGTCAATGGAAGCTCCACGTCCCGGTGCAGGGCATCGTTCCTGGCGAACTGGAGGAAGGTGAGGCTTCCACGATCGAACTTGAAGACATCGCGGCTGCAGTGCAGGAGAGCGACATTGATTTCCGTGCCCTTGCCGACAACGTGCGCCAGGTGCTCGATCACGCCAGCCAGGTGAGCATTGGCGGCCTGTTGGCCCAGTTCCCGGCGACGCAGGGATTGGGCACGGTGGTGGGCTACCTGGCCTTGGGGGTGCGCCACGGTGTCGTCGTTCGCGACCAGAGCGAGGCGGTGGGTTGGGAGGTAGGCGATCGCACGGTCTGCGCAAGCATCCCGATGGTTTATTTCGTATCTGAACGCAAGGACGAAGTACATGGCTGACCTAGCCCCCGCTCTGCCGCCCCTGTTCCCGGAGGATCGGGGTGCCCTGGCCTACGATTCACGACTGGCCCTGTGCAAGCTGCTGACCGGCCCATGCATCGACCCCGATAGCCCGCTGTGGCCACCCCTCCTGCGCGACGAAGCGGAGGTGCGGTCCCGACTGGCAGAGGTGTTCCTCGACCTGGTGATTGATCGAGAGCGCAAGGTCGCCTTCACCCGCCCGGCTGAAACCGGCGAACTGGACGTGCCCGTACTGCAGCGGTCGACCCCGTTGTCCTACCTGGAGTCGGTGCTCCTGCTGCACCTAAGACAGGTACTGGTCGATGCCGACACACGGGGCGAGCGTGCCGTGGTCGAGGAATCGGAGCTCCTGGAGGTGCTGGGGGTGTATGCGCCCGGGGCAGGCGCCGACCAAGTGCTTGCCACCAAGCGCATAAGCGCTGCAATCGACAAGATGCGCAAGAACACCATTCTGCAAGGGATCCGCGGCGATGATCGGCGGTTCGAGGTCTCGCCCACCCTGCGCCTCCTGTTCCCGGCAGAAGAGGTTGCGGCGCTGGCCGGTGCGTACCAGGCCTTGGCGAGCGGCAATGCCGCATCGCAGTCGAGCGAGGACGATGATGAGTAAGCCCACCCCTGCAGATTCGGTCCTGTTTTCCAGCCTGCCCTCGCCTGCTGAGGAACAGTTCCGCGCCACGCGCTTGTCCGTCTGGAACTGGGGCACCTTCTCCAAGCTCCACACCGTGGAGTTTGCCAGGGACGGCCATCTGATCCTGGGTCCCAGCGGGGCGGGCAAGTCCACGCTTCAGGATGCGATGTCAGCCATGCTGGTGCCGCCCCTGAAGGTGCACTTCAATGCTGCGGCGGAGGAAGGTGACGGGATGGGCAGGGACCGCTCGCCCATGTCGTACGTGCGGGGCGCATGGGCTGAACGTGGGGAGGAAGGTTCACGCGAAACGGCCAAGCAATTCCTCAGGAATGAGGCGACGTGGTCGGCGATCGCACTGGAGTACCGCAATCTTCGGGGCCGCGTGGTCACGCTGGTGAGGCTGCTCTGGACGCGTGGCGCCGGGACCACGGCCAATCTCAACAAGCATTTCCTTGTCGTTGAGGGCGAGTTCGATTTGAAAAACGAGCTCAAGGAGTTCGACGGTCAGCGACGTACCCTGCGGCAGACCCTCACCCGCCCCGGCATCCGACATCACGACGACAGTTTCGCCTCCTACCAGGAGCACTGGTGTCGGATCTTGGGGATCGAAGACGTCGGCGTGCTGGAACTGCTGCACAAGACCCAATCCACCAAGAGCTTGGGTGACCTCAATACCTTCCTGCGCTCCTTCATGCTGGCCGAACCGGAGACGTTCGAGAAGGCGCAAGCACTCGTAGACGAATTCATCGACCTTGAGGAAGCGCATCGGGCCGTGGTGACAGCGCGGCGCCAGATCGAAGTGCTCGCGCCGGCGCGAGTCAGCCACGTTGAACACGTCGCTACCACCGATGCGATCGTCGAAAACGATGCGCTTATTACAGCGGCTCCGGCGTTTCAGCACAGCCTCCAGGTCGGCCTGCTGGAAGCCGAAAGCGAAAAGCTTGCACATGGGCGTGCCGTTGCTCTTGCAGAGCGCGAGCAGCTGTACGAACAGCTTCGATTGACCGGAGAGTCCGTCCAGGAACTGGAGCGGCAGCGCCTGGCCCAAGGTGGCGGCAGTATTGAGGAGACAGAACGCCGCATTGGCGAGTTGCGTGCCAGCCGCGAGCGGCGGGGTAAGGATCGTGAGCGGGTCCGGCTGGCGTGCCGCGCATTGGGTCTGGAGCTTGCTGAGGACGCGGCCGGGTTTGCCGAGCAGACGGAGCATGCCCGTTCGATCGTCGAGGCCAGTGACCAGCGGCTGGCCAGCCATGCCGAGACCGACCGCGCCCTGGCGGTTTCCAAGCATGAGCAGGAAAAAGCCTTCGTCGCTTTGCGGCAGGAGGTTGCGGCGCTCGAAGCCCACCCGTCCAACATCCCGAGCCGGGCCCAGGCCCTGCGCG
>MGZO01000114.1:4982-5235 GCA_001802655.1 Hydrogenophilales bacterium RIFOXYD1_FULL_62_11
CAGGGGACAAGCGCACGTGACCCCCAAAGCCCCGACTCCATCCTGCACAAGCTGGAGATCAAGCCAGGTCATCCGTTCGGCCCGTGGGTGCGCCGCGAACTGGCCGAACGCTTCGATTACCTGTGCGTGTCCTCTCCCGCCGAGTTGGCCAAAGGCGAGAAGCGGATTACTGCACAGGGCCAGATCCGCCATGCCCGCCGGCGAACGGTCAAGGACGATTCGATCGACCTGCATGATCGCCAGAACTGGGTGC
>MGZO01000114.1:5277-6369 GCA_001802655.1 Hydrogenophilales bacterium RIFOXYD1_FULL_62_11
TGGTAGTGACCGCGGGTACGACGTTGTCCTCGACCGACCAGGCCATCCGAGCGTTGGGTGAGGATCGGCAAGGTGACCTGCTGCGGGCGCGGGAAGCCCAAGCCGTCGCGCGGACCGAATGGGGCGACATCGACGTGGCGACCCTCGCGGCGCGCATTGGCGAGCTGGAGCAGCAACTCATAGAGCTTCGCCAGGGCAATCCCGCGCTGGACGACATCGAAGGTCAACTCGCAGAGGCTAAGGCTCGCCAGAGCCGCGATCTGGAAGCCGTGGCCGAGAGAAAGCACCTGCTCCGCAGTGCCGATGAACGCGCCCCCAAGCTGGAGGAGGAGCTTCAGCTGGCCAGGATCGAAGCCGCGGCCCTGCCCCCGCGCTTGGGCGATGTGCTCAGGGACCGCCTGCCTCCGGGTTGGGTAGCATCGATCTCGTCACTGCCCCAAGCCATGCAGGCCATGGTGTCGGAGATCGAGCGCGACAATCGGAAGCTTTCTGCACGACGCGCTCTCCTGGAGAGCGCCATCACGTCTGCCTTTGCCGATTTCCTTCGGGAATGGCCGGAAGAGGCAGCGGCGCTCCAGCCCCAGATGGCGTTCGCCACTGACTTCTTCGCCAAGCTCCAGCGGGTGGAGGAAGACGGACTGCCCCAACACGAAGCGCGGTTCCTCGAGCTCCTCCAGCAGCAGAGCACGCTGCGACTGGCCGAGCTGAGTCAGTTGCTGACGCAGGCCAAGCGGGAGATCGCCAGCCGACTGGTCGACGTCAATGACGCCCTGCGTCTGGTTCCCTACAACCCCGACAGCTACATCGAGATCGAATCGTTTGACCTGAACCTCCCGGACGTAAGGGAGTTCAAGGAGACGCTGGCGATTCTTTTCGCGGAACAGCGAACCCAGACCAGTGACCGCGCCGAGATCGACAGGCGGTTCCAAGTGCTCCGCGGCCTGGTTGGTAGGCTCAGGACCGACGACGCATGGCGCTCGGTGGTACTGGATGTGAGGCGCCACGTGGAGTTCATGGCCATCGAACGCGAGCAGGCCAGCGGACGGGAGATCGAGCGCTACAGCGGAAGCAGTGGCAAGTCGGGCGGGCAGC
>MGZO01000115.1:0-20406 GCA_001802655.1 Hydrogenophilales bacterium RIFOXYD1_FULL_62_11
CCGGTGGTGGCGCGCGAAGCGTCGATCTACGTCGGCATCACGCTGGCCGAATATTTCCGCGACCAGGGCTATGACGTGGTGATGCTGGCCGATTCCACCAGCCGCTGGGCCGAGGCCTTGCGCGAAGTGTCCGGCCGTTTGGGCCAGATGCCGGTGGAAGAGGGCTATCCGGCCTATCTCGGCTCGCGCCTGGCGGCCTTTTACGAACGCGCCGGCCGGGTAGAAACCTTCGCCGGCGACCACGGCTCCGTGACGCTCATCGGTGCGGTATCGCCACCCGGCGGCGACTTCTCCGAACCGGTGACCAGCCACACGAAAGAGATCATCCAGACCTTCTGGGCCTTGTCCAAGGACCTCGCCGACGCACGCCACTATCCGGCGGTCGACTGGCTGGAAAGCTTTTCCGGCTACGTCAGTTCCGCTGCGAAATGGTGGGCGGAAAACGTTGACCCGAATTGGGAGTCTTCTCGTGCCGAGGCGCTGGATCTACTGGCTGCATCCGAGGAATTGCAACGCATCGTCAACCTGGTGGGTGTCGAGGCACTATCAAGCGAGCAGCGCTGGACGCTGGAGGCCGCGGGACTGATCAAGGAAGGCCTGCTGCAGCAGGCAGCCACCGATGAAGTCGACAGCTTCGCTTCGCCGGAGAAGCAGTTCGTGCTGCTGGCGGCCTTGCTCGACATCTATCGCCAGGGCATGAAGCTGGTGAAGCTGGGCGCGCCGGCCCGACGTCTGATCCAGATGCCGCTGCTGGCACAGGCGCGGCGCTGGAAAACCCAGCACAGTTCTGAGGACATCGCTGCATTGAAGGTGAGGGCTGCCGCCATCCCGCAAGCCTTCGAGCCGCTGTTGCTTGAATATGCGTCCACTCCCATGTCCCCGACGGTGGGGGCGGCCAAAGCATGAAAAATATTGAATTTCGCACGGCCACCTCTGCCCAGGGCGGCCTCGTCGTCATGGGTGGCGTGCCCGGCGTGGCGGCTGGTTCGCGCGTGCAATTGCGCGATCACGCCGGTCGCATCCGTTCGGGCCTGGTGATCCGTACGGCGGATGAAGCCGTACTGGTGGAAGTGTTCGAGGGCACCGACGAACTCGATCTCGAGCGCACCTGGGTGCGTTTCCTCGACGAGCCGTTCAAGTTGCCGCTGTCGCGCGACATCATGGGCCGTGTATTCAATGGTTCAGGCCTGCCGCGTGATGGGCGACCGCCCATCATCTCGGCCGACCGCCGCGATATCAACGGCGAACCGCTCAACCCGGCGGCGCGCGCCTATCCGCGCGAATTCATCCAGACCGGCATTTCCGCCATCGACGGCATGAACTCGCTCACCCGCGGACAGAAGCTGCCGATCTTTTCCGGCGGCGGTCTGCCGCACAACCGGGTCGCGGCGCAGATCGTGCGTCAGGCCAGGCTGCTGGGCGAGGAGGCCGCCGAGTTCGTGGTGGTGTTCGCTGCCTTCGGTGCTTCGCATGCCGACGCACGTTTCTTCCAGGAAAGCTTCGAAGACAGCGGCGTGCTCAACAAGGTGGTGATGTTCCTCAACCTTGCCGACGAGCCGGTGATCGAACGCCTGCTGACCCCGCGCGCCGCACTTACCGCCGCCGAATACTTGGCCTTCGACCTCGACTATCACGTGCTGGTAGTGATGACCGACATGACCGCCTACGCCGAGGCGCTGCGCGAAGTGGCGGTTCTGCGTGGCGACGTGCCGGCGCGCAAGGGCTATCCCGGGTATCTGTATTCCGATCTCGCCGAAATCTATGAACGTGCAGGGCGCATCAAGAACCGGCGCGGCTCCATCACCATGATCCCGGTACTGTCGATGCCGTCGGACGACATCACCCATCCGATTCCAGACCTCACCGGTTACATCACCGAAGGCCAGATCGTGCTTGGGCGCGACTTGGCCAACCAGGGCGTCTATCCGCCGGTGACCGTGCTGCCGTCGCTGTCGCGCCTGATGAAGGACGGCATCGGCAAGAACTTCACCCGCGAGGACCACCCGCACGTCGCCAGCCAGCTGTTCGCCAGCTATGCCAAGGCGCTGGAAGTTCGCGGGCTCGCTGCCATCATCGGGGCTGAAGAATTGTCCGATGCCGACCGCCGCACGCTCGAGTTTGCCGATGCCTTCGAGCGCCGCTTCATCGGCCAGGGCGAGGACGAGGATCGCAGCATCCACGAAACGCTCAATCTCGCCTGGGACCTGCTGTCCATGCTGCCACCGGACACGTTGATCCGCGTTTCGGAAGCCGAGCTGGCGAAGTATCACAAGGGCACGGCGTGATGCAGATGCAAGTTACAGGACTCAAGATTCAAGAAAAAGCAGGAGGCTACGCTTGTCTCCTGCGATGTTCTTGCGTGCATCTTGAATCTTGCATCTTGAATCTTGCACCTGCCGAAGGCGGCGCATGAAAAAACGTCTCGCTGTCCCGCCGACTAAAAGCGCGCTGCTGCAGGTCGGCCGCCAGGCCCGATTTCTGGAGCAGGGCAGGCAGATGCTGGAAAAGAAACGCGACCTGCTGACCCGTCTGGTCTACGAGCGGCTGGCGCAATACCGCGAACTGCGCGCGCAGACCGTGCGCGAACTCGCCGAGGCATACCGCTGGCTCGGTATCGTGCAGATGCGCATGGGCGAGCAGATGCTGCGACAGGTGTCGGTCGGGCTGAAGCCGGCGGTAACAATCAAGGTGGTGGCGCGTTCCAGTGTCGGGGTGGAATACCCCAGCGTATCGGCCGAACCGTTGCCGCTGCAGCCGGTGGGGCTGATGTGGACCGACGTCAGCTTCGACGAAGCGCGCCTGCATCTGCGTGACCTGACCGTGACGCTCGCGCGCTTGGGCGAGGCGGAGAATGCGCTGTGGCGTCTGCTCGCCGCCAGCCGCAAGACGCAGAAACGGGTCAATGCCCTGAAATACAACATCATCCCGCGCTACCAAGAGACGGTGCGTCACATCCGCGCGGCCCTGGAAGAGGACGAGCGCAACACCCTGTTTCAGATCAAGGTGCTGCGCGCGCGCAAAACGGCCTGAATGTCGTCTCGGGGGACTTCTAGCGGGCCACCGCCAGATGGTTGACCACCCGGTCCACGTCAAACAGGCACCAGGCATCCTGTTCGGCCCGGCTTTTTTCCGTATACGAGCTGACCAGTCCTTCCAGCGTGATGACATGGTCATGCGTCCGCACCCGAATCTGGCCGGGGTGGGGAATCATCGGATCCACTTCCAGCACCAGTGACAACGCATCGCTGAGTTCGTCATCATTGTCCTGTTCCGGCGGCATCACTTCCAGCCCGTCCACCACGTCGCGGCAACCCGGCACCCACCACGCCAGCACGCCTGCCAGGCGCTTGTGCGAAAGGCTGATGACCCAGCCATCCAGAGCCACGATAGCGTCCTTCACCGAAACCAGGATATCGCCGCTGGCATCCTCGGCACTGCCTTCATGCAAGGTGACGATTTGTCCCTTTTCTAACACGCGCAGGGCACAGTTTTTCAGTTCCTCCACGTTGAGCAGTTTGGTTGAGAGCGATTTCAGGATTTCGCCATCGCTTTTGGGTTCCGTTGGCACCACGTGCAGGTGGCTGACCACATTGCCCACATCCGGTATCGACCGCGCGAGCTGCAGTGCCAGTTTCTTGGCGGCAACACTTCCCACTTCGCCTTCCATCACCAGTGCATGATCGTCAGCCATCGCAAGGCTCACCGGCCATTGGTGCAATTTGATAAGCGGTTCGTGCTCCAGCGTCGCCCGAACCATTTTGAGGATGGAATCTTCATTCATAACGAGCACCTCCTCGGCTCAACATAGCACATGCGGTCGAAGCTTTTCAGCAGCCGACTCGATGTCTGCACAAGCTGTGCATCGCGCGCAACTGCGGTCTGAATTCTTGGCAGGAAGACAAGCGAAACACGCTTGGCGGTCAGCAGGCTTTCGCATCGCGATTTATGCCGACGCTGTGCGGGGGGCGCGCTCCATGGCTCTGGCGCCCGATGGCGTGGCCTTTCGCGACGGACCCTGTATGTGGCGGAAACAGGCCGCATCCTGCGCTACGATCGCATCGCACCAACGCTGTGCACCTAATGGGGCAATTTTAGAAACGTTGCCGGGTGCAATCACCCATATTCCGGGGGTAACGGGGATCCCCACCTAATAATGGCAAATGAGCGCCACTATTACGGTGGATTTCTATAATGGATGCACTGGCTTCAGCCACGGGAGGCGTTATGCGTTACCTCAGCATTGCATTGTTGCTGCTGCAGTTGAGTTTTACTGCAGCCGCCGCCGACAACAAAATTGAACTGGAAAAACTCTACAGCGCCATGAATATGCTCAATCAGCAGCAGCAGGCGATCTATCAGCAATTCCAGATGGTGCAGGAATTGCGCCGCAACGGCAGTGCGTCATTGTCATACGGCATGTCCATGAGACCGCATCTGCTCGGGCAGATTGCGAATTACGATGAAGTGGTCGCCGCGCAGAAAAGTGCTGTCCAGCGCGAGGAGTCCCTATATCAGCAGTCCGACCAGTTGCTAACTCGATACAACGAAATCGAAGACATGAAAAAACCGCTGCAGTCGAGAATCTACAGCCTTTCGCTTGACGCCAAATAGGGCTCAAATCAGTGGGATCTGTTTCCCTGCACCGCAGTTTCCAGGACGGGTCTCCCTTGAGGCATGCCTGATCATCCTGTCGGGGGAACGGCAACATGGCGCTCCTCGAACTGTGCAACCTTACCCGCCGCTTCGGCGGTCTCATCGCGATCGATGATGTCAGCCTTGCCATCGAGTCGGGCGAGTTCGTCACCCTGCTTGGGCCTATGCCCTGGGCGCAACCGTGGAGTTCATGACCCCCGCGAGATCGTGGCGCAATACAGCGTGCACGACACCCTGTGCGGTGGCGATGCCGCCACCGAATGCCTAGCCCTGATGGTGCAGGATGCCATGCATGGGGCGGCAGAGATCAGTTGCTGCAGCAACGCGTCATACCCCTCATCACGCAACACCCCGAGTTCGAGTTTTGCACCACGACAGCGCGCGGCAACCCTAGCGGCTACGTAGTCGAGACCTTGCATGTCGTGTTCCAGGTGTTTTTCGGAACCACCGGTTTCAGGGAATGCCTGGTCGACGTCGTCAATCGCGGCAGCGATGCCGATACCACGGGTGCGATCGCCGGCATGCTGGCCGGCGCGCTGTACGGGCAGGAAGCGTTGCCGAAAACCTGGCAGCGCGCGCTTGATCCGCAGATTCGACAAGCCTGCGAAACACAGGCCAGGGCGCTGGTGGATCTGGCCATGAAATGAAATAAAGTCGATCGTCTTATGTTCGGCCTAAGCAGACAGTTGTGCTACCAGAGTGTAGGCTTGAGCGACTTAATAAACACAAGACAAGTACAGCATGGCGGCAGACAACAAAACCATACGTTGGCTTCATCTCTCGGACTTCCACGTAGGCAAGGACGACTATGCCACGCGCAAGATGTTCGACTACATCCTAGCCCATGTCGAAAAGCGCAAGAAAGAAGGCTTCGTGCCGGACCTGTTGTTTCTTACCGGAGACTTAGCCAACAAAGGCTTGGTGGATGAATATGTGACGTTCTGGCTCGAATTCGTATCGCCGTTACAGGAGTTGATCGGCGGCGAAATCGGCCAACGCACTTTCGCCGTACCCGGCAACCACGATGTGGATCGTACCAAGCATCCCGCGTTCAGTCAGGATGAAATCGCCAAAGCGGATAGCCACTACCTCGACCCGACCAACGAGGGTGCAAGGCTTCGAGGAGAGATGCTTACCCCCCGTCTCAGGGCCTATCTCGACAATGATGAATCTTTCGCGAAGGGTGTCTTTGCCGCCCCTGACGGCGCATTCGCGCGCTGCTTGACCATTAAAGGGCATGAAGTCGGTATCGTTGGTATCAACACAGCCTGGCTCAGCAAAGATGATGCTGACGAACGCAAACTTACTCCCGGCAAACCGCTCCTGGAGAAAGCCCTCAATGCCATAGATCACGCGAAGCTACGCATCGTCCTGGGCCATCACCCCATCGACTGGTTTCGCCTTGACCAACAGAAACCCATCAAGAGCGTATTGGGTCAGCATCATGTGCTCTACCTGCATGGTCATCTGCACGGCGCCTGGGCGGAGCCCACTTATGGCGGCGGCCAAAGCTTTCTTGCTATACAGACTGGCGCGTGTTTCCAAGCCAGGGAAGGCGAGATATGGCGCAATGGTCTGGTCTGGGGAGAAGCTGACCTGGATGCGGGAGAGGTCAGGCTACAGCCCAGGCGCTGGAATACAGATCAACAGGCGTGGACACCGGATACCGATGCTTTCCACGAACACCAACGCCAAGGCGAGTGGTGGCATTACCCACTCCCCAGCGCGCAGCCGGTGAAGATCGATTACGCACCCACCACCCTGGAAGTCCAGCCACCCAAGGGTTGGGCGATCTTCAAAGCTGGGGATCTGACCCCGCATTGCGCCCCCCTTGCACCGGATGACGCGCTACGCTATTTCGACGGTGCCGTGCCGGACTGGCCCACCGCCTTATCCAGTTCAATCCCTCGACGCAAGATCGTTGGCCGTCTGGCGGAGAACTTCCGGCAAGCTGAAGATGCCATTGGCCCCATCGTCACCCTGTTGCTGGCCGCCGGTTGCGAGGGCAAGACCACGGCCCTGCTGCAAGCCGCGCACGCGGTCGTCAGAGACCAGCAAGACTGGCGCATCCTGCAACGCCGCGACGAATCCCGTCCCCTAGTGGTGGACGACATTCTTCCCGTGCTCACCAAGGGCTTTAATTGGTTGCTCGTGCTGGACGAGTCGGACCGCATCGCGACCGAATTGTTGGCACTGCTCAAGCGCTTGCCCAGTGAACTGCATGGTCAGGTACATGCCCTGCTTGCCTGTAGGGACTCTGATTGGCGCTCCTCGGGGGCTGACAACCAGGATTGGCGGGGTTCGGTCGAATTCCACAAGGAGACCTTGATCGGGTTAGTCTCTGAAGACGCCCAATCCATCGTGCAAGCCTGGCAAACCTACGGCGACGCAGGTCTGGGCGACCTAGCCCGCATCCCGTATGACCAGCATGCACAGACTCTGGAAAGGCAAGCCAAAGAAGAAGCCAAAACGGCATCCGGCGCATTTTTTGGCGCGCTGCTTGCCGTCCGCAGCGGCGCCGATCTGCACAATCACGCCAGACTGCTGCTGGAACGCTTGGGGCAACGCAAGATTCGAAGTGGCGGCACCCTGCGCGATGCCCTCGCCTACATCGCCGCCATGCATGCCGAAGGGCTGGAGTTCCTATCACGCCCGGTGCTGGCGCAAGCCCTGGGTTGTCCGCTCGACAAGTTGCATCGGGATGTGTTGGTCCCCCTAGGTTATGAAGCGGCTGCCACCACCACCTCGTCTTTCATCTTCACACGCCACCGCCGTATTGCCGAGACGCTGGTGTCGGTGCTCAAGGAGGAGTTTGGCGAGGACATTGGGCAACTTTTCATTCGACTTGGAGAAGCCGCGCTACTCGCTTTCAACAAAGGCGACTATGTGCTGGAACTTGGGAACTGGCGCTTCAAGTTGTCCGAGCATTTCTTTGCCAAAGGCCAACAGGAATTGGCCTTCAACATCGCTCAGGGGACTCTTTCTTGCGAACCGATGAATTCGCTGACCCGGACCCATGTCGCCAACCTCTACCGCAGGGCGAAGTTGCCAGATCAAGCGGTGCGGATATTCCGTGAATTGCCACATCAGATAAAGGGGGATCGCGGGTACTACTACGAGTGGAGCGTGGCCGAAGGGGAATGCGGTCATCCGGCAGCCGACATCATGCTGGCAGGCTACTCTCTGTGCGACCAATGTCCCGCCGCCTTGGTAGATAACGACGGGGCAAAAAAAGGTCTGGCTGGCTTGGGCGTTGCCTTCGGCGCACTCTATTACGCCTACAACAACCCAGCTTTCCGTGATGCCCGAATGGCAGTCGCCGTCCTTGGTCAGACGCTTCGTCTCGACGCCACGGCCAATGGATATTTCAAGACACATGCCCGTGAGGCCACCAGCCAAGGTGCCCCACAACCCGATCTGGAGCAAGCCTTGCAATTATTGCGGGCCGGGGTCATCGCGGCGGCGCGGATCGGTTTGGATACGTCTCTTACGGCCTTGCTCCCCAAAGCGGATGAGTTGACCTTTGGGGGGCTCGAACAACTGGTTTGGCATTCCAAAAGCATTTGACGGAAGACCACTAAAGGCCGAGCGCAGTCGTCGCCCCCTCGAAATATTGATGGCTGCTTTGGCCGAGTACCGGACATATGAAGCGGTTAGCCAAGCAGATAGGAACGGGTCGAGGGCTGGAACATCAGGGTCAGACTGGCTAGGGTGCGCGAGAGCCCCGCAGCTGGCGGATTAGGGCGTTACCGCATAATGTAACGGGCGAGCGTTAACGAAATTTCGATCGGCAGCACTCGATGTTGCAGGCAAAGAAAAAGGCCTGAACCTTTAATTTGGTTTCAGGCCTTTTTCGGGCTGCTTTGAATCATGTTCTGGTGGGGCGGCGGGAATCGAATATAGCCTTGTAAGTACTGTGGATAAATGGTTTGTTTAAATAATAAAATTAAAGTTACCGTCAAGGTTACTACCGATTTTTCTTGTTACACGGGTTTGATTCCAACAATCTTGGTAATGTCGAGACGGTTACGCAATGAACAGTCACGAATAACATTAAAGTTCGAAACACCAGCAGAAAGTTAAACGCGTGTGCTGCTTTGATTGAGACACACTATAGTCTTTCATCGAACACAGAACAGCTTTTCATATGATTGAAATCTCCCGTGCCCGATTTGAGGTGCTCGCCGCCTACACTCGTCTACCCGGAACTCTCGTTTTAGGAGAGGAAGTGCGATGGTTTGAGACAGCCGAAGGCGATATCGTCGCCTCCATCATCCGTGACCGCACCGATAACGACTTTTTTGGGATCGTTCTGGGACGCGACGAGCGAGAGCGGTTTCGTGTGATCGATTCAACCGAGTTCTTTGACACTCCTGATGAGGTGCTTAAGGCGTTGGCGACCTTGATCGAGGCATTGCAGCCTAATCTTGCAGAGAAATCCAAACAGGGTGATGCCAAGGGGCCGCCCGTTGACTTCTTTGTCCCTCCGCCTAAAGTCAAGCAACCGCAAAATCCCGCTTTCACTGCTCTGCGCGACGAAGAAGGCTATTCCTCTGCGCGCGCCTGCGTAGAGCCGATGATGCGATGGTATGAAGATGCCGACAGAAATTTCGTAGAGCAGTTCCAGACTACGGGTTTCGACGCGCGGATATGGGAGTTGTATCTGTTCGCAGTATTTACTGAGGCAGGATTTGCCATAGACCGGAAATCAGCAGTACCCGACTTCACATGCTGGGGAATGGCAGGGGAGTTTTGTGCCGAGGCCACAACGATCAATCCAAGTCGCGACAAGACTGGAGCCCTGGTACCGCCTCCAACCATAGAGACTGATGAGCAGTTCGCGGATTTTTTGAGGAACTACCTGCCGATCAAATACGCTGGCCCTCTAACTACAAAACTTGCAAAACGCGATTGGGAGCTTCCGAATGCAGAAGGAAAGCCTTTTGTGCTCGCCATACAAGACTTTCATCATCCGAGGGCTATGACGTTCAGCCGTGGAGCGCTACCTATCTACTTGTATGGCGTCGAGCATGAAGGACAGCGCCAACCAGATGGCAGCTTGAAAATTTCCGTCACTTGTGTCGAGAAGCACCAATATAACGGGAAGACAATCCAGTCAGGCTTCTTCAATCTAGAGGGAGCGGAAAATGTCAGCGCGGTGATTTTCAATGCCAGCGCCACCATATCTAAATTTAACCGAATCGGAGTATTGGCTGGCTTCGGTTCTAAACGCGTGAGGCTGTCTCGTACAGGCATCGCGATTGACCCGAATCCCAATGCGTCTGAGCCGATCCAGTTTCAGCACGAGGTTAATACACACAATTACACGGAAACCTGGATCGAAGGGATGGACGTGTATCACAACCCTCGAGCCAAGTATCCTCTCAACCAGAATATGCTACCTGGAGCAGCACACCACCAATTGTTACCGGACGGGCAGATGCTTAGTACGGTGCCGGCTTGGCACCCGTTGTCATCTATCACCGCTATCTCGCTCACAGGCAACGACGAGAGAACTGCTGAATAAGTCCTCAGGACAACATCACCCATACCGGTTCGCGGCAACTGAAGGGCAGTCTGGCGACCAGCTCCACAAAGCTTTGTCTGCTCCTGATTGTTTTTGTTCGGCCGACCCAATGGTATGGTAGCTACGACAACTTTAGCCGAAGCGAAAACCAAACAGTCCTCCATCTTCGGTCTCGTCAGATAACCGTGCCTCAATTACCGCTTGCTTCACGCCAATGGAACTTGACAACGGTAGCCGGTCGAAAATATCAGAGTTCATTGTCACGATATATTGCAGACCGGCTGCCTGACAGACCTTCATGCCGAGCAGCAAGGCTCCCGCAATCTGCCTTTCGTCAACGCCGTCAAATAGGTGGCTGTCGTGGATAAGAAACCCGGGACCGCCGAAGCGTTTTGTGACCACTTTGAGCAATGCGAGGTCGAAGCAAAATATTTCCATGTTGGAAATTCCACCGCCACGATCACCTTCAATCGAGATATGGAATTCCGGGCCATTTTCGGTGGCTGCAACTACGAATCGTCCCGCGCGATCGTCGTACAGTTCGGCAATCGCGTCGGCGATGATCAAGATTGCTTCATCAAGCGCCGCTTCCCGGGCTTGATGATCCTCTTGCAGCTTCCGCTTCAGATTGGCTCGGTCAATATCCAGCTTGGTCGTTTCACCCTCGAGTGCTTCCGCAGCCTTATAGTGTTCGCGTAACGTGGCAGCACGCGCATCACCTTCGGCTAATTCACGCTGCAGAGTGAGAAAGTCATCAAGAGCTCCCCGGCCTTGCAAGGTTTGAAGTATTTCACTGCGCTCTTTATCCAGCCGACCTAAAGCGGCTTCGTCTTCGGCAATGCGCGCGCGTACATCAGTTATCTCGTGCTCCAGATGAGTACGGCGATTTGCGATAATAGACTCATAGAAACTGCTCACGTCCTCAAATCGTCGGAGAGCAACACCTGGTAGTTCAATACCGGCCGCCGCGTAAAGCTGGTTGATATCCGATCGCTGTGGCGGCTTCTCGGAATGTAGAGCTTCTTGCAAAGACTCTAGGTTCTCATTGAGAGAAACCCCTCGCCGCGCAATCGCTTGCATTTCGGTTTTTGCTTGCGCAGCATGCTTCGAAAGCGATTTGTAGCTATCGAGTACCTCGAAATTGGTGATTTCTCGGCGCAGCTTTGTGGCCTTAGCTTCCGCAACAGCAACTTGCGGCCGCAATTCGGCGACCGTACCAATCACGGACCCGAACGCCCCGATCTTGACTGCCTTTTTAAGCTCCACAAGTGTCTTCTCGCGCGCACGGATTTTGTTGAATTCAAAAGGAATCTGCCAATCCAGGCCAAGGAGATAGGAGAGATTGACTTGCCAGTCCCACCGCTGCTGCTTCTCTGCTTGACGTTCGGGGTGAATAAAACCACCCGAGTTTCTCCGTCGAGCGAAGTACGAAAACATCGGCCGAAACGTTGGGGTAAAGGATTCTTCGAATAGCGTTCCACGTACGTCAGCAGGCAGGCCAAACATGGCGTGTCCTAAGAAGATGCGCCAGTTCACGTTCGATATATAAAACTGCTCTGTTGTCTTGTCGAATTTTTTGGGAAGGTCGTTGCGTTCTTCGCCCCCCGTGAGAAGAAAAATTTTTGATGGATCAGAGCCGCTACGCGTGATTAAAAACTCTTCACCGCCAATTTTAAATAGGCCCTTGAACGTGTGCTGAATCAACTCATCCAGCCGAAACAGCGAGTCCTTATCGCAGTCGGCACCGAGTAGGAAGTGAATGACTTCGATGAGGCTCGTCTTGCCAGCGCTGTTACGGGTTTGCTTGTCCGTCGATGCGGCGCTTTTGTCAGACAACAAAACATTAAGCCCCTGATGAAATGTCACCGGCTTAAAGGTGCTGAGGGTGCTATCGATGGAAAGTATCATCGCGCCACCTCACTGTTCACGACGCCATCACGATACTCAATGGCCGATATTGCATAAAGTAAGTTTAGAGCGAGGACGAACCAATCAAACGAAATTGGTGTCGCATCGCGTCTTGAGTTCTGTGAGTTTCGCACGCAGTCCCATAGGACCGACACGGTACGTGGCTCCTCAAGATTCTTCAAAATCTCCCCGCCAACGCTAATAAGTGCACGGTCTTGAGATAGATATTTTGTAGGCAGTATCATGATGACAACATGGCCGGATCGCGTTTAAAAATGTCGCAATTCTCAAACAGAAAAGCTAGCAGCGCTTGCGCCGCAACTTGCTGCTGCGGCTGGACACTCCCGATGCCAGTTACCAATTCATACAGCGATGCCATGATGTCGCCTGGCTGTAGATGCTGTGCATTGAGATATGAGTAGCGATCCCTGAAGAGCTTGGCTGCCCTTTCACCAGTCAGTGGGTCATGGTGTCGATCGAAATAAGCGCCAACAAGATGTGCGTTTTTCCATCCGCCCGTGATTAGATGCTTCCAGTGATTGGGAAGATCGTTGTAAACGAGCTTGTCGGGCGGTACAGGGCGCAGATCTAGGAGGTTGAAATCAATGGCATCAGCTTCGGTGGCAAGCTCTTGAACAAGGCTCCGCAGTGTCGCTGCGTCAAGATTTTGCGAGTCGGATTCGGATGCTGCTGGTCCCAGCAGCATCGCAATCTGATAGGGGTTGAGTTTGAAGACACGTTCTTCGAAACCTTCGATTCCAATGAAGCCAAACTTTCGCTTCTTGTCTGAGTCTTCTAGGACTTTCAGCGTCAAAATGGCTTCAACGGGCATGCCCTCGATGAGGTTATGAACCATGTGCCATTCCCGCATGATGCTGTTCAGTTTCGCATTTGCTTTGCCGTAATCATCGGTCATTTTTTTGGTGAGTTTCGCGACTTGCTTTAATTCTCCGGCAACTGCACCGTAGCACGCGAATAGCTGGCCATTCGAAACAAGATATCCATCGCAGCCTTTGTCTCCCAGCGCCCCAAATGGACGCACCCTGACGAAATCGTCACCATGCAACTGAGCCATTACTGTCGAGAAGAACTCTTGGAAGGCGTCACCGTTGCATTTTCGAAGCCGCAGCTCCAACGCAATGCGCCACCAGTAGCGTTGTTCAACAGAGATCGATTCAATTGGTTCCATGAGCGTCAGACTACTTCAGGTGGGTTCGCGTTTGGCTTGGCGCACTTTACTTGGAGGGGCGGTGCCGTGCCAGAGTAGAAGTGTGGTGTTAACGCCCTGGCGCGAAACATGTTATCTCAATCTCATGCGGACGGACTGTAGTTAGCTCTTCTCTGTGGCGAATTAGGCACGTCAAGCGACTGCAATGGGTTAATCAAACCATTTCGTGGAACGATGGCGACATTGAAGCGGGCTTCTGCGATGCATACCCTGCCTACTGCTTTTGACCAATTCTTGACAAGAGCTGACCCCCCCTAAGCTTTATGGGCATAGCTACCCCAATGTCACCCTACGTGTTCATATTTTTTAGCGGCTGCACTAAGTAAGACTGTCTCATCATGCCTTGGCAGTGTCGGCGTACAGTTATTGACACAAGTCCAAGGGGAGCTAGGCTCAGGCATCGCTGCATTTTCAAAGTCCGCGTGGGGGATGCGTTCTAAGGGCAAGGCATCTAAGGGCCGTCGCTCTATGCGCCATTGCACAAAACGTGTCGGGATATACAGGTTCCCGTATTGCACGCCTTTGATCTGCCACCCTAAGGGCTCCCCATACTGTCCAGGCTGATCGTTCCATAGGCGGGCGACCCTAAGGGCATGGTCCTTACGCCGCGCAAACGGCCCGCCCATGAGTGTTACATAGGCTTGCCATTCCCCTTGATCGGCTGCAGCGGATAAGTCTGAAAACTTGCCCTCAGGACCGCTGCCCTTAAGGCGGCGAAGCTCACGCCATGGGCCAACAGGTGGCCCGCCAATTTGCTGAAACTGGCGAATCCTCCATGTGCTGGCCCAAGCCACAACGCGTTGCGCGCCTTCAATTGGGTCTTCGCCATAGACTCCGGAATCAAGGGCGGTGCCGTCGATATTTTTTGAAACGTATTTGGCGATGTACCCGACAGCGCTGCCCTTGTTGCTGTCTATGGCTACCGCCGTAAAGCGATGTTCTTTCGCTCCGTCTTCGTCTCCGTCGGTTTGCAGCGCGTAGTGCTGAAACAAGGCTCTTAGCGTGTCGATATGGTTTGGGTGCACGAACAGCAGCAAATGCCAATGTGGCGTGGCATCGTGCTGAGGTTCAGCAATTCTGAATCCATATACTTCAATGCTTCGGCGCTTAAGTGCCGAACGAAGGCGTGTCCACATTTTGGCCAAATACGCTTGGGCTTCTCTCGGGGTTGTCTCGTCATACTTCGGATTGGGTGTGCCAGTCATCGCGTAACTGCGGTGCATGCGTGAAGGGCAGGTAACGGTATAAAACTCGGCCACATGCCCAAGTGATTTGGCTACTTCTTCAAACCCTCTGGCACGGGTCATCAGTTCAGCTCGCCGGATACGTGGATTCGATACAGTGAGGTCTGATAACTCAGCCAGGCTTAAGCATTCTCCGTCTTCACTTACCGCTTGCATGGATTCCAGGATGCGGCGATTTCGCCTGTTCTGCTGCCGCTTGCTCGCCACCGTTTCATCACTGGCATAAATGCCGGCTTGAACTTTGACTAATCCAACCTCAATTGCAGCGGCCTCAACATAGCGCCCGTGGAGACTGCGTAACTGCCTTCGCCACCATCTGCTATCTCTATCGGTAACACGGCGGATGAATCCTGTAACGGTAAGGGCGGTTTGCCCCACTCGGATGTGAGGCTCTTTCTCTGTAACGGTATCTGTATCGGTAATGGTGGCATCCAGCCCGTACCCCTTACAGATACCGAGAAGCAGCCTGAGCACTTCATCAATATGCCTTGGGTAGAGTTCCAGTACTTCACGGCAACGTTTGCTTGCTCGTTCCGCTTCCGATACCAAGTCATCATCGTTCCAGGCGAGCGCCATGTTGGCAGGCTTGAACTTCTCCTGCATGTCCAGCAAGAAAAGATTGGCTTCACTTAACCCGTGGGTGTTGTGACGATTAAGGTATGTCTTGGCAACCGCATACGCAATCCTGTTTGGCCATTGCCGGAAAATCTCATGCCTAAAGCGTCGATCATCCCCATCGCTGTTATCCAAATGCCAAAGGATTTGCTCAGCCTTAGAGGCCCAAGTGGACGGTGGGCATATGCGTTTTGCGGGCCACATGGCTTAAAGCCCCTGGCTGAAAGCTGATTTGCGGGCTGTCTCAAGTGTTGCCACCAGAGCGCGAATCTCTGCATCGACCATGCCTGCAATGCGTGCCGCATTTAAGGTGGTAACTTCGGATGCAGGCCAACCAACAGAGCGGGGACCTAGCTTTACTGGCTTGGGCCAAAGGCCTTGCTGAATGCGAAGGTAGATTGTTGAGCGTGATGCGCCGGTTTCGGCCTTGACGGCAGGTAGCCGGAGAATTTTGTGTGCCATGCTTTTTCCTTGGTGTTGGATTCCAGTTCCAACTATCCAAAATGCATGGCTTGCTTAGTCGCAATTGCGGAAACAGCTTACGCAATTGCGGTTGAGGTCTAGGGTTGGCGGGGCTTTCGGGGTATGACCTATTTCCGCAATTGCGGAAATGAATGTTCAGAGGGAGCGCTTTTCCAATGCTTTCGGAATCTGGCTTAGGTAATCTTCTATCGTGATAGCCGCAATATGCGCCCCTTTGAGCATGGTTACGCCCTCAATGAAGCCAGCCGCTTTAGATGGGATGGAAATGTCTAACCTGAGCTCGTTGCAGAGAGCGGCAATTAAGACCAGCAGCGTTGTTCGCTCCCTTCCACCGAGAGGTTTTACATCCACATTGGAGATGCGTTTTAAATGACCTGCTATGGTCCCTTCTGCAATTGGGCTTCCTATCGTCGTGGCAAGGCCCTCAATAAGGTTTGCTGCTTTGTAAACGTTCGATATATCTATCTTCGCCTTGTCGGCGAGTATCGCTATCAACGCCAACAGCGTTGATCTCTCCCCATCACCCAGCCGGATTTTAATATTGGGTTTGAGGGCAACGCTGGTTGTACCGGGATAGTCGGGGGGCAATTCAATCTTGATTGATTTAGACCACTTAACAAAGTTTGAAAGCCTGATTTCACTATCCGCAAGATTATCCCAGTCAATAAAAATGGGTTTCAACACGCCATCAGCAGATATGTTATTTATGGCTAACGTTAAGAGACTAGTAAATTGCGGAGGCTGTTGAGTGAATTTGGTGTCTAGCTTGCCTGTCCTGAAATAGTCGAAATGCTTAGGCTCAATGTTCCGCGCCAATGCAACGGCCACCCATAGCTTTGCTTGTTTTATGTCTTTCCATTCATCCCAACGTGGCTTTTGGGGCTCCCAAAGTATCCGATCGGCTTCGGCGGTAGATAGGGGCTTGGGTGGTGAAGAGGCGGAAGAGTTATCGTCACTCATGGTTTTCTCTAAGCCGCGCTGTTCAGCGGGATAATTTCCGCACCAGCTTTCAGTTTGTCTAGGTAGTCGGACCATTGCTGCATCATCTTGCGTCGCTCGGGTAAATGAGCTGTTCGATTGTAGGCGCGTCCGTTGGGGTCTCTTACCGCGTGGGCTAACTGGTGTTCGATGTAGTCGGGGCGGATGCCTAGAACCTCATCAAGGATGGTTCGCGCCATTGCGCGGAAACCGTGGCCGCTCATTTCGTCTTTTTCGATGCCCATGCGACGCATGGCGGCCAGGATGGCGTTATCGCTCATGGGGCGGCCATTGGTGCGCGCACCAGGGAAGAGGAAGCGCCCGTCGCCTGTCAGGGCTTGCAACTCAGTGAGGATTTCTATTGCTTGCCGCGATAGCGGGACTATGTGCGGGGTGTTGGTTTTGGTGACAATGTAGCGCCATTCTGCCGCTTCCAGGTCTACGTCGGCCCATATGGCATTGCGAAGCTCGCCAGGACGTACGAATACCAAGGGGGCAAGGCGTAGGGCGTGCCGCACTATCTCTGAGCCCGTATAGCCATCCATCGCCCTGAGTAATGAGCCAACCTGCTTGGGATCGGTAATTGCCGCAAAATGTTCGGCTTTCACAGGGGTTAGGGCACCTTTTAGATCGGCTGCAATATTCCTTGTGGTGCGTCCGGTGGCTATTGCATAGCGGAAAACCTGTCCGCAATTACTTAGCGCCCGGTGGGCGGTCTCAATTGCTCCCCGGTTTTCGATCTTGCGTATGGCTGCCAGCAATTCAGGCGCGGTTATTTCTGCAATGGGCTTGCCACCAATCCATGGGAATAGGTCGCGCTCGAAGCGCCGAATGGTGCGCTCGCCATGGCTTGCGTTCCATGTCCCGGAATTCCTGGCAAACCATTCCCGTGTGATGGTTTCAAAGCTGTTTGTTTCTCGGTCGACTTTTGCCGCCTTGGTGGCCTTACGGTTTTCTCCGGGGTCAACATCTGAGGCTAATAGCTTGCGGGCTTCGTCGCGTCGGTTTCTGGCATCTTTCAAACCCACATCGGGGTAAACCCCCATCGAAAGCGTTTTGCGCTTCCCACCATAGCGGTAATCCAACCGCCACCAGCGTGAACCGTTCGGATTGAGCAAAAGATACAACCCGCCACCATCCGTTAGCTTGGTGGGCTTCTCTGCAGGCTTGGTTTTGCGAATTGCAATATCGGAAAGTGCCATGACGGTAACCCCTTGTGACGGTAGACCAATTACCGTCAATATTACTGCAGGTTACTGTCGGATTTCAATAAACATCGTTGGATGCTATTGGTAATGAAAAAGGCCATAACCCTTGTTTTTATTAAGAATTATGGCCTTCTTCGGACTTCTTTGGATCATGTTCTGGTGGAGGCGGCGGGAATCGAACCCGCGTCCAAAAGCCCTCTACAGACAGTTCTACATACTTAGTTCGGTGATTTATTGCTTTAACCTTGGTTACGCCCACCGAACAGGCTGAACTTTGGCGAGTGGCCTTGATTTAATGTCTGCCCAAGCCACCCGGACAGCCACGATCATACTGAGATTACCCTACTGCCGGTTGCCCGGCCCAACCCGTATGCTGGCTGGTGTAGGGTCTAGCGCAATTAAGCGGCTAGAGCGTAAGTTTCGTCGTTTGCGGTTAAACGATTTTCAGTTGGATTTACGAGGTACTCTGACCCTCGGTATGCCCTGCGCTGCTTCGCGACCCCTGTCGAAACCAGGTCGCCCCCTTTGTGTTGCTACTTCAAGTGTAATGCATTGAGTGAGTCCAGGATGGAAAGTTCCCCGGCTTACAGCACAAAAAAAGCGGGGTCACGTGTGATTGCAACCGCGACCATATAACCGAATACCAGCAGGGCGGCGAGCCATGCGGCAATACGCTGACCCCCGGTTCGGCCACGTTTCAGTGCAATGGTTCCGAGCACGATGTAGAGAATCAGCGCAAACAACTTGGCGCTGAGCCAGCCGTTTACCAGCGGATATTGCCGGGTCAGGACAGCCAGGCTGATCCCGCTGGCCAGCAGCAGACTGTCGTTCAGGTGCGGGACAATGCGCACCCAGCGGGCTTGCAGCTGGGGCGATTTCTGCATCATCCAGAAGCCGCGCAGTACAAACAGTGCGAGGGTGAGAGCGATGGTGCCAAGGTGCAGCTGCTTGAGCAGGCTGTAGGCCATGCTCATGCAATCAGGTAATCAAGCGTTTCCAGCGGATGGTGGATTTGCGCATGCGCGCCCCAGGTGTGCGGCTGGTCGGCGGCGTCGAGGTAGCCCCAGGCGGCGACCAGCGCGGGCATGGCGGCGGCGTTGGCGGCCTGGATGTCGCGTTCGGCATCGCCCAGATACAGGCATTGCCCGGGCCCCACACCGCACAGTTCGGCGGCGGCGCGCATGGGAGCGGGATGCGGTTTGGACTGCGGACACGTGTCGCCAGAGACGATGCAGGCGGCGCGCTCGGCCAGGTCGAGAATCGACATCAGCGGTTCGGTAAAACGGGCGGGTTTGTTGGTGACCACGCCCCATTTGAGCTGGCGCGCGTCGAGTGCTGCCAGCAGGTCGAGGATGCCGTCGAAAGGCCGCGAGTGGTGGCAGATGTTGTCGGCATACAGTTGCAGGAACTCCTCGCGCATGGACGCAAACTTCGCATCGTCCGGATGCAGGTCGAAGCCGATGCCGAGCAGGCCACGCGCGCCATGCGAGGCTTGCGGGCGGATGATGTCGTCGGCCAGCGGCGGCAGGCCGTGGCGCGCGCGCTGCAGGTTGAGCGCGTAGCCAAGGTCGGGCGCGGTGTCGACCAGGGTGCCGTCGAGATCGAACAGGACGGCACGAATGTCATCGAATTTCATCGCTTTGATTGCCATGCCTATTCCCCGCGCTGTGTCGCCAGCAGGTAGTTGACGTCGGTGTCCGCTTCCAGTTTGTAGACCCTGGTCAGCGGGTTGTAGGTCATGCCGATCAGTTCCTGCGTATCCAGCCCGGCGTCGCGTGCCATGCGGGCGAGTTCGGCGGGCTGGATGAATTTGGCGTAGTCGTGCGTGCCGCGCGGCAGCAGCTTGAGGATGTACTCGGCGCCGACAATGGCGAATAGATAACTCTTGGCATTGCGGTTCAGCGTTGAAAAGAACACCCAGCCGCCGGGTTTGGCCAGACGCGCGCAGGCGGCGACGATCGAGGCGGGATCGGGCACGTGTTCCAGCATTTCCATGCAGGTCACCACGTCGAATTCGCCGGCGTGTTGCGTGGCGTAGTCTTCGGCCGAGACCAGCTGGTAATCGACGCTGAGCCCGGATTCGTACAAATGCAGCTTGGCGACCTTGAGTGCTTTTTCCGACAGGTCGATGCCGCTGACGATGGCGCCGGCAGCCGCCATGGCTTCGGCCAGAATGCCGCCGCCGCAGCCGATGTCGAGCACTTTCCTGCCGGCCAGCGCGGCCTGCTGGTCGATCCACTTCAGGCGCAGCGGATTGATTTCGTGCAGCGGCTTGAATTCGGAGTTCGGGTCCCACCAGCGGTGGGCAAGTTCGGAAAATTTGGCGATTTCAGCGGCATCAACGTTGCTCATGAGTGTGTCCTATGCGGTGATTTTGGTGCGCCAGTAAGCAGCGCGGGCGATCAGGTCGTCATTATCCAGGCTGGTCAGACATCGGTTGTTGACGGTATGTTTGCCATCGACCCAGACATGGCTGACGGCTTCGCGTCCTGCCACATAAATTAGATGCGAGACAGGGTCGAACACCGGCTGGCTCGACACGGCGGAGAGGTCGACCGCGAC
>MGZO01000115.1:20433-22225 GCA_001802655.1 Hydrogenophilales bacterium RIFOXYD1_FULL_62_11
CGCCCTTGGCCAGCAAGGCAGCGAGCCGCATTTCGGCGAACAGGTCGAGCCGGTTGTTGCTGGCGGCGCCATCGCTGCCCAGACCAAAGTTGACCCCTGCCGCAGCGAGCGGGGCGATAGGCGCAATCCCGGAGGCCAGTTTGAGATTGGATGTCGGGCAATGCGCCACGTGGCAGCCGTGCATGGCCAGAAACTCGATTTCAGCTTCGTTCAGGTGTACGGCATGGACGCCGATGAAGTTGGGGCCCAACAATCCCAGCCGCGCCAGCCGTTCCAGTGGGCGCACACCATGCTGCTGCAGGCTGGTTGTGACTTCGTCTGCGGTTTCGTGGATGTGGGTATGAATCGGCAGACCCAGTTGCTCGGCCAGGGTGTTGATACGGCCAAAGGTGGCGTCCGAAATGGTATAGGGCGCGTGCGGGGCAAAGGCAAAACTAAGCAGCGGTTCGTTGCCGAGCGCATCACGCATCGCCAGTCCTTTGGCCAGATAGTCGTCCGCATCCGTTGCGTAGGCGCTGGGGAATTCCAGCACGATCATGCCCAGCGTGGCGCGCATGCCGGCCTGGACAAACGCCTCGCCCGCCACCGCCGGGAAGAAATACATGTCGTTTACGGTGGTGATGCCGCCCAGCAGCATCTCGGCTGCGGCAAGTAGCGTGCCGTCGCGCACAAAGGCTTCGGATACGTGCTTTTTTTCGGTGGGCCAGACATGCTGCTGCAGCCAGTCCATCAGCGGCTGGTCGTCGGCAAAGCCACGGAGCAGCGTCATCGCAGCATGACAATGCAGATTGACCAGGCCGGGAATCAGCACCTGGCCAGGCAGGGCAAGGGTTTGCGCGGCATCGTAGCGGGCTTGTGCGGCGTCGGCAGGCAGTAAATCGAGGATCTGGCCATCACGCACCACGACGGCGTGGTCGGTCAGCGTGCCATCGATATCGACGGGAACGACCCATTGTGGCAGGAGAAGGAGGTCGGCAGGGAGTTTCATCTGGTCTGCATTCTCACTGTTTGGCCCGGGTTTGGCAAAGGCCGCCGGACGGAGTGGCCATGCTAAAATCACGGGCTTTTAGATCAGTAAAAAGCCGGTTATGGAACAGTTTGCCAAGGAAACCCTCCCGGTCAGTCTCGAAGACGAGATGCGGCGTTCGTACCTTGATTACGCGATGAGCGTGATCGTGGGACGTGCGCTACCGGACGTGCGTGACGGACTGAAGCCCGTGCATCGACGCGTGTTGTTCGCGATGAATGAGCTCTCCAACGACTGGAACAAGGCCTACAAGAAATCTGCCCGCGTGGTCGGTGACGTGATCGGTAAATACCACCCACACGGCGATACGGCGGTGTACGACACCATGGTGCGGATGGCGCAGGACTTCTCGCTGCGTTACATGCTGATCGACGGCCAGGGTAACTTCGGCTCGGTCGACGGCGACAATGCGGCGGCGATGCGTTACACCGAAGTGCGGATGGCGCGGATCGCCCATGAGCTGCTGGCCGACCTCGACAAGGAAACGGTTGATTTCGGCCCCAACTACGACGGCTCCGAGTTCGAACCGCTGGTGCTGCCTGCCAAGATCCCCAATCTGCTGATCAATGGCTCGTCCGGCATTGCGGTGGGCATGGCGACCAATATCCCGCCGCACAATCTCACCGATATCTGCGACGCCCTGTTTGCGCTGCTCGACGATCCCGAGATCGACATCGAGTCGTTGATCGCGATCGTCAAGGCGCCTGACTTCCCCACCGCCGGCATCATTTACGGCCTCTCTGGCGTGCGCGACGGTTACCGTAC
>MGZO01000115.1:22273-23310 GCA_001802655.1 Hydrogenophilales bacterium RIFOXYD1_FULL_62_11
CGACCTGCGTGACGAGTCCGACAAATCGGGCATGCGTGTCTATATCGAGCTGAAACGCGGCGAAAACGCCGACGTGATCCTGAACAATCTGTACAAGCAGACGCAGATGCAGGACACCTTCGGCATGAACATGGTGGCGCTGATCGACGGCCAGCCACGCTTGCTTAACCTGCGTGAGATCCTCGACGCCTTCCTGCGCCATCGGCGCGAAGTCGTCACCCGCCGTACCGTGTTCGACCTCAAGAAGGCACGCGAACGCGGCCATATCCTGGAAGGTCTGGCGGTGGCGCTGGCGAACGTCGACGATATCGTCGAACTGATCAAGTCGTCCGAAACCCCGCTGATCGCCAAAACGCGCCTGCTGGAAAAGGCATGGAAATCGGCGATGGTCGAGGAAATGCTGGCACGCATCGACCCCGAATACTCGCGCCCGGTGAACATGGGGCCGGAATTCGGCCTGCACGCCGACGGTTATCACCTGTCCGAGATTCAGGCGCAGCGCATTCTCGAGATGCAACTGCAGCGCCTGACCAATCTGGAATCCGACAAGATCATTGGCGAATACAAGGAGATCATGGCGAAAATTGCCGATCTGCTCGACATTCTGGCCACCCCGGCACGCATCACCCTGATCATTCGCGAAGAGCTGAAGCAGATACAGGACCAGTTCGGCGACGGCCGCCGCTCGGTGATCGTCGAGAACGCGCAAGACATGTCGATGGAAGACCTGATCAAGCCCGAAGAGATGGTCGTCACCCTGTCGCACGGCGGTTACATGAAGTCGCAGCCGATGGACGACTACCGCGCGCAAAAGCGCGGCGGCCGCGGCAAGCAGGCGGCGGGCACCAAGGATGAAGACTTCATCGAGAAGATGTTTGTCGCCAATACCCACGATTTCATCCTCTGCTTCTCCAATCGCGGGCGCATGTACTGGCTCAAGGTCTACAACGTCCCGGCCGGCGGACGCGCAGCAAGGGGCAAACCGATCGTCAACCTGCTGCCGCTGGAAGACGGCGAGAAGATCAACGCATTGCTGC
>MGZO01000115.1:23357-27428 GCA_001802655.1 Hydrogenophilales bacterium RIFOXYD1_FULL_62_11
ACTTCTCGCGTCCGCGCACCGCAGGCATCATCGCGGTGGGACTGGACGAGGGCGATTTCCTGATTGGCGCGTCGATCACCGACGGCCGCCACGATGTAATGCTGTTCTCCGACGGCGGCAAGGCCGTGCGCTTCGACGAAAACGACGTGCGTCCGATGGGCCGCACCGCGCGTGGCGTGATCGGCATGAAGCTCGCCAAAGACAAAAAGCTGATCTCGCTGCTGGTGGCCGAAGACGAGAACGACTTCGTGCTGACCGCGACTGAAAACGGCTTCGGCAAACGCACCTCGATCACCGAATACACCCGCCATGCCCGCGCCACCCAAGGCATGATCGCGATCCAGACCAGCGAGCGCAACGGCCGTGTGGTTGCCGCCACGCTGGTGAAGCCGGATGACGAAATCATGCTGATTACCACCGGTGGCGTGCTGATCCGCACCCGCGTCAAGGAAATCCGCGCGATGAGCCGTTCCACCCAGGGCGTCACGCTGATCAATCTGGATAAGGGCGAAACGCTGATTGGCCTGGAAAAAGTAGCTGAAACAGACAACGATGAGGAAATAAGCGCATGACCATTTACAACTTCAGCGCCGGCCCCGCCGTGCTGCCCAAAACCGTGTTGCAACAGGTGCAGGCCGAGTTGGTCGATTGGCACGGATCCGGCATGTCGGTGATGGAAATGAGCCATCGTGGCAAGGAATTCATGGGCATCGCTGCCGAGGCGGAGGCCGATCTGCGCGAGGTGATGGGGATTCCGTCCAATTACAAGGTGCTGTTCCTGCAGGGCGGCGCGTCGAGCCAGTTTGCGATGGTGCCGATGAATCTGCTGCGCGGCAAAGCCAGCGCGGATTACCTGAACACCGGCGAGTGGTCGAAAAAAGCGATCAAGGAAGCCAAGCGTTATGGCGCGGTGAACGTGGTGGCCACCAGCGAAGACAAGAACTTCAGCTACGCACCCACGCAGGACACGTGGAAACTCGACCCCAACGCGGCCTATGTCCATTACACGCCAAACGAAACCATTGGCGGCGTGGAGATGTTCTGGACGCCTGATACGGGAGGTGTGCCGCTGGTGGCGGACATGTCCTCGACCATTTTGTCGCGCCCGATCGACGTGTCGAAATTCGGCGTGATTTATGCCGGCGCGCAAAAGAACATCGGCCCCGCCGGCCTCACCATCGTCATCGTGCGCGACGACCTGATCGGCGAGACGCTGAAGGGCACGCCGACCATGTTCGACTACAAGATTCACGCCGACAACGAATCGATGTACAACACACCGGCCACGTTTGCCATGTATACCGCCGGTCTGGTCTTTAAGTGGCTGAAAACGAATGGCGGTCTGGTGGCGATGGAGAAAACCAACCGCGAAAAAGCCGGGCTGCTGTACAGCAAGATTGACGCCTCCGGGTTCTACAACTCACCGGTGGCGCTGGACAACCGCTCCTTGATGAACGTGCCGTTTACGCTGGCCGACGCCGCACTCGACGAAGCCTTTTTGAAAGGTGCAAAAGAACACCAGCTGCTGCAATTGAAAGGCCATCGTTCGGTCGGCGGCATGCGTGCGTCAATCTACAATGCCATGCCGCTTGCGGGTGTGCAGGCGCTGGTGGACTACATGCTTGAATTCGAAAAAAGTCAGGGTTAAATCATCATGGCTCAAGCGCGAAAGATTCTGACCCTCAACGCCATTTCCGCCAAAGGACTGGCCCGGTTGCCGGCGCACTACACCGTGGGCGGCGATGTGGTCGATGCGGACGGCATTCTGGTGCGCTCGGCCAATATGCATGAAATGGACATCCCCGCATCGGTGAAGGCCATCGCACGTGCCGGTGCCGGAACCAATAACATTCCGCTGAAAAAGATGTCGGAACGCGGCGTGCCGGTGTTCAATGCGCCCGGTGCGAATGCCAACGCGGTGAAGGAACTGGTCATCGCCGGCATGCTGCTGGCAGCGCGCAATCTGGTGCCAGCGATTCGTTTTGTCGAGGGGCTGACGGGCTCGGACGAGGAGATGCACAAGGCGACCGAAGCCGGCAAAAAGGCCTTTGCTGGCAGTGAGCTGCCGGGACGGACGCTGGGTGTGATTGGTCTCGGCGCCATTGGCTCATACGTCGCCGAAGCTGCGATCAAGCTGGGCATGAACGTGGTCGGTTTCGACCCGGCGATTACGGTCGACGCCGCGTGGCGTCTGCCTTCGCAGGTCAAGCGCGCAGAGAACGTCGAGGATGTGTTGCGCATGGCGGATTACGTCAGCCTGCATGTGCCGCTGATCGACGCCACCCGCAATCTCATCAACGCCCAGCGTATCGGGGTGATGCGTCCGGGTGCAGTGTTGCTCAATTTTGCGCGCGAAGGCGTGGTCGATAACGCAGCTGCAGTAGAAGCGCTCGACACCAACAAGCTGCATGCCTACATCTGCGATTTCCCGGCGAATGCGCTCAAGGGGCATGCCAAGGTCGTCGCGCTGCCTCATCTGGGCGCCAGCACCGAAGAAGCAGAGGAAAACTGCGCGGTGATGGTTGCCGAGCAGCTGGCTGACTATCTTGAAAACGGCAACATCCTTAATGCGGTGAATTTCCCCAACGTCGCCATGGCACGCGAGTCGAATTTTCGAATCGCGATTGCCAACGCCAACGTGCCCAACATGGTGGGACAGATTTCGTCGGTGCTTGCCAGCGCCGGAATCAACATCCACAACATGCTCAACAAATCCAAGGCCGACATGGCCTACACCCTGGTTGATATCGACAGCGCCGTGACCGATGCCGTGTTGCAGCAGCTTGCGGCGATTGCCGGCGTACTCGCTGTGCGGAATTTGCCGGCATGAAGGATGCGCTCAATGATTTGAGCGCGTTGCGTGCGCGCATTGACGGCATCGATGACAGTATTCTCAAGCTGCTGTCCGAGCGTGCCGGGATTGCGCAGCAGGTGGGGCGCGCCAAGAACGGTGAAAAAATCTACCGGCCCGAGCGCGAGGCGCAGATCGTCCAGAGGTTGCGCTCGACCAACCCGGGTCCCTTGTCGGGGGACACAGTCGAGCGCCTGATTCGCGAAATCATGTCGGCTTGTCGTGCGCTTGAACAAACCATTCGGGTTGCCTACCTCGGGCCGGCGGGCACCTTCAGCCAGCAGGCCGTTCACAAGCAATTCGGACATGAAGTCGACGCGCTGGCCGAGGCCGACATCGACACCTGTTTTCACGCTGTTGAAACAGGGCGCGTCGACTTCGCTGTGGTGCCGGTGGAGAACTCGACCGAAGGCGCGATCTCGCGCACGCTCGATCTGATCGTCGCCAGCCCGCTGAAAATCTGCGGCGAAGTGATGCTGCCGATCCACCAGATGCTGATGCGCAAGCAGGCCAGTCTTGACGGCGTCCAGCGTGTCTATGGCCATGCCCAGTCGATCGCCCAGTGCCAGCAGTGGCTGACGCGTCATCTGCCTCAGGCCGAACGCATCAGCGTCATCAGCAACAGTGAGGGTGCGCGGCGCGCGGCGGCCGAGCCCGATGCCGCGACGCTGGGCAGCGAAGCGGCTGCCGAGTTGTATGGCCTGGCTGTGGCAGCGGCGCGGGTTGAGGACGAAGCCAGCAACACCACCCGTTTTCTGGTCTTGGGCAAAACCGATGCTGCACCGTCTGGACGCGATAAAACCTCGCTTGTCGTCGGCGTTCACAACCAGCCCGGTGCAATCGTCAAACTGCTGCAACCCCTGGCCGAGGCCGGGATTTCCATGAGCAAACTCGAATCGCGTCCGGCGCGATCGGGCAACTGGGAATACCTGTTTTTCATCGTGTGCGAAAGCCATCGCGAGGATCCCCGGCTGGCTGCTGTTTTGGCGGAAATTGGATCGCGCGCCGCCTTCCTCAAGATTCTCGGTTCCTATCCTGCTGCGTTGCCATGAATTGTTGTGATTTAGCGCCGGCGCATGTGCGCGCCATTGCACCTTATTTGCCCGGAAAACCGATCTCCGAACTGGCGCGTGAGCTTGGGCTGAACGAAGCCGATATCGTCAAGCTGGCATCGAACGAAAACCCGCTCGGGCCCAGTCCCATGGCATTGGCGGCCGCAC
>MGZO01000115.1:27455-35583 GCA_001802655.1 Hydrogenophilales bacterium RIFOXYD1_FULL_62_11
ACCCCGATGGCGCAGGCTATGCGCTGAAGGCCAAACTGGCCGCGAAATGGAACGTGCCGGCCAGCCAGATCGTGCTGGGCAATGGATCGAATGATGTGCTGGACATGGTGGCGCGCGCGTTTCTGACCGGCGGGACGTCTTCGGTTTATGCGCAACACGCTTTTGCGGTTTATCCCATCGCCACGCAAACTGCCGGCGCGCACGGCATTGAAGTGCCAGCAAAACACTACGGCCACGATCTGGATGCGATGCGTGCCGCCATCCGCGACGACACGCGCGTGCTGTGGATTGCCAACCCCAATAATCCGACCGGCACGTTTTTGCCGTGGGCAGAGGTTGAGGCGTTTCTAGAAGCCGTGCCGCCGCAGGTGCTGGTGGTGCTGGACGAAGCCTACGGCGAGTTTCTGCCGCCTGCCGAACGCTGCGACACCGCCACCTGGCTGGCACGCTTTCCCAATCTGTTGATCGTTCGCACGTTTTCCAAGGCGTATGGGCTGGCCGGCCTGCGCGTGGGGTATGGGTTAGGCCGCACCGAAGTAATCGATCTGTTGAACCGGGTGCGTCATCCTTTTAACGTCAATGCGCCCGCGCTCGCTGCCGCTGAAGCTGCGCTGGATGATGTCGATTTTCTGGCACGCAGCTATGCGCTGAATATGGCCGGCATGGCGCAACTCGCGGCAGGTTTGAGTGCGCTGGGTGTGGATGGCGTGCCGTCAAAAGGCAACTTCCTGCTGGCTAAAGTCGGTGATGCCGCGCGAATCAACAGCGAACTTCTCAAGCGCGGCGTGATCGTGCGTCCAGTCGCCAATTACGGCTTGCCTGAATTTCTGCGCGTGTCGGTTGGATTGGCGGGGCAAAACGCCCGTTTTCTCGATGCCCTGAAAGTCTGTTTGTGATCGTCGATACGCTGGCCATTGTGGGCACCGGCCTGATTGGTGGCTCGTTTGCCCTGGCGCTGAAACAAGCCGGTGCCGTGCGACGTGTGCTCGGTGTTGGCCGCAATCCCGCCCGGCTCACGATCGCACGCGAGCTCGAATTGATTGATGGCGTGGCCGATTACGCGCAAGCCGGGCAGGCCGACTGCATCCTGCTCGCCTTGCCTGTGGGCGAGACCGAAACCGTATTGCGGCAGTTGGCTCCCCATTTGAAACCCGGCTCCATCATCACCGATGCAGGCAGCACCAAACGCAATGTGGTGGAAGCTGCACGTGCGGCACTCGGCGAACGTTTTACGGATTTTGTCCCGGGTCACCCGATTGCCGGCTCCGAGCAAAGTGGGCCAGGCGCTGCCCGCGCCGATCTGTTTCAGGGGAAAAAAGTCCTGCTGACGCCGCTGGCCGAGACCCGGCCCGACGCATTTGAAACCGTCAAGGCACTCTGGCTGGCGACGGGTGCGCAGGTTGAAACGCTCGATGCCGCACAACACGACCGCGTTTTCGCGGCGGTCAGTCACTTGCCGCACCTGGCGGCATTCGCGCTGGTGGACGAACTGGCGCAACGTGAAGATGGCGACACTTTCTTCCGTCTGGCGGCCAGCGGTTTCCGCGATTTCACCCGCATTGCGGGCAGCAGCCCCGAGATGTGGCGCGACATCGCGCTGGCAAACAGGCAGGCGCTGTTGACCGAGCTGGATGCCTATCTGGATGCGCTGCAAACCCTGCGCGCCGCCGTGTCAGCAGAAGATGCCGCCACTTTGCTGGAAATGTTCACGCGCGCGCGCACCGCGCGTGAACATTGGCTGAAGACTCAGGACGTGTAGGGCGCACGCGGCCGCATGCCATTGTGGGTGGAATGAGATGACTCATTCAGCCTTTTACCGATGTATTGACTGTTGCCCCCTCTTCTCAGGACGTTTGATGGACTTTCTTGATTTACCCGCCACTCCGGCCGCACATGGCAGCGTGCGGCTTCCCGGTTCCAAAAGCATTTCCAATCGCGTGTTGCTGTTGGCAGCGCTGGCTGAAGGTGCGACGCACGTGCGCGCGCTGCTGGATTCGGACGATACCCGGGTGATGCTCGATGCCTTGCGCGCGCTGGGTGTGGGCGTGGTTAGGCAAAAAAATCCAGAGGGTGGCGATTCCGATGACTACGAAATTACGGGCGTTGGCGGCGCGTTTCCGGTCAAGCAGGCTGAACTGTTTTTGGGCAATGCCGGCACAGCGTTTCGCTCATTGACTGCGGCGTGTGCCCTGTCGGGCGGCGAGTATGTGCTGCGGGGCGTGGCGCGTATGCACGAACGACCGATTGGTGATCTGGTCGATGCGCTGCGGCTGTTGGGTGCGCGGATTGATTATCTGGGTGAGACGGGCTTTCCACCGCTCGCCATCCATCCTGCCGAACTGGCGGGCGACACCACCCGCGTGCGTGGCAATGTGTCGAGCCAGTTTTTGACCGGCCTGATGATGGCGCTGCCGTTGCGGCAACGCACCACGACGATTGAAGTGATGGGCGAGCTGATTTCCCGGCCTTATATCGGGATTACGCTGGCGATGCTGCGCCGTTTTGGTATCGAGGTCGGTCAGGACGGATGGCAGAATTTCAGCGTGCCGAAATCGGCGCGTTACCAGAGTCCCGGCGAAATATGGGTCGAAGGCGATGCTTCGTCGGCCTCCTATTTTCTGGCTGCCGGTGCCATCGGTGGCGGGCCGGTGCGGGTCGAAGGCGTGGGGCGCGACAGCGTGCAGGGCGACGTGCAGTTTGCCGATGCGCTGGCCTTGATGGGCGCGCAGATTGAAATGGGGCCGAACTGGATCGCGGCGCGTGCGCCGCAGGATGGCCGTTTGAAAGCGATCACCCTCGATTGCAACCACATCCCCGATGCTGCAATGACACTGGCCGTGGCGGCGCTGTTTGCTGACGGCGTGACCCTGCTGACCAACATCGCCAGCTGGCGGGTGAAGGAAACCGACCGCATTGCGGCGATGGCGACCGAATTGCGCAAGGTGGGCGCAACGGTGGAGGAGGGTGCCGACTTCATCCGCATCACGCCGCCCGAAAAACTCCTCCCCAACGCCGTGATCGACACCTATGACGACCACCGCATGGCGATGTGTCTGACGCTGGTGACGCTGGGCGGCGTGCCGATCCGCATCAATGACCCGGCGTGCGTAAACAAGACCTTCCCGACGTTTTTCAAAGTGTTTGCTGGAATCGCGCAATGAATCCCCCTTCACTTCTCACGCCTGACGCCTTGCCCGTTATCACCATCGACGGCCCGTCCGCCTCGGGCAAAGGCACCGTGGCCGAACGCGTGGCAGCCGTGCTCGGCTTCCATTTTCTCGACAGCGGCGCGTTGTATCGGCTCACTGCGCTGTCGGCGATGAAAAACGGCGTGGCGCTGGATGACGAAGCGCGGGTAGCCGAACTGGCAAGCGCGCTGCCCGCCGTTTTTCGCGACGGCGCAGTGTGGCTGCTGAACGAAGATGTCAGCGAGGCAATCCGTGCCGAGGCAGTGGGCGAGGGCGCATCGAAAGTGGCGGCCCTGCCTGCCGTGCGCGCGGCACTGCTCGACCGCCAGCGTGCCTATCGCCAGGCGCCCGGCCTGGTGGCGGATGGGCGCGATATGGGCACGGTGATCTTCCCCGATGCCGTGGCCAAGGTTTTTCTTACCGCCAGCGCCGAGGCGCGCGCCGAAAGGCGATATAAGCAGTTGATCGACAAGGGGAACTCTGCTAGTCTATCCGCCCTTGTTGCGGACATGCAGGCGCGTGATGCGCGTGACACTGCCCGTTTGGTGGCTCCCCTGAAGCCTGCGCCGGATGCGCTGTTTCTCGATACCACCTCGATGGGAGTCGAGTCGGCTGTTCAGGCCGTTCTCGACCACTACGCTTCATGCGAGCCGCGAAACAAGCTGTAAGTAACGTTTTTCCCGTGTCAGTCCTGCGCCCGCAGGCTGACGATGTGCAACTAACCCCGTCCTCACCGACGGACCAAGAAGGTTTTTAATGTCAACTGCTACCGCTTCCACCAACCTGGACTCCATGGACGACTTTGCCGCGATGTTCGAGGAATCCCTCGAGCACCAGGAAATGCGCCAGGGTGAAGTCATTACCGCTGAAATCGTCGGCATCGACGGCAACTTCGTGACGGTGAACGCCGGTCTCAAATCCGAGAGCCTGATCCCGATCGAAGAATTCAAGAACGACCTGGGCGAAATTGAAGCCAAAATTGGCGATTTCGTGGCCGTTGCAATCGAGTCGATCGAAGATGGTTTCGGCGCAACCAAGTTGTCGCGCGAACGCGCCAAGAAACTGGCGGCATGGCTGGACCTGGAAGTGGCGATGAACGAAGGCCGTATCGTGACCGGCATGGTGCAGGGCAAGGTCAAGGGCGGTTTGACGGTGCTGGTGGGCGGTTTGCGTGCTTTCCTGCCGGGTTCGCTGGTCGATACGCGTCCGGTCAAGGACACCACACCGTTCGAATACAAGGAAATGGAATTCAAGGTCATCAAGCTTGACCGCAAGCGCAACAACGTCGTGGTGTCACGCCGTGCTGTGCTGGAAGAAACCATGGGTGCCGATCGCGAAGCGATGATGGAGAACCTCAAAGAAGGCTCTATCGTCAAGGGTGTGGTCAAGAACATTACCGACTATGGCGCGTTCGTGGATCTGGGCGGTATCGACGGTCTGTTGCACATCACCGACATGGCATGGCGTCGTGTCAAGCATCCGTCCGAAGTGGTTACTGTCGGCATGGAACTCGAAGCCAAGATCCTGCGCTACGACACCGAAAAGAACCGCGTTTCGCTCGGCATCAAGCAGCTGGGTGATGATCCGTGGGTGGGCATTGCACGTCGCTACCCCCAGGGCACCCGTATGTTCGGTAAAGTGGCCAACCTCACCGACTACGGCGCATTCGTGGAAATCGAAGCCGGTATCGAAGGCCTGGTGCACGTCTCCGAAATGGACTGGACCAACAAGAACGTCAGCCCCAACAAGATCGTTCAACTGGGCGATGAAGTCGAAGTCATGGTTCTGGACATCGACGAAGACAAGCGCCGCATCTCGCTCGGCATGAAGCAGTGCAAGTCGAACCCGTGGGAAGATTTCTCGATGAACTTCAAGAAGGGCGACAAGGTCAGCGGCGCGATCAAGTCGATCACCGACTTTGGCGTGTTCATCGGCCTGGCCGGCGGCATCGATGGCCTGGTTCATTTGTCCGACCTGTCCTGGAATGTCCCCGGCGAAGAAGCCGTGCAAAACTTCCGCAAGGGTCAGGATGTAGAAGCTGTTGTGCTCGGTATCGACCTCGAGCGCGAGCGCATTTCGCTGGGCATCAAGCAGATCGAAGGCGATCCGCTGACCAGCTATGCCACCGGCAACGAGAAAGGCAGCATCGTCAAGGGCACGATCAAGACCGTAGAAGCCAAGGGCGCCACCGTGCAGCTGGATAGCGACATGGAAGGGTACCTGCGCGCATCCGAAGTCTCGCGTGACCGTGTAGAAGACATGCGTACCCACTACAAGGAAGGCGACGAGATCGAAGCCATGATCATCAACGTTGACCGCAAAAACCGCGTCATCAACCTGTCGATCAAGGCCAAGGACATGACCGAGCAGGATTCAGCCATGAAGAAAATGGCAGCTGACACCTCGGCCGCCGCTACGGGTTCGACCAACCTTGGCGCACTGCTGAAGGCCAAGCTCGAAAACAAGAACGCTGAGTAATCCATGACCAAGTCCGAGCTGATTGCTCAACTGGCAGCGCGTCATTCGCAGTTTTCAGTTGCGGATATCGAGATGGCAGTGAAAACGGTCCTCGACGCGCTGGCAAAAAACCTGTCGCGTGGCGAGCGGATCGAGATTCGTGGTTTTGGCAGTTTCAGCCTGAGTTTTCGTCCCGCCCGTCTGGGGCGCAACCCCAAGTCGGGCGAGCGCGTGCAGGTCCCGGCCAAGTATGTGCCGCACTTTAAGGCAGGCAAGGAGTTGCGTGATCGGGTGGACTTTCCGCTTTGAATCGGCTTATTGCGTTCAGAGCAGTGGATGCAGTTCATTCAGGTAGGTGAAAACGGCGCGTAAAGCGCCGTTTTCTTTTGCTGACGTCCTTTTTGAAGCCCACCCGCAAAGGTAGAATGCCGGGTACCGGGAAGACGCCATCATTCATGAAAAATATCACTCGTTATTTGGGGCTGGTACTCAAGCTGCTCGTATTTCTGCTGGTGCTGGGCTTTGCCTTGAAAAACAGCCAGACCGTCACATTCAACGCCTACCTCGGGCAGGTGTGGCAAGCCCCCCTGATAGTCATGCTGGGATTGGCATTTGTGTTGGGTGTGCTTGCCGGTGCACTGGCTTTGTTGCCCAGCACGTTCCGCCTGCGACGCGAAGCTTCCCGCAAGCAGCGGGCAGGAGAGGCGGATTCCGCCATCACCCCGACCGATATGCCTGTGGTGTGACACACGATGGAATTTGAAATCTGGTGGTTGTTGGCATTTCCCCTTTTTTTTGTTCTGGGCTGGCTGGCCGCTCGCGTCGATATCAAGCAGGTGATGACCGAATCCCGCGCGCTTCCCAATTCGTATTTTCGCGGCCTGAATTTCCTGCTCAACGAGCAGCCGGACAAGGCTATCGAAGCCTTTCTTGAAGTCGTCAAACTGGAACCCGAGACCATCGACCTACACTTTGCGTTGGGTGCGCTGTTTCGGCGTCGTGGCGAACTGGATCGTGCCATTCGCATGCACGAGAACTTGCTGGAGCGCGAGGGACTGGCCGAAGAGCAGCGTCTGCGCGCGCAAGGAGAACTGGGTCAGGATTATCTGAAGGCGGGTTTGCTCGATCGTGCCGAAGAAGTGTTCGGCAAGTTGCTGCAAACGCCTCAGCACGGCCTGGCCCGCACTTATCTGCTGGAAATCTACGTGCAGGAAAAGGACTGGCAAAAAGCCATCGACGCGGCACGCGAACTGGAAAAGGACACCAGCAAGCCGCTCAACGCCGATATCGCCCATTTTTACTGTGAACTGGCGTTGCTGGATGCGGCCAAGGGCAATCCTGATGCAGCGGCAGCCCATTTGCAGCTGGCACTTGCGACCAACCGCCAGTCGGTGCGCGCCAACCTGATGTCGGGAGACCTCGACGCGGCGGCAGGGCAGCATGAAGCTGCGATTGCCGATTGGCGTCTGGTCGAGACCCAAAGCTCGGCGCACATGGCGCTGGTAGTCGAGCGTGTGCTGGGCAGCTATCGCCAGTTGGGACGCATCGATGAGGGGGTGCTGTGGCTGCGTGCCTTGTATGCGCGGCATCCCTCGCAGGATGTGTTCAGCGCACTTTATCTGGCGGTCTCGGAAACGGAAGGGGCGATTGCCGCCACCCAGCTTGCGCGCGAAGAACTCCGCCGCAACCCCAGTTTGCGAACCCTGGATCGTCTGCTCGAAGCCCAGCTGATCAATGCCGAGCCCGGCGAGCGCGAGTTGCTGCAAGTGGAAAAGAGCCTGGTGGCAGCGCACAGCCAACGCATGATGCGTTATCAGTGCGACAGCTGTGGTTTCAAGGCCAAGCAGTTTTTCTGGCGCTGCCCCGCGTGTGGGCGCTGGGACAGCTTCGATCCCGAGCGGCGCGAGGGGGAAGTGTGAGTTACAAGATTCAAGATGCAAGTTTCAAGGGACGGGTAACTGAGTGAATTCGACGAAAATCATCGTGGCGCTGGATTTTGCCGATGCGGCATCCGCACTGGCGCTGGTGGAGCGACTCGATCCTGCGCTGTGCCGGCTGAAAGTCGGCAAGGAACTGTTCACCGTTGCAGGGCCGGAACTGGTGCGGGCGCTGGTTGCACGCGGTTTCGAGGTGTTTCTGGATCTGAAATTTCACGATATTCCGAATACCGTGGCAGCGGCGTGCCGTGCTGCCGCAGACCTCGGCGTGTGGATGCTCAACGTGCATGCGTCGGGCGGTTCCCGCATGATGACAGCCGCTCGTGAGGCACTGAGCAACCCATCAGGGCCACTGTTGATTGCAGTGACCGTGTTGACCAGCATGAGCGCTGAGGATTTGTGCGAAGTGGGCGTGACCGACACGCCGGAAAATCAGGTGCTGCGTCTGGCTCGTCTCACGCAACAATGCAAGCTGGATGGCGTCGTCTGTTCGGCACAGGAAGCCTCGATGCTGCGTGCAGACCTGGGCACGAACTTCCGTCTGGT
>MGZO01000115.1:35616-38136 GCA_001802655.1 Hydrogenophilales bacterium RIFOXYD1_FULL_62_11
GGGCGATCAGCGCCGGGTCATGACGCCAGTGCAAGCCTTGAACGCCGGGGCGACCGATTTGGTCATTGGCCGACCGATAACGGCTGCAGCCGATCCGCTGGTCGCGCTGCAACAGATTCAATTCGATATACATAAGGCCTAGGGAGACGGTGTGAAAATTACGGTAATTGGCACGGGGTATGTGGGGCTGGTCACGGGAACCTGCCTGGCTGAAGTCGGCAACGAGGTGTTGTGCCTCGATCTGGACCCGAAAAAAATCGAAACGTTGAAAGCCGGCGGCATCCCCATTTATGAGCCCGGACTGGAAGACATGGTGCGGCGTAACGTTGCGGCCGGCCGGCTGGCCTTCACCACCAACATTGAAGAATCCGTGGCCTACGGCGAGATCCAGTTTATTGCGGTTGGCACCCCGCCGGATGAAGATGGATCTGCCGATCTGCAATACGTCGTGGCAGCAGCACGCAATATTGGCCGTCACATGACGGGCTACAAGCTGGTCGTCGACAAATCCACCGTTCCGGTCGGCACCGCGGACAAAGTGAAAGCCGCCATGCAGGAAGAGTTGAGCCAACGCGGCGTGACGCACGAATTCAACGTGGCCTCCAATCCCGAGTTCCTCAAAGAGGGCGCTGCGGTGGAGGATTTCATGAAACCCGACCGCATTGTGATCGGTACTGACAGCGAGCGCGCCACGTCGCTGCTGCGCCAGCTGTATGCACCGTTCCAGCGTAATCGTGATCGCCTCACCGTGATGGACGTCAAGAGCGCTGAGCTCACCAAGTACGCCGCCAACGCCATGCTGGCGACGCGCATCTCCTTCATGAACGAACTTGCCGTGCTGGCGGAAAAGCTCGGCGCAGACATCGAACAGGTGCGCCATGGCATCGGTTCCGATCCGCGCATCGGTTATCACTTCCTCTATGCCGGCTGCGGCTACGGCGGTTCGTGCTTCCCCAAGGATGTGCAGGCATTGCGCCGCACCGGCCAGGAAAATGGCGTCACCTTGCGCGTGCTCGATGCGGTGGAAGAAGCCAACGAAGTGCAGAAGCAGATTCTGGTCAACAAGCTGACCGCGCGCCTGGGCAGCGACCTCAAGGGCAAGCGTTTCGCCATGTGGGGGCTGGCGTTCAAGCCCAATACCGACGACATGCGCGAAGCGCCCAGCCGCAGCATGCTCGAAGCCTTGTGGGCGATGGGCGCGAGCGTGTCGGCCTACGACCCGGCGGCGATGGAAGAAACCCGCCGTATCTACGGCGAGCGCGCCGACCTGTTGCTGGTCGACAGTCCGATGGATGCGCTGAAGGGCGCCGACGCGCTGTTGATCGTCACCGAGTGGAAAGTGTTCCGCAGCCCCAACTTCGACACCATGAAATCGCTGCTCAAAACCCCGCTGGTTTTCGACGGGCGCAATCTCTATGAGCCGCAAGCCATGCGCGAGATGGGGTTCGACTACCTGCCGATCGGGCGGCAGTAATGAGCTGCGCGCTTGAATGGATGCGGACATGACGAACACGAATTCCTACAAATCCATTGAGGACACGGTCGGCAACACGCCGCTGGTGCGCCTCAAGCGCATGCCCGGCGTCACCAGCAACATCGTCCTCGTCAAGCTCGAAGGCAACAATCCGGCCGGCTCGGTGAAAGACCGCCCGGCGCTGTCGATGATCGATGCGGCGCAGGCGCGGGGCGACATCAAGCCCGGCGATACGCTGATCGAAGCGACCAGCGGCAACACCGGCATCGCGCTGGCGATGGCGGCGGCGATGCGCGGCTACAAGATGATCCTCATCATGCCCGAGCATCTGTCGATCGAGCGGCGTCAGACCATGCGCGCGTTCGGTGCCGAACTGCAACTGGTGAGCAAGGAAGCGGGCATGGAAGGCGCGCGCGATCTCGCGATTGCGATGGAGAAACAGGGCATCGGCAAGATCCTCGACCAGTTCTCCAACCCCGACAATCCGGAAGCGCACTACCGCACCACCGGTCCGGAAATCTGGCGCGACACCCAGGGCAAGATCACCCATTTCGTCTCCAGCATGGGCACCACCGGCACCATCATGGGCTGTTCGCGCTATCTGAAGGAACAGAGTCCGGCGATCCAGATTGTCGGCGTGCAGCCCAATGAAGGCGCGCAGATTCCGGGCATACGTAAATGGCCGGCCGAATATGTGCCCTCCATCTGCGATTACGATCGCGTTGATCGCATGATCTACGTCGGCCAGTACGACGCCGAAGAAACCACCCGGCGACTGGCGCGTGAAGAAGGCATTTTCGCGGGCATTTCATCCGGTGGTGCGCTGTGGGCTGCGCTGCAGGTATCGAAGGAAGTCGAAAACGCGGTCATCGTGTCTATCGTGTGTGACCGCGGCGACCGCTATCTATCGACCGGCGTCTTCCCCGCCTGATGGCCAAAGCCAAGACCGTCTATACCTGTACCGAGTGCGGCGGCCAGTCGCCCAAGTGGCAAGGACAATGCCCAGCCTGCAACGCCTGGAACACCCTGGTTGAAACCATCGCCGA
>MGZO01000115.1:38194-46547 GCA_001802655.1 Hydrogenophilales bacterium RIFOXYD1_FULL_62_11
GATGTCGAAGCTTCCGAAGAAAGCCGCATTGCCACCGATATCGGCGAACTCGACCGGGTACTGGGCGGCGGCCTGGTGCCGGGTGGCGTGGTACTGATCGGCGGGGATCCCGGCATCGGCAAATCGACCCTGTTGCTGCAGGCCCTGGCCGAGCTTTCCACGCGGATGAACGCCCTTTACGTGAGCGGGGAAGAGTCCGCCCGCCAGGTTGCGTTGCGTGCACGGCGGCTTTCCCTGCCCGAAGCGAATCTGCCGGTGCTGCCGGAAATCCGCCTCGAAGCCATTCTGGCGCACCTGGACGACCTCAAGCCCGAAGTCGCGGTGATCGATTCGATTCAGACCGTTTATTCTGAAACACTGACCTCCGCGCCCGGCTCGGTGGCGCAGGTGCGCGAGTGCGCGGCGCAGCTGACGCGCTATGCCAAGCAGAGCGGCACCGTGATCATCCTGGTCGGCCATGTCACCAAGGAAGGCGCGATTGCCGGCCCGCGCGTGCTGGAACATATCGTCGACACCGTGCTGTATTTCGAGGGCGATACCGGATCGAGTTTCCGGCTAGTGCGCGCGATCAAGAACCGCTTCGGTGCAGTCAACGAAATCGGCGTGTTTGCGATGACCGAAAAAGGCCTCAAGGGCGTCTCCAACCCCTCGGCCATATTCCTGTCGCGTCATGGTGAACCGGTGCCTGGCTCGTGCGTGCTGGTGACCCAGGAAGGCACGCGCCCGCTGCTGGTCGAGATCCAGGCGCTGGTTGACAGCAGTCACGCGCCCAACCCCCGTCGTCTCTCCGTCGGCCTCGAGCAAAACCGGCTCGCCATGCTGCTCGCCGTGCTGCATCGCCACGCCGGTATCGCGTGCTTCGATCAGGACGTGTTCGTCAATGCGGTGGGGGGCGTCAAAATCAGCGAACCCGCCGCCGACCTCGCGGTACTGGCGGCGATCGTATCGTCGCTGCGCAGCCAGCCCCTGCCCGACAAGCTGGTGATGTTTGGGGAAGTCGGCCTCGCCGGTGAAATTCGTCCAGTGCAGCGCGGTCAGGAACGGTTGAAAGAAGCCGCCAAGCTCGGTTTTACCCAGGCCATTATTCCGACGGCAAACCAGCCCAAGCACAAAATTGCCGGGATGACGGTGTATGCCGTGTCTCGACTGGATGAGGCAATCAGCTTGTTCAGGGGCAGCTGAACATGCGCGACAGGGCGTTCAGCGAACGCGTACGGAATTGGCCTGCCGGCTGACCTGTTCATTGACCATAAAGCTGTGCCAGTAGCGCCTGGAACGCAGACAGCCGCTCCGGCGGCGTGGCACGGACAATGCCTTCGCGCTGGAATACGTCAATCAGTTTGTAGGGCGTGACACCGGATTCGCCAACAATTTCGACGTGTCCTGCGGGCACCTCGACGTCAGTGGTTCGAGATGCCTGGGTGACCAATGAATAGCGCTGTTCGTCCACGCTGAAAATATAATCGTCTTCGATGCATTGGCCGGTATCGTCGCGACGGCGGCACGTGCCGCGCTCGTCGGTTACCACCTTGAGATGACGCTGCACCTGGGGGATGAGACTGCCCGGTTGCTGGATGAAACGCGAGGCCGACGTGATTTCGTACCAGTTATCACCGCTGATGAGCCAGCAGGCCAGATCCTGGAGACCGAGCGTGGCGATGCGCAGCGCGGGGGCCGCGCACAATCGTGCAGCAGCGATACCGGCAAACGGCGCCGAGACGGTGACCAGTCGCAGGCCGATTTGCGTGTTCTGCAAAGGCTGGGGATGGCTTTCGATGAACGCCTTGCGGGCAACGAGGCCGCCCATGCTGTGGCCAATCACCGTCATTGCCGGCGTGTCCAGATGCTGCGCAAGTGCATCAACAGCGTGAGCCAGTTGGCCCGAACTCACCATCAGGCTGTCGCGATCATCGTAATCAAAACAAGCGGATTGCTGGCCATGAAACGCGAGCACCTCAGCCAGCGCATGGAATTTCCCGGTGGAACCGTTGCAGCCATGAACGAGTATGTTGATCGGCTGGCCCGGATCGATTTGCAGCGTACGCGCTGCATCATCGTTGCACGGGCGCAGCCCGGCAACGTTAACGAGTCTTTGAGCGGAGGGCAGGCGCCCCGGATCTGCCGACTCGCCGGTATTCGGGTGAGGGTTGGAGGCGCAGCCACCCAGGGTGGCGACCAGTATCAGCAGGGCAAGAATCAGGGGCATCGGCATCAATCCAGTTTAAGACCATCATCCCGTTTTGCGGGCTACTTCAAGAAGCTAGCACTGCCATTTACTTCCCGGGACACAGGGCGAAAGCGGTTTTCTGACTGGGCACGAATGTGCCGCACCTTTTCTCGACTGCTAACGCATCACCTGCCCATGTTCCCGCGTGTCGTGGAACGCCACCTTGGGCCAGCGTTCCTGCGCCAGCGAGAGATTCACCCGGGTGTCGGCCAGATACACCAAGTTACCGTCCACGTCCTTCGCCAGCTTCAATGAATTGGATTTGGTGAATTCCGCCAGATGCGCGGCGTCGGGGCAGGTGACCCAGCGGGCGGTGTAGATGCCGGCGTTCTCGAAGCTGGCGTCGACGCCGTATTCGGTGCGCAGGCGATGGGCGACGACTTCGAATTGCAACTGGCCGACGGCGCCAATCAACAGTGTGTTGTCGACAAACGGTTCGAACACCTGCACTGCGCCTTCTTCACCCAGTTCCAGCAAGCCCTTGTTCAACTGTTTGGCGCGCAGCGGGTCGCGCAGGCGCGGGCGGCTGAACAGTTCGGGGGCGAAGTAAGGGATGCCCTTGTACTGCAGCGCCTCGCCTTCGGTGAGGGTGTCGCCGATGTGCAGCTGGCCGTGGTTGTGGATGCCGATGATGTCGCCCGCCACCGCATCTTCCATGCGGGTGCGCTCGTTGGCCATGAAGACGACCGCGTTGGCGATTTTCATTTCCTTGCCGGTGCGACGATGGCGCACTTTCATGTTGGGCGTGTAGCGACCGGAGCAGACGCGGAAGAAGGCGATGCGGTCGCGGTGCTGCGGGTCCATGTTGGCCTGGATCTTGAAGACGAAGCCGGTGAACTTGGGTTCGGTGGGATCGACCACGCGCTCGACCGCCTCGCGCGGCTGCGGCGGCGGCGCCCAGTCGGCCAGCGCGCGCAACACTTCGCGCACGCCGAAGTTGTTGATCCCCGAGCCGAAAAATACCGGTGACTGCTTGCCTTTCAAAAAGGCATCGAGTTCGAAGCCGACCCCAGCGCCGCGCACCAGTTCGATTTCGGACAGCAGGGTGTCGGCTTCGAGCGGGAAGCGTTCACGCAAGGCCTCGTCGCCCAGGCCCTGCAGCGATTCAAACGCCTGGCCGGCATTCTCTTCGCCGGCCTTGAAGCGCAGAATTTCGTCGTTGATCAGGTGATACACGCCATGAAAGCGCTTGCCCATGCCGATCGGCCAGGTCACGGGCGCGCACTGGATCTTCAGGATCGATTCGATCTCGTCCAGCAGTTCCAGCGGGTCGCGCACCTCGCGGTCCATCTTGTTGATGAAGGTGATGATCGGCGTGTCGCGCAGGCGGCACACTTCCAGCAGCTTGATGGTCTGTTCTTCCACGCCTTTGGCGGCATCGACCACCATGATCGCAGCGTCCACCGCGGTCAGCACGCGGTAGGTGTCTTCGGAAAAGTCCTTGTGGCCCGGGGTGTCGAGCAGGTTGAACACGCAGTCGCCGTGGGAGAACTGCATCACCGAACTAGCGACCGAAATGCCGCGCTCACGCTCGACTTCCATCCAGTCGGAGGTGGCGAACTTGCCGCTTTTCTTGGCCTTGACCGTGCCGGCCATCTGGATGGCGCCGCCGAACAGCAGGAGCTTTTCGGTCAGCGTGGTCTTGCCGGCGTCGGGGTGAGAAATGATCGCGAAGGTGCGGCGTTTTTTGACGTCGCGCGCCAAAGGCGAATCGCCGGTTGTGGTCGGCGTGGTAACGGTGGATTCCATCGGGGGGTCAAGCGGATATGAAGCAGGGCGCCATTTTAAGCTATTTCCTGCTGCCGGATAAATTGCACGACTGCCACACCGTGTCGTGTTGTCGCGGGTGACTACCGGTAAAATTGCGGCGATGAAATTGCTCGTGATCGATACGTCCACCGAATGGTGCTCGGCTGCGCTGTGGCTGGAAGGCCGGATTCTCGCCCGCCGGGTGCTGGCCGAACAGCGCCATAGCAGCCTGTTATTGCCGATGGTGGATGAACTGCTGCGCGAATCGGCGCTCAGCCTGCGCCAGCTCGATGGCATCGGCTATGGTGCGGGGCCGGGCTCGTTTACCGGCCTGCGCATCGCCTGCGCGGTGACCCAGGGCCTGGCGCTGGGCGCCGACCTGCCGGTGGTCGGGGTCTCCACCCTGGAGTCCATCGCCGAACAGACCGCTGCAGATCAGGTGCTGGCCGTGCTTGATGCGCGCATGGCCGAAGTTTACTGGGCGGCGTACCAGCGTGCCGGGGAAGGCTGGCAGTGCGTGACCGAACCTGCACTGGCCTTGCCCGAGTCGGTGAGCGTGCCGGATGGCGGCGGCGACTGGGTGGGGGCGGGTAACGGCTTTGCCGCGCTGGGCGCGGTGTTGCGCCCGCGTCTGGCAGCGCAGCTCACTCGCATCGACGACAGCCTGATGCCGGATGCGGCCGCGATGGCTGGGCTGGCCGCCCGGGCATTCGAGCGCGGCGAGGGCATGGACGCTGCGCTTGCCGCGCCGATTTATCTGCGCGACAAGGTGGCGCTGACGATAGACGAACGCCGGGCGAAACGAAGCGCATGAGTCACGTGCCCCTCAGCGAAACCCGCGTCATGGCGCACAGCCTGCGCACCATGACCGCGGCCGACCTGACGCTCATTCACCCGATTGAGCTGGCGAGTTACGACCATCCGTGGAGCATCGGCAATTTCGCCGATTCGCTCGACGCCGGCTACAGCATGTGGGTACTCGAAGCCGGCGGCGAGGTGATGGGGTATTACGCCATGATGGCGGCGGCGGGCGAGGCGCACCTGCTCAACCTCACCATCGCCCCCGACTGGCGGCGCCACGGCCTGGGACGCGATCTGCTCGCCCACTGCCTGGCACGTGCCTGCGATCACCAGGCCGACAGCCTGTTTCTGGAGGTGCGCGCGTCCAATCTCGCTGCCATCAACCTGTACCACAGCAGCGGCTTTGTCGACCTGGCCGTGCGGCGTGCCTACTATCCCGCAGGCGACGCCCGTGAAGATGCACTCATCATGAAAAAGGACTTGTCGTGTTGAGCCGGGACGACGTATTCACCGAACTGGGCATCGGCCCGGTGTGGCGTTTGCGCGCGGCTGCACCCGCTGCACCGCTCTCTGCTCCCGGCTCACCGCTCACCACCTGGGACGCCCTTGCCGAAGCCGTCGCCCACTGCACCGCCTGCAAGCTCTCCACCACCCGCACCCAGGGCGTGCTCGGCGTGGGCGACCGCCATGCCGACTGGCTGATCATCGGCGAGGCACCGGGCGCCGACGAGGATGCCCGGGGTGAGCCGTTTGTCGGCGAGGCAGGCAAGCTGCTCGACGCCATGCTGGCGGCCATCAACCTGCAGCGTGGAAACAATGTCTACATCACCAATGTGCTGAAATCCCGCCCGCCCGGCAACCGCGAGCCCGAGTCCGATGAAATCGCCGCCTGCCGTCCCTATCTGCTGGCGCAGATCGAACTGATCCAGCCCAGGCTCATCCTGGCGCTCGGCCGGGTTGCCGCGCAAAGCCTGCTCGATACTGACGAGACGGTTGGCCACCTGCGCGGGCGACTGCACCAGTTCCAGGGTGTGCCGCTGGTAGTGACTTATCATCCAGCCTACCTGCTGCGCAAACTGTCCGACAAGGCACGGGCGTGGGAGGACTTGTGCCTCGCCCGCCGCACCTTTACCTCCTTGCCTCCTGAATCCTGACTCCTTAAACATGAAACTTTTGCACTCTGCTTTGCGCTTTCGCGTGAATTATTTTTCCGACCTGGGCCGCCATCAGGTGGTGGTGTGGATGCCGGGCGATACGCCGCCGGTCGACGCGCAGGTGGATGTCGGGCCGAAGGTTGAGTTCGACGTGCCGCTGGAAGCTTTTCGCAGCGACATTGCGCCGCTCAGAGTGGGGCGATTTTATCCGTCGCAGCTGTTGCTTTCGGATGACGCGCCAGGCCCGATGTTCCGTGTGATGAAAATTGACGGCGATCACTTTTCAGCCAATTTCAGCCATCCGCTGCAGGGCCGCATTTTCAGCATCGATAGCGGAAAGAGCGATGTTGGCACCGAACCGGTTGGCAATGTCGGGCAGTTGCTCGAATGGAGCGGCATGGAAACGCAGATGCTGACGCCGACCGATTTTGAAGGGCCGGATGCATTCAGCCGCGAGGACGAAACGCCGGATGCCGAATTCTATGCCGAGCCCAGAAAAGTGATCCATGTCGATGCCGTGTGCGCGCGCCGCATCCAGGCGCTGTACCGCACAGTGTTGCCGGAAAACGCCCGCGTACTCGACCTGATGGCGGGCTGGCGCTCGCATTTGCCCGACACGGTGCAATCCGCTGTGGGGCTGGGGATGAACGCCGAGGAACTGACAGACAACCCGCAACTGGGCGAGCGTGTCGTACAGGACCTCAATGCCGATCCCAAACTGCCGTTCCCCGATGCCAGCTTCGATGCCGTGGTGTGCACGGTGTCGTTCGAATACCTGACGCAGCCGCACAAAATGGTTGCTGAGGCCAAACGGGTTTTGAAGCCGGGCGGGATGTTCGTGGTCACGCTGTCGAACCGGAACTTTCCGCCTAAAGTTATTAAACTGTGGACGCAGTTGCACCCGATGGAACGCATGGCCTGGGTGGGCATGCTGATCAAGAATGCCGGTTTCAAGAAAGTGGAGACGTATCTGGAGCGCGGCTTGAAGCGCCCCAAGGATGATCGCTATGCGGACCGTCTGAACGAATCCGATCCCCTGTTCGCCACCTGGGGCGTGGCACCCTGACCGAGGAATACATCATGTTGAGAATGCTGTGGGTTTCATTTATGGCGCTGGCTTTGTCCGGCTGTGGCTACAACACGTTCCAGACCACCGACGAGGAGGTCAAGGCGGCCTGGGCCGAAGTGCTGAACCAGTATCAGCGACGCGCCGATCTGGTGCCGAACCTGGTCAATGTGGTGAAAGGCTATGCCGCGCACGAGAAAGACGTGTTCATCGAAGTGACTGCGGCGCGTGCCCGCGTTGGATCGCTGCAGGCGACGCCCGAACTGATCAACGACGAGGCGGCATTCCAGAAATTCATCGCCGCGCAGGGCGAAATGACCGGCGCGCTGTCGCGCCTGATGCTGGTGGCGGAGAACTATCCGCAACTCAAGGCCGACGGCCTGTTCCGTGACCTGCAGGCGCAGCTCGAAGGTACCGAAAACCGCATCACGGTTGCGCGCAATCGCTATATCGATTCGGTGAAAACCTACAACGTCGCGGTGCGCTCGTTCCCGTCCAACCTGACCGCAATGCTGTTTGGCTATAAAACTAAGCCGAGCTTCACGGTGGAGAACGAAAAAGCTATCGCTGTACCGCCCAAGGTTGATTTCGATGCACCTGCACCTGCACCTGCATCCGCGCCAGCTGCGCCGGCCAGCGGCGGCACGGCGGCTACGCCAGCCCCCGCTTATTGAGCGACGAATGACCCGGCTGCTGCCGATACGTTTCGCGTTCGGCTTCCTGTTCTTCTGGCTTGCGCTGTCCGCCTGGGCCCAGGTGGCGGTGCCGGATTTGTCGCGCCGGGTCACCGACCTGACCGCCACGCTCACTGCCCAGCAAACCGCTGAACTCGACACCCAGCTGGCCGCACTCGAAGCCAGAAAAGGCAGCCAGATTGCGGTGCTGATTGTGCCGACGCTGGATGGCGAGGACATCGCGCAATTCGGCATCCGGGTGGCCGACAAATGGAAAATCGGCCGCACCAAAGTGGACGACGGCGTAATCCTGATCGTCGCCAAAAACGACCGCAAGCTGCGCATCGAGGTGGGCTATGGTCTGGAAGGCGCGATCCCCGATGCGATCGCCAAGCGGGTGATCGCCGAAATCATCACGCCGTATTTCAAGGCGGGCGACTATTCCGGCGGCATAGCAGCAGGGGTCGGGCAACTCATCAAACTCATCGATGGCGAACCGCTCCCCGCACCGACCCGCGCAAACCAGACGGACAACTTCGGCGAAAGCCTGTTGCCGTTCATGGTCATGGGTTTTGTTGTCGGCAGCTTTCTGGCACCCATGTTGGGGCGCGGTGCGGCCAGCGGCGTGGCTGGACTGGGTACCGCAGGCCTGGCCTGGATGACCTCGGGCGTGCTGTTTTCG
>MGZO01000115.1:46587-51675 GCA_001802655.1 Hydrogenophilales bacterium RIFOXYD1_FULL_62_11
CTGATGGGCGCGATGGGACGTGGCGGTGGCTGGGGCAGCGGCGGCTTTGGTGGGGGCGGCTTCGGCGGAGGCGGGGGCGGTTCGTGGGGCGGTGGCGGGGGTGGTTTTGGCGGTGGAGGCGCTTCAGGCTCATGGTAAATCTCGGTCGCTGGTTCAAACATCTGTTCATGCCGCCATGGGCGTGGCGTCGCGCGTTTCCGCACGCCACGCTGGATGCGATCGAGGCGGCGATCCACCAGTCTGAAAGCCGCCACAACGGCGAAATCCGCTTTGCCATCGAAACCAGTCTCGCGCCCGCCCAGGTGTGGCGTGGCATGAGCGGCCGCGAACGCGCCATCGACGTGTTTTCCAATCTGCGCGTGTGGGACACCGAACACAACAGCGGCGTGCTGATTTATCTGCTGCTGGCCGACCACGATATTGAAATCGTCGCCGATCGCGGCATTGCTGCACAAGTTGAACCGTCAGCCTGGGAATCCGTGGCACAGGCGATGGAAGCCGCGTTCCGCCAAGGCGATTTCGAGCGCGGCGCACTCACCGGCATCGAACAGGTGAGTGACCTGCTGGCAGCGCATGTGCCGCCGCAGGACAGAAATCCAAACGAACTGGCCAACCGGCCGGTCATCATCAGGGGTTGAGATGCAGGCATATGTGTTGTGGTGGATTTTGGCGGCCGTGCTGGTGGGGGTGGAACTCACCAGCGGCACGTTTTACCTGCTGGTGTATGGCGTGGCGGCAGCGGCAGCGGGCGTCGCCGCCTGGCTGGGCGCCAGCATCGTGGTGCAAATGCTGACGGCGGGCGTGATTGCCACTCTTGGCACGCTGGTGCTGCGGCGCTGGAAGCGCAGCACCGCACATCCCGAAAGGACCGTGGAGGATATGGATATCGGCCATCCGGTACAGATCGATTCCTGGCAGGACGGCCATGGCCAGGTCAAATATCGCGGCGCGCTGTGGGATGCCGAGGCCGAATCGGCCAGTGTCGACAGCTCGCGGCCGCTGATCATTCGTGCAGTCAAAGGCAATACGCTGGTTCTCGGCAACTAATCACTTAAGGGTAGGAATATGGACATCGTCGCACTGGTTTTTCTCATCGTCATCGCCATCGTCGTCGCCAAGGGCGTGCGCGTGGTGCCGCAGCAAAATGCCTGGGTGGTCGAACGCCTCGGCAAATTCCACGCCGTGCTCGCGCCCGGCCTCAATCTGGTCATTCCCTTCATCGACAGCGTGGCTTACAAGCATTTGCTGAAGGAAATCCCGCTCGACGTGCCGAGCCAGATCTGCATCACGCGCGACAACACCCAGTTGTCGGTCGACGGCATTCTGTATTTTCAGGTCACCGATCCCAAGATGGCGTCCTATGGCGCAAGCGACTACATCTCGGCGATTTCGCAACTGGCGCAAACCACCTTGCGTTCGATGATCGGCAAGATGGAAATGGACCGCACCTTTGAAGAGCGCGATCACATCAACCGCGGCGTGGTGATGGCGCTCAACGAAGCCTCCACCAACTGGGGCGTCAAGGTGCTGCGCTACGAAATCAAGGATCTGACTCCGCCGAAAGACATCCTGCACGCCATGCAACGACAGATCACCGCCGAGCGTGAAAAGCGCGCGCTCATCGCCTCATCCGAAGGTCGCATGCAGGAACAGATCAACATTGCTACCGGTGCGCGCAATGCGGCGATCCAGGAATCCGAAGGCGAGATGCAGGCCGCGATCAACGTCGCCCAGGGAGAAGCCGAAGCGATCAAGGCCATTGCCGCCGCCAACGCCGAAGCCATCGCCCGCGTCGCGCGTGCCGTCGAATTGCCCGGCGGCATGCAGGCGGTGAATCTGAAAGTGGCGGAGAAATACGTCGAGGCCTTTGCCGGTATCGCCAAGGCCGGCAACACCCTGATCGTGCCGTCGAATATGGCGGATATCAGCACGCTGATTGCGGGGGCGATGAGCGTGGTGAAATCACAAGGTGGGGCAGGGCAGAATTAAGGGAAGATATTTGTTACACAAAAACTGAACTCTTATTTTTTCATTAGGACGAGAGAACTTAAAGGACGATGGGAATCGCTACTCGGAAACGTCGCGAGGCTTTCTTCCAGAAAAACCCTCATTGTGTGTTCTGTGGTGGCGGAACTCCTGCAACTACAGTTGAGCATTGTCCGCCCCGAGCTATGTTTCAGAATCGTCATTGGCCAGAGGGATTTGAGTTTCCATCATGCGATAACTGCAACCATGGCACGGCTGATCACGACTTGCTGGTCTCCATGATCGCCCGTATGGATCCGTTCACTGAGGCAGGAGACAGGGATGGAAAGCTAAATGGACTAATGCACGGTGTGCATAAACAGTTTCCCGGGCTGTTACAGAAAATGTTGCCTTCTGCAGTCGAAGCACGTCGAAGTAATCGTGAGTTCGGAATCTCCCCCGATCCAGGTCAAACACATCAGGAAGTTGGTGTTGTTAACGTGACGGACGAGATGCGTGAGGCTGTCTGTGTTTTTGCTCGCAAGCTGGCGAAGGGAACTTATTATTTACACACTCAACAATCCTTCCCAAATGAAGGTTGTTTGTTGCTGAAATGGTTCACCAATTCAGACCTCCTTTTGGATGGAAGATATACAACATTCGATTTGCTTCAACACATGGCAGGTGAAGTCCCGCCCATACAGCGATCAGGCCGTTATCTGGGCGATCAATTCGAATACAAGCTATCCCTCTCTCCTGACTCCGACATACTTGCTTTACAGGCGATCTTTGGGAAGGCGTTTGGTTTGGTGATTTTCGGTTGCACTATCCCTGGCAAGTTAGAGGCGAGCATCGAACGCCTCCGAGAGCAAAATCAAAATGACGGACCATTTGCGGTTTTGCAGTCAAGGTCTCTGAGAAATCAGATTGAATGAAGAAACAAAGGGGACGCTTCCCTTAAATGGCTGCGAAGATAAGCGATGCGTCCCTGCACCACGCTGATTGTCTTTTTGTAGCGGCTTCTCCCCTAGAATCCTGCCATTGCCCTGTTTTCCCCTCTGCACGTGCGACTTCGTTTTTCCCCCCTCGTGTTCCTGGCCCTGATCGGGCTGGCATCGGCTTCCGCACATGCGTTGGAGGTGCGGGTGGATGCGCCTGCTGAATTGAAGCCGATGCTGGAGCAGTATTTGGAAACGGCGCGTGCGGCGCGCCTGGGCGAGGACGTGACGGAGGATGAGTTGCTGCGCTTGCAGCAGACGAGTCTTGAAACGGCGCATGAACTGCTGGCGACTGAAGGCTATTTTTCTCCACAGATCACATCGGCGATTGAAGGGGCGGGAAGCGAACAGTTCGTGCGCTACACGGTGGTGGCGGGGCCGCGCACTGTGATAGATGCCGTCAAGATCCGTTTCGAGGGAGCGATTGCCGGGGATGGCCCGGCGGAGGCAGGCCAGGCCAGACTGGCCCAGCGCAACACGCGCCTGCGCGAGCGGATCCAGGCCAACTTTTCACTGAAGCCAGGCATGCCGTTTCGGCAGGCGGACTGGAATGTGGCGAAGGGGACGGCGTTACGGCCGCTGCTGCTGAACGTTTATCCGGCGGCGCGTTTGGCCAGCAGCGAGGCCAAAGTCGATCCGGCGACGCAACGGGCCACGCTGTCGCTCGTGATCGACAGCGGTCCGGCGTTTTTCTATGGCCCGGTGCAAATCAGTGGCAATGAGCGTTATCCCGACACTGTGATCACGGCGCTCAATCCGACCGTGCCCGGCGAGCCTTACCGCCAGGTGCAGTTGCAGGACTTTCAGCAGGCGCTGGATGTCAGCGGCTACTTTACCCAGGTGGTGGTGCAGGTTGACCCCGATCCCGCTTTGGCGGCGGCGGTTCCGATTCAGGTTTCGGTGGTCGAGCGCAAGGAAAAGCAGGTGAGTTTTGGCGTCGGCTACAGCACCGATACCGGCGCGCGGGTGCAGGCCACGTATCTGCACCGCGATATTTTCGATGCGGGGGTGCGCCTGAAACTGGGGCTCAAGCTGGAGACGGGGGAAAACTCCGGGCTGGCTGAACTGGCCTGGCCGCGTTCGGCCCGGGGCTATGAAAACCGGACGGCGGTGTCGTACGTGCAGAAAGATATCGAAGGCCAGGTGACCGAGACCTGGAAAACCGGGGTGAGCCGCAATCGCAAGCGCGACCGCATCGATGCCACGCTGGCTTTGCAATATGTGTTCGAGAACCAGACGGTGGGCCAGACGGTGAGTGCGCAGAACAGGGCGCTCAGTCTGGGTTATGCGTGGACCCACCGAACCGATGGGCGGGCGTTTTATCCGGTGCGCGGCCATATCACCCATTTGCAGGCAGGCGTGGCGTCGGACGCGCTGCTGTCTGACACCAGTTTTGTGCGGCTGTATGGCCGTCATACCGAGTTCTTCAGGCTGGGCGCCAGGCAGCGGCTGATCCTGCGCGGCGAACTGGGGGCGGTGCTTGCGGATCACCGTCAGGGCATCCCCTCCGATTTTCTGTTTCGTGCCGGCGGCGAAAACTCGGTGCGCGGCTATCAGTACCAGAGCCTGGGCCTCGATGTGCCGGGCGGGGTGGAGCCGGTGCGCAATCTGGCGACGGCCAGCGTGGAGTACAACTATTTCTTTACCCCGACCTGGGGTGCGGCGGTGTTTGTCGACGCTGGCGATGCGGCGGACAGTGTGGACGAACTGGATCCGGTGGTCGGCGTGGGCGTCGGCGCGCGCTACAAATCGCCCATAGGCCCGATCAATGTCGACCTCGCCTACGGCAAGGAAACCGGCGATGTCCTGCTGCAGTTTCAATTGGGGGTGGCGTTTTGAAGCGCCTGCTGTGGACGCTTGGCGGTCTCTTCATGCTGCTGCTGGCGCTATTCGGCGGCTTGGCGTGGCTGGCTGCGACCCCGGACGGCTTTCGCTGGCTGACGGGTGAGCTGTCCAGCCTGAGCCAGGGCAAGCTGAAAATCGAAGGCGTCGACGGCCATTTACTGAGTCCGCAGCTTGCGGTGCGGCAGCTGGAGTTCAGCAGCAACACCACGCGCATCCGGATTGAGCATGCGCGCCTGGACTGGCAACCGCGTGCGCTGTGGAATGGCCGTCTGGTGATCAG
>MGZO01000115.1:51763-56969 GCA_001802655.1 Hydrogenophilales bacterium RIFOXYD1_FULL_62_11
TCGTCTGGGCGTGGCGGGCACCGGTAGCCGCTGGCAGGTGCAGCTTGATTCGCTGGTTTCGCCCTGGGCCAGCATGAGCGGGCAGGCGAGCCTCGCCCAGGACGCGCCGTTTGCCTTGAGCGGCCGGCTCGATGCCGTGCGTGGCGACCCTTTGCCGGCGCATGCCGCGCTCGATGTGCAGGGCAAGCTGGAAGCGATTCAATTCAAACTGGAGGCCACGGCCCGGGACATGAACGTGCTGGCATCGGGCGAAGTCGCGCCGTTTGCCGAGCTGCTGCTGCCGCGCCTGCTGGTGGCGGGGCAGGGCGTCAATCCGGCGCAATGGGCAGCGGGCGCGCCGACTGCCCGGCTGGCGTTTTCCGGCGTGTTCGAGCAGCAACCGGGCCAGCGCCTGCTGGGCAGTTTCAGCTTGAGCAATTCGGACGCCGGTAAGCTCGATACCGGGCGCGTGCCGCTGGTCCAGCTGGTCGGCGCGGTGGTGGGCGATGCCCGGCACGCCGATTTCAGCGCGCTGGAAATTGATCTTGGCGCGGCGGGTCGGCTGGCAGGCGACGGCCAGTGGCGCGACGGCCGGTTTGCGCTGAACCTCGCCAGTGATCGGCTGAATCTGGCTGGGCTGCACGACAGCCTGTATGTCAGCAACATTCAAACGGCGTTGCAGCTGAGCGGCGACACCGTCCGCCAGCGCCTGCACGCCAGGATCGACGGCAACTATGGTCAGGGCCAATTCGTGCTGACGCACGATGCGGGCATGCTGGTGGTGGAAACGGTTGATTTGAGCGGCAAGCACGGCGGCAAGGTGGCGGCAACGGGACGACTGGATCTGGGCGGCACACAGGCTTTTAGCGCCAAATTCGATATCGCACGCTTCAATCCGTCGCGTTTCGGTGCGTTTCCGCAGGGCAAACTCAATGCACGCGGGGAAGTTGCGGGTACGCTGAAACCGGGCATCAGCCTCAAGGCGGGTTTCGAGTTGCCGCCGGGCGAGCTGGAAGGCCATCCGGTCGTCGGCAAAGGTCGGGTGAACTTTGCCGCTGGCCGCCTGTTCGACACCGAGGTGGACGTCAATCTGGCGGGCAACAAGATCCTGGTGCGCGGCGATTATGGGAAATCCCGGGTTCAGGCGAACTGGGTCATCCACGCGCCTGCGCTGGAACGGCTGGCGCGACTGGGAACGCGGTATCTGGGCGTGGAACTGGCCGGGCAACTGGACAGCGAAGGCAGCGTGTCCGGCAACCCCAGACAACCGCAGATCAAGATGAATGCGCAAGCGCGCAGGCTGCGTCTGCCCGGCGGTATCGCTGCGGACGACTTGAGCCTGCGCCTCGACATGCAGGCGTCGGCCAGCGGCGCGTTCAACGGCGAACTGCTGGGCAGCGGGCTGGCGATGGGCGGGCTGACGGTTTCGTCGGCTCGCGTCCTGGTGCGGGGACAGCGCGACGCCCACGCGATCGAGCTGGATGCGCGGCTGCCCGAGTGGCAGGTCATGCTGCGCGCGCAAGGCGGGCTGGACGCGGCGCGGGTGTGGCGCGGCCGGCTGCTGCAAGCTGCGCTCGACGGCGAATGGCCGCTGCGGTTGCTCGCGCCCGCCAGCCTGACGCTGGGGCAGAATGCTCAACGCATTGACGCGGCAGCATTCAGCCTGGCGGGGGGCCGCCTCACGCTGGATAGCCTGGCGCTTCAGGCCGGGCAGATCACGACGCGCGGCCGCCTCAGTCAACTGCCGCTTGCGCCGTTGCTGGCGCTGCTGGACGAACCGCCGCCTGTCCGCACCGACCTGCGGCTCGACGGCGAATGGGATATCCGGCTGGGCGATGCGCTCGATGGCCGTGTGGCGCTGCGCCGCCAGTCGGGTGATGTGACGGTTACCGATCCGGTGCTGAAACTCGGGCTCACCGTACTCAATCTGGACGTCCAGGCTGCGGCGAATCAGGTCAACGTGAAGCTGGATGTCGACACAGCGGAAACCGGACGGCTGCATGCGGAAGGCCGCACCCGTCTGACGCGTGAAGGCAACAGGCTGGTTCTGCTGAAAAGTGCGCCAACGAGCTGGGCTGCCCAGGCGAAGCTGCCGGATCTGCGTGCGCTGCGACCTTTGCTGCCACCCGGAATCCGGGCGGATGCGCAACTTGCATTCGACCTCGCCGGCAGCGGCACGCTGGCGGCACCGGTGCTGAATGGCGCGCTGGCGGCCAGCGGCATTCGCTTCAGCATGCCGGAAGAGGGCATTCTGGTTCGCGACGGCACCCTCAAACTCACGCTGGACGACAACACCATCAACGTGAGCGAAGGCATTCTGCACGGGCAAAGCGGCCGCATCCTGGTGACCGGCGCGGCTTCCTGGCGCAATCCTGCTGGCGGCTTGACACTGAAGTTTGAGAATTTTGCCGCGTTTACGCGCAGCGACCGCCTGCTGTGGATGTCGGGCATGACCCGGCTGGGGTATGCCGACGGGCGCGTGACGCTGGATGGCGATCTGCGTGCCGACAAGGCGCGTCTGGAACGGCCTGAAGCAAGCCGCCCGCAATTGTCAGACGACGTGGTGGTGGTCGGGCAGCCGCCGCGTTCCGAGACCATTACCCGGCGCACGCCGCTGGATTTGAACCTGCGGTTTGACCTGGGAGACGATTTCCTGTTCAAGGGCGCCGGACTGGATGTCCGTCTTGGCGGCAAACTCCGCGTGTTTACCCGCAACGAGATCCTGCGTGGCGAAGGCAGCATCCAGGTGGTCAAGGGGCGTTACGCGGTGTATGGACAAACCCTGGATATCACGCGCGGCATTCTCAGCTTTACGGGGCCGCTCAACAATCCCAACCTCGACATTCTTGCCGTGCGCAAGACCGGCGACGTCATCGCTGGTGTCAGGGTCAGCGGTACGGTCGAGCGCCCGCTGGCAAAGCTGTATTCCGAACCCGCCATGCCGGATACCGAAACCCTTTCCTGGCTGGTGTTCGGGCATGGGCTGGACAAGGGCGACAGCGCACAATTCGGCATGCTGCAATTCATGGCGAGTGCACTGTTAAGCCAGGCTGAGTCAGTCAGCCTGCAAACCCGGCTGGCCGACGCGTTGTCTATCGACAGCTTCGAGATCCGTGAAGGGGATAACCCGGAAGACCTGTCGACCACCGTGGTGAGCGTCGGCAAGCGCATCAACTCCCGCCTGATGATGAGTTATGGCCAAAGCCTGGATGGCCTGGAACAGATCGTCAAGGCGATTTACCTGCTTTCGCCCAGATTCCGGGTGGAGGCGACCACCGGTACGGCGACCGGGGTGGACGTGTTTTACACGCTGGAGTACGACTGATGCCTGCTGCAGATGCGCAATGCAGCCTTATCTCTCAGGTGCCGGATCAACGGGCTCGGCACCGCGATCAGACTGAATCGCTTGAAGCGCAGTGTTAGAATCGCCCGCATGTTTGATGTCTGCTTTTTTGCCATGAATGTCCTGCGTATTGTGTCTCCCCGGCACGGAGGTTTCCGCTAATGCGCATCCTGCTTTCCAATGACGACGGTTATTTCGCGCCGGGGCTGGCTGCCCTGGCCGACGCGCTGCGTGAACTGGCCGATATCACCGTGGTGGCGCCCGAGCGTGACCGTAGCGGCGCGTCCAATTCGCTGACCCTGGATCGGCCTTTGCTGCTGCGTCAGGCGCCGAGCGGGTTTTATTACGTCAATGGCACACCGACCGATTGTGTGCATCTGGCCGTCACCGGGATGCTGGATCACCTGCCCGACATGGTGATTTCCGGCATCAATCACGGCGCCAACATGGGCGACGACACCATTTATTCCGGCACGGTTGCCGCCGCCACCGAGGGCTATCTGCTGGGGATCCCGGCGATTGCGGTGTCGCTCGCCAGCCACAACGCCCGGCATTTTGATACTGCCGCGCGGGTGGTGGCCGATCTGGTGCGGCGCATCCAGGCCCAGCCGCCGACCGAGCCGATGTTGCTCAACGTCAACGTGCCGGATTGCGCCTGGGATGAGCTCGACGGCATCAGCGTGACGCGGTTGGGCAAGCGCCACAAGGCCGAGTCGGTAGTCAAAACCACCAACCCGCGCGGCCAGACCGTGTACTGGGTGGGCGCAGCAGGCGCGGCAGCCGATGCGGGCGAGGGCACCGATTTCTTCGCCGTGGCCAATGGCCAGGTGTCGATTACCCCGCTGCAAATGGATCTGACCCGCTACAACCAGATGGACAGTGTGATCGCATGGCTGAAACCTTGAACTCCCGCGCCGGAATCGGCATGACCTCGGCCCGCACGCGCGGCCGCATGGTCGAACGCCTGCGCGAACTCGGCATCAAGGATGAAATGGTGCTGTCGGCCATGGGTGAAGTGCCGCGCCATCTGTTTGTGGACCAGGCGCTGGCGTCACGCGCCTATGAAGATACGGCGCTGCCGATCGGGTTTGGGCAGACGATTTCCAATCCCCATATCGTGGCGCGGATGGCCGAGCTGGCGCGGCATGGCGAAGCCGGGCAGGGGCGCCCGCTTGGACGGGTGCTGGAAATCGGCCTCGGTTGCGGCTATCAGGCCACCGTGCTGGGCAAGCTCGCGCGTGAAGTGGTATCGATGGAACGCATCGCCGCGCTGGTCGGCAAAACCCGGGTGCGGCTGCGCGAATTGCGCGTGAACAACGTCAAGCCCAAGCATGGCGACGGCATGAACGGTGCCAAAGACTTTGCACCATTCGACGCGATTGTGATTGCAGCAGCGTTTGGCGAAGTGCCGCAAGCCTTGCTGCAACAGCTTGCCGATGGTGCCCGGCTGGTGATGCCGCTGGGCAACCTGACCCAGACCTTGTGCGTGGTGGAACGTCAGGGTGACACCTATACCGAACGTCGGCTGGAAGGGGTGAAATTCGTGCCCTTGTTACCGGGGGTAGCATGAAGCGGACGACTGGCCGTCTGTGCACGCTTGGACTGGGCTTGACTGTGCTGGTGCTCAGCGCCTGCTCATCGACTGGCTCTGCGCCCGTGAGCAACCGTACGACAGGTCAGGCCGGCCCTCCGTCAACAGCCAAATCCGCCATTTCACGTTCGCGAACGCCGCAAATCACCCCCTCCACGACGGGCTGGTACACCGTGCAGCGCGGCGATACCTTGTATGCCATCGCCTTTGCCAACAGCCTGGATCATCGCGATGTCGCACGCTGGAACCGGATAGACTCGCCCGACCTGATTCTGGTCGGGCAGGTGTTGCGG
>MGZO01000115.1:56980-61579 GCA_001802655.1 Hydrogenophilales bacterium RIFOXYD1_FULL_62_11
CGGATGCCAATTGGGCGCAGGTCTCCAGCGCAACGACGGCTGCCGTCAAGCCGCCTGTGCCTGCCGTTGCCGCGCCGGTTGCTGTTGCGCCCCAGCCTGCACCCGCGACGCCCACCCCAAGCGCAGGGGGCGGCAACTGGCTGTGGCCCACCGAAGGCACCCTGATCGGACGCTTCGGCGCGGCGGGGGGCAAGGGGATCGATATCGTGGGTGCGCGCAACACGCCGGTGATTGCAACCGCTTCAGGCAAGGTGGTATATAGCGGCAGCGGCCTGCGCGGCTATGGCAAGCTGTTGATCGTCAAGCATGCGGGTGAATATCTGTCGGCCTATGCGCACAATGAAAGCATCCTGGTGAAAGAAGGCGACAACGTGACGGCCGGTCAAAGAATTGCCTTGATGGGCGATAGCGATTCAGACCGGGTCAAACTGCATTTTGAAGTTCGCCGTTATGGCAAACCCCTTGATCCCCTTGTTTACCTGCCGGAGCGTTCATGAGCCGTGACCCAAGCGACGACCCCATTGAAGAAGCCGAGGATTTGCCCCTGGAGGAACAGGACGAGCCGGAGCGCGCTGCGGTTGATAGCGTGGAAGAACTGGCTTCGGCCATCCTCGGCGAATCGCAGGTCGATGTCACCCAGCTTTACCTCAACGAAATTGGCAAATCGCCCCTGCTGACGGCAGTCGAGGAAGCGGCGTTGGCACGTCGCGTGGTGCTGGGTGATTTCGATGCGCGCCAAACCATGATCGAGCGCAACCTGCGTCTGGTGGTCAATATCGCCAAGCATTACGCCAATCGCGGTCTGACCCTGCTCGATCTGGTGGAGGAGGGCAACCTCGGCCTGATCCACGCGCTGGAGAAATTCGACCCCGAGCGCGGCTTTCGCTTTTCAACCTACGCCACCTGGTGGATCCGCCAGAACATCGAGCGCGCGATCATGAACCAGTCGCGCACCATTCGCCTGCCGGTACACATCATCAAGGAACTCAATATTTACCTGCGCGCCAAGCGCCATCTCGAAACCCATGGCATCAGCGATGCCACGATGGACGACATTGCCGCGCTGACCAGCCATCCGATCGAGGACGTGCGGCGCATCATGCAGTTGAATGAACGCGTCACTTCGCTCGACGCGCCGCTGGATATTGACCCCACCCTGTCGATGGGCGAGGCCATCGCAGACCACAACGCCCATCTGCCGGACGAAATGCTCCAGCTCGAGGAAATCGGCCACCACGTCACGGAATGGATGAAGCAGTTGAACGATAAACAGCGCTGGGTGATCGAGCGGCGCTTTGGATTGAATGGCCAGGAAACCTGCACGCTGGAAGACCTGGCGACTGAATTGCAGGTGACGCGCGAACGCGTGCGGCAAATTCAGATGGAATCGCTGCGCGTGCTGCGGCAAATGTTGCGGCGGCGCGGCATGTCCAAAGACGAGTTGTTCTGAGCGCATGTCGCAGCGCAATCAACCGGAAGGCAGCGTGATGCCGGAGTGGGAGCGGATCGACACTGTTTTCCTCGACATGGACGGCACGCTGCTCGACCTGTATTTCGACAACCATTTCTGGCGCGAGCACATGCCGCGCCGCTATGCCGAATACCACGGCCTCGACGAAGCGGTGGCGCAGGCGCATCTGGATTCCCATTACGAACGTCACGCCGGCACACTCAACTGGTATTGCCTGGACTTCTGGACCCGTGAACTTGCGCTGGATATCGTTCAGCTGAAACAGGAAGTCGCGCACCTGATTGCCGTGCGCCCTGATGTGCCGGCCTTCCTGCAAGCGGTGCGTGCGTCTGGTCGGCGCATCACCATGGTGACCAACGCGCACCCCAAAAGCCTCGATTTGAAAATGCGTGAAACGGGTCTTGAAGCATATTTCGATGCGCTGATTTCGTCGCATCAGATCGGCTTGCCGAAAGAGCACCCGGATTTTTGGCAGGGTTTGCAGGCCGTCGAGCCATTCGATCCGACCCGCACCCTGTTTGTCGATGACAGCCTGCCCGTGCTGAACAGCGCGCGCGCCTATGGCATTGCCCACCTGCGGGCGATCTGCAATCCCGACTCGCGCCAGCCGCACAAGAATTGCGAAGACTTCATCGCGATCGACAGCTTTGCGCGGGTCATGCCGGGCGTTTGATCGCTCGTCGCGTGCTGCGTCAACCGCATTATTTCCGTGCCCCCATTTCCACGAAAACCATGTCTACAACGCAGCGTGACCTGACCCAAACCACTTTTGCCGCCCTGTTTGTCGGGCCTTCTGATTGTTGCCTCATTCTGGATCGTGTGGCCTTTTCTGTCGGCGCTGATCTGGGCCACCATGGTGGTGCTCGCCGTGTCCTATACGCTGCTTGACGCATGGGTGCAGGGTGACAAGCAGGCCGTTTGATTGCTGACACAAAGCTGCAGGCACAAAAAAAGACGCGCCCCGAATTTCGGGGCGCGTCTTTTTTTGTGCTGACCAGAGGATGTCAGTCGTCGCTGCCGGCGGTGGTGTTGAAGCCCGCATCTACATACGTGATCTCGCCCGAGATGCCGGAAGCCAGGTCTGACAACAGGAAGGCGGCTGCATTGCCGACTTCATGGATGGTGACGTTGCGCCGCAGCGGAGCGTTTTTCGCAACCAGGTCGAGCTTTTCGTTGAATTTGGAAATGCCGGATGCGGCCAGCGTCTTGATCGGACCGGCCGATACCGCGTTGACGCGGATGCCTTTGGGACCGAGGCTTTGTGCCATGTAATACACGCTGGACTCGAGGCTGGCCTTGGCCAGGCCCATCACGTTGTAGTTGGGCACCGAGCGCACTGCGCCCAGATAGGACAGGGTGAGCAGGGCCGCCTTGCGACCTTGCATCATCGGCAGCGCGGCCTTGGCCAGTGCGGCAAAGCTGTAGGAGCTGATGTCGTGGGCGATGCGGAAGTTTTCGCGGGTGACGGAGGAGAGATAATCACCGGCCAATGCCTCTTTGGGTGCATAGGCAATCGAGTGCAGCAGGCCGTCAAGGCCGTCCCAGTGTTTGCCGAGCTCGACGAACAGCGCGTTGATCTCGTCATCGCTGCCGACATCGCACGGGAACACCAGATCGGAACCGAATTCCTGGGCAAGCTCGGCGACGCGATCCCTGATGCGCTCGCCCTGGTAGGTAAAGGCAAGTTCAGCGCCTTCACGTTTGCAGGCAGCGGCGACGCCATAAGCAATGGAGCGGTTGGAAATCACACCGGTAATCAGCAAACGTTTTCCTGCAAGAAAGCCCATGATGGTCTCGAAAAGTTGAGTAGGCCGCGATTATAACGGCTGACGTTGGCGGAGGGCTTGGGTAAGCAGACACATGGTGCGTTTGGACGCATCCCTGCTGGCCCCGGTGTACAAAATCCGGGCTTTAACAATGAAGCAGCGTCTGGAGGCTTTCCAGCAAACGTAGCGCCATTCAACTCAACTCCGGCCAAACGGAATCGGCTTGGGCCTTTGCCGCTGCAAGCCCGCAGATTAGCCTCAGTTCAGCGCAACGTGCAGGGCGCACGGAGAGGTAAAAACGCCACCGTCACGGTGGCGTTTTTACCTCATGGGCTGGGATAGCGCTGCTGCATTAGAGATTTCTCAGCACGATGAGGCTGATCACCGCTGTTTGCGCATTGAGAATGCTGTACTGGGTGGTGACGACGCTGCCGTTCATCGCGGTCTGGGTGGCCAGAATCTGGTCGGCCTGCATGCCGATATTGTCCGCCATGGCCAGGATCTGGTCAGCCATCTCCAGAATGCGGTTGGCCATGCCGCCGATGTCGGCGGATATCTGCAGCATGCTCTTCAGGGAGGGCTTGAGCTTGGTGCTCGTGGTCATCGCCTGGATGCCGCCCAGGGCGACGACATAGCCGTTGAGCGCCGTGCTCAAGCCGTTCAGCATGGCGGCGGTGCCGGTGAGCTTGGTCAGCGCGTCAGCGGTTTGAACCAGGGTCAGGTTGGTGCCATCCACTTCGATCGTGCTATTCACGGCCTTGACCTGATCGAGGAACGTGCGCACGTCGGTGGCAACGGTGGCCAGCTGGGTGTCCAGCGTGAACGGGTTGAGCACCACGGTGGACATGCGTGCAGCCAGCAATCCGCCATTAGCGATCAGGCTGTCGAAGCTGACGTTGTAACTGCTGTCCTCGGCCACGGCCACCAGTTGCAGGGCGTTGCTCTGGGTGGTCAGCAGCGTGTTGGTGGAGGTCTGGAGATTTTGCGACTGCAGTTGCTGGCTGACCAGGATGCGGTCGGCCATGAGGCCGATGTTGTCCGACATGACCAGTATCTTGTCGGCCATGTCGCCGATGCGATCGGCCATGGTGCCGATGTCGTCGGACAGTTGCAGCATGGCGGTCAAACCGTCCTTGATGGCGAAGGCGTCGGCCGTGGTCGAGAAAGTGTTGAGCTCGGTCGACAGGCCGAGCGCTTCATTGGCCAGACTGACGTTGTTGCCGGACAGCGCGTCAAGTTCGTTCAGCGTGGTCGTATCGACCAGGATGCCAGTGGTCAGGCCCTGGTCGATCGCGGCAATGCCATCGATGATGGCGCGAGCCATGCGGTCGGCCTCGACCAGACGCGCGCATGCGTCATCGG
>MGZO01000115.1:61593-63014 GCA_001802655.1 Hydrogenophilales bacterium RIFOXYD1_FULL_62_11
TGCAGGTCTGTGGACAGGCTGGCCTGGGCGGCCACGCTTTGCAGCATCAGAGCGCCAAACAGCAGGGCGGATTGAAAAATGGAGCGGGAGGAAAAGTTCTTCATGTGGGTTCTCCGGGGCACGGCGGCTTACAGCCCCATATTTTTGATGACGTTGATGGTGACGCTCTGGGCAGACAGGAGCGAGTTCTGGGTGAGGACCAGATTGGCTTGCTGGATCTGCTCGGTCTCGACGATGCGATCACTCATCACCCCGATGTTGTCGGCCATCACAATGATCTTGTCGACCATTTCCATGATGCGGCCGGACATGATGCCGATGTCGGCGGTCAGGCGCAGCATGCTGGACGTGGCATCCGACAGCACGACGGTATTGGTCAGCGGCGCCAGTGTGTTGATCTGCTGGGCGTAGGTGTCCAGGGCCGATGCCAGTGCGCTGTTCACGCTGGACAAGTCGCCCATCATGGTGAGCGTGTCGCCGTTGATGTAGTGGCTGAGATTGGTGCTGTTCTGTTCCAGCAGGGCGTACAGGCTGTTGGTGCTCGCCACCAGCAGCGCGGCGCTGGTTTCGAACAGGTAAAGCTGGCTGGCCATGTTGCTTGAGGTCAGGCTGATCCCGCCCATCTGGAAAGACAGGGCTTCGGTATCAGACTGCAGTTAACCGAGGCTCAGGTTGTAGCCGATGGTCGACAGGCTGGCGCTGAGCGCCACCATGTTGGTCTGGGTGGTCAGCATCGCAGACTGGATCAGGGCGATGTTCTGGTTTTGCAGGCGTTGCGTGACCAGGATGCGGTCGGCCATGGTGCCGATGTTGGTGGACATCACCAGAATGCGGTCGGCCATTTCCAGGATGCGGTCGGCCATGGTACCGATGTCGTCGGAAAGGCGCAGCATGGCGGACATGGCGGTGCGGTATTCAAATACCGTCGCGACGTCATCCAGGTTGCGCAGTTGCCCGGACAAGTACGACGCATCCGTAGCGGTTGCCAGGGCCAGCGTGCTCAGGTTGTCCAGCGAGGTGAGATCGGTCGTGGTCAGCGTCACGGTCGACGGGATCGCTGCCGTCACCTGATTGACATTAAGCGTAAAGCTTTTGATCGAGGTATCGAGTGATTTCAGATCGACGCAGGCAGTGGTCGAAGGAATCTGGATCGCATCGATCTGTGTCCGGATTGTGGCAAGCTGGGTCACCAGACCTTGCAGGTCGGTGGTCAAACTGGCAAAGGCACTGCTGGAAATAAAGAAGAGTGCCAGCGAAATCGCAGCAGATCTGAATAGGGCAAACAACATGAATGAACACCTGACGGTTAAGTTGAAAGGGGGCGGTTGCTGAGCGTGCGAAGACGGATCAAGCAGCGGCACGGGATGGAACGCCTCCCGATTATTTTTTGCCTGGTTTTTTAAAGGTCAAACCAAGAATAT
>MGZO01000115.1:63031-64599 GCA_001802655.1 Hydrogenophilales bacterium RIFOXYD1_FULL_62_11
GGCAAGAAACGCTCCGCAACAAGCGTTCCAGTGTCTGCACGACTTCTCGATGCCAGTCCGCGCATCAATTGACTGAATCTGCGTGAGCGGGCATCAACAGGATCAGGCCGTGATGAGATTCTCTTGATCCTTCAGATGCTGACGATGGTGCAGGTGGGTAATTCACGCATGGTCAACTTCAGGCAATCAGTAGACGTTTTTCCGCAATAAAGCCCGTGATGCACTCGAACCGTAGGCAATCTGCGGTGATAACGGCTGACGTTGGGGGTGGGCTTGGGTAAACTCGCGGCATGACGCGTGTGGGCACATCCTTGTTGGGCATGATCTTGTTAGGCGCGACAGGTTTTCTGACGGCGTGCAGCGACAGTTGGAACACGCCTTATCCCGGCAGAGAAAAACAGGCCAATGCGGTTTACAGCGCCTTTTCCGAGCGCCCCAAACATCTCGATCCGGCGCGCTCCTACAGCTCCAATGAAGTTGAGTTCACCGGCCAAATCTATGAGCCGCCGCTGCAATATCATTTTCTTAAACGGCCTTACACGCTGATTCCGCTGACTGCCGATGCGCTACCCATGCCACGTTTTTATGACGCGGCAGGCAAGCCGCTACCGGACGATGCGCCATCGGCCGCGATTGCCGAGAGCGTGTACGAGATCAGGATTCGCCCTGGCATTCGCTATCAGCCGCATCCGGCGTTTGCACGCGATGCAGCGGGACACTACCGCTATCACGCGCTGGATGCAGAGACGCTGGTTGACAAATCCACACTGGGTGACTTTGCTCACACGGGTACGCGCGAACTGGTGGCTGCCGATTATGTGTATCAGATCAAACGGCTGGCGCACCCCAGGCTCAGTTCGCCGATTTTTGGCTTGATGTCCGAGCATATCGTCGGCTTGAAGGCGCTGGGTGAAACGCTGGAAAAGGCGATCAAAGCCCGGCCCGATGCCCCCCTGGATCTGAACGCATTTCCCCTGGCCGGTGCCGAAGTGGTTGACCGGCATACCTACCGCATCCATGTCCGGGGCAAATATCCGCAGTTCATCTACTGGCTGGCGATGCCGTTTTTTGCGCCGATCCCGTGGGAGGCCGAGGTTTTTTACGGGCAACCTGGCATGGCAGACAAGAACCTCACGCTCGACTGGCAGCCGGTCGGTACCGGGCCGTTTTATCTCGCTGAAAACGATCCCAACCGCCGTATGGTGCTGAAGAAGAATCCGTATTTCCACGGCGAAACCTATCCTGCCGACGGTGATGCGGCCGACCGCGAGGCCGGGCTGCTGGCCGATGCAGGCAAGCCCTTGCCGCTGGTGGATGAAGCCGTGTTCAGCCTGGAAAAGGAAACCATTCCTTACTGGAGCAAGTTCATGCAGGGCTATTACGACAGCTCTGGCATCAGCTCCGACAGCTTCGACCAGGCCGTGCAGTTTTCCGCCAACGGCGAACCCCAACCCACCGACAGCATGCGCGACAAGGACATTCACCTCATCACCACGGTGGCGGCTTCGATCTGGTACGTTGGTTTCAACATGCTCGACCCGGTGGTCGGTGGACTCGGCGTCGATCGC
>MGZO01000115.1:64644-64717 GCA_001802655.1 Hydrogenophilales bacterium RIFOXYD1_FULL_62_11
TTCATTTCGATTTTCCTCAACGGCCGCGGCATCCCCGCACAGGGACCGATTCCACCGGGCCTGTTTGGCTATG
>MGZO01000115.1:64941-72301 GCA_001802655.1 Hydrogenophilales bacterium RIFOXYD1_FULL_62_11
AGGCAATGCGCAGCTGTTCGAGTGGGGCTGGAACGCCGACTATCCCGACCCGGAGAATTTCTTCTTTCTGTTGTATGGCCCGCACAAAAAGGTCGGCACGGGCGGCGAGAATGCGGCCAACTACGACAACCCGGAATTCAATCGCCTGTTCGAGCAGATGAAGGACATGGAAAACGGACCCGCGCGCCAGCAGGTGATCGACGCCATGCTGGAGATCGTGCGCCGCGACGCGCCCTGGATTTATTCCTATTACCCCAAGTCATTCGGTCTGCGCCACGGCTGGGTGCATAACGTCAAACCCAATCTGATGGCGAACAACACGCTCAAATACCGCCGCGTCGACCCCGTGCTGCGTGCACGCCAGCGCGAGGCCTGGAACCACCCGGTACTGTGGCCGATTGCGCTGATGCTGTGCGGGATGGTCGTCGTGATCGCACCAGCGGTATTGGCATGGCGGCGGCGCGAAAGGACAACCGCCTGATGCTGGCTTATCTGCTGCGCCGTCTTCTGTATGCCATTCCGATCCTGATCGGGGTGAACCTGTTGACCTTTGCGCTGTTCTTTGTCGTCAACACGCCGGACGATATGGCGCGGTTGCAGCTTGGCGCCAAGCACGTGACGCCGGAAGCGATCGGGCGCTGGAAGGTCGAGCATGGCTACGACAAGCCGCTGCTGCTGAATTCTGCAGCCGAAGGTAGCGCGCAATTTACCGACACGATCTTCTTCCAGCATTCGGCCGCGATGTTCGCCTTTGAATTTGGCAAGGGCGACGACGGCCGCGACATCGGCAACGAGATCAAGAAACGCATGGGACCGAGCCTGGCGATTGCGCTGCCGGTGTTTGTCATCGGCTTGCTGGTCAACATCACCTTCGCCTTGCTGATGGTGTTTTTTCGCGCCACCTACCTCGACCTGTGGGGCGTGGTGGGCTGCGTGGTGCTGATGTCGATTTCCGGCTTGTTCTACATCATTGCCGGGCAGTATTTCATTGCTTCGTTGTGGAAGTTGTTGCCGATTTCCGGGTTTTCCGGCGGCATCGATGGCCTGCCCTTCATCCTGCTGCCAGTGCTGGTGAGCGTGGTGGCGGGCATCGGCGGCGGCGCGCGCTGGTATCGCACCATCTTCATCGAGGAAATCGGCAAGGATTATGTGCGCACCGCGCGTTCCAAAGGACTGAGCGAGGTGCGCGTGCTGTTCCGCCACGTGCTGAAGAACGGCATGATCCCGATTCTGACCGGCGCGGTGGTGGTGATCCCCACGTTATTCATGGGCAGCCTCATCACCGAATCCTTCTTCGGCATTCCCGGCCTCGGCAGCTACACGATCGATGCCATCCAGGCGCAGGATTTTGCCGTGGTGCGGGCGATGGTCTTCCTCGGCTCGGTGCTCTACATCGTCGGGCTCATCCTCACCGACCTCTCCTATTCATGGGTCGATCCGCGGGTGCGGCTGCAATGAGTGGGGGCTTGATGAATATCCAGCCTGTCATCCTATGGACGGATGCGCTGATCTTCGCGCTGCTGGTGGGCGTGCTGGTTCTGGCATGGGGCATCAGTCGTCACGAGCATCTGCGGGCGCCGTGGGGGGTCGTGGCACGGCGGCCGATGGCGATGGGGGCGGCGCTGGTCTTGAGCGTGTTCGTGGTGATCGGCCTGCTCGATTCGCTGCATTACCGTGAAAAACTGGCTGGCAGCCAGGCGGACAAGCCGCACTACTCGGTCGAGGTGCTGTCCGCATTCGATGCGCTAGTGGGCACGTTGCGTACCCAGCATGAAAAAACCTATTCCGCACCGCTGGCGATGCAGTTGTACGCCAAGGAGTTCGTCGAGCACGATGGCGTCACGCGGCGTGAATATCCGCGCCTGCAATTCGGTGGTGCCCATCTCGACGATGCCGCAAGCCGGATGCCGGACATCACCCGGCGCAGCGCCGTCGGACTGGCACAAGGTCTGGCCCTGAGCCTGTTGCTATTCGGTGTGCTGGCGGGCTGGCAGGCGCACCGCACGCAAGTGTCGCTGGGCGAGTGGCTGGCGCGTTGGGGCGAAGGCCGCCTCGGCTGGCCGGGCCGTACGGTTGTTGGTGTCCTCACGCTGTTGCTGCTGCTGGCCGGCGTGCTGGTGCATCTGGCAACGGCTTACCACGTGTTCGGCACCGACAAGGTGGGGCAGGACGTACTCTATATCTCGCTCAAGAGCATTCGCACCGGGCTGGTCATCGGTACGCTCACCACGCTGGTGACGCTGCCGCTGGCGATCAGCCTCGGCATCGCGGCAGGCTATTTCCGCGGCTGGGTGGACGATGTCATCCAGTACGTTTACACCGTGCTCAATTCCATCCCCGGCGTGCTGCTGATCGCAGCGGCGGTGCTAATCGTGCAGGTGTATATCGAGTCCAATCCTGACCTGTTCGACAACGCCGCCGCGCGCGCCGACGTGCGCCTGCTGGCGCTCTGTCTGATCATGGGGATGACCAGCTGGACCGGCTTGGCGCGGCTGCTGCGCGGCGAGGCGCTCAAGTTGTCCACGCTGGATTACGTCGATGCGGCGCGCGCGTTCGGCGTCTCCCACACCCGCATCATCAGCCGCCACATTTTCCCCAACGTGTTCCACCTGGTGCTGATCGCCATCGTGCTGGATTTCTCCGGCCTGGTACTGGCCGAAGCGGTGCTGTCCTACGTTGGCGTCGGTGTGGATCCCAGCATGCACAGCTGGGGCAACATGATCAACGGCGCACGGCTCGAACTGGCGCGCGAGCCTGCGGTGTGGTGGCAGCTCGGCGCAGCGTTCGCCTTCATGTTCACCCTGGTGCTGGCCGCCAACCTGTTTGCCGACGGCGTGCGCGACGCGTTTGATCCGCGCATGGGAAGCAGACGATGAGCGAACTGCTGCGCGTCGACCAACTTGTCACCGAAATCGGTGGCGCACGCATCGTGGACGGCGTGTCGTTCGAGGTCGCGGCGGGCGAGACTTACGCTCTGCTCGGTGAATCGGGCTGCGGCAAGTCGATGACGGCGTTGTCGCTGATGCGGCTGCTGCCGGACGGCGGGCGGGTCGTTTCCGGAACCGTGCAACTGAACGGTGAAGCGGTTCTGGCGTTGCCCGAGTCTGAGATGCGGCGCGTGCGCGGTGGCGGCATGGCGATGATTTTTCAGGAGCCGATGCTTGCGCTCAATCCGGTGATCAAGGTAGGCGAGCAGATTGCCGAAGCGCTGGTGCTGCACCAGGGATTGCGCGGACAACCGATGCAGGACGCGGCGCGCGCGCTGCTCGACGCCGTGGGGGTGCCGGATGCGGCGCGGCGGCTCGACAGTTATCCGTTCGAGCTGTCGGGCGGCCTGCGCCAGCGGGTGATGATCGCGATGGCGCTGGCCGGCCAGCCTAAACTGCTGATCGCCGACGAGCCGACCACCGCGCTCGACGTCACCATCCAGGCGCAGGTGCTCGACGTGCTGCGTCATTTGCGTGCCGAACGCCGGATGGGCATGCTACTGATCACGCACGACCTCGGCGTGGTGGCGGAGAACGCCGACCGGGTAGGTGTGATGTATGCCGGCGAGCTGGTGGAGGAGGGCGCGCGCGATGTGTTTTTTGCGACGCCGCAGCATCCTTACAGTCGCATGCTGTTCGACGCCCTGCCGCGGCCCGGTGACGGCGGGCGGCTGACCACGATTCCCGGCCAGGTGCCGCGGCTCGATGAAGCGCTGCACGGTTGCCGTTTCGCGCCGCGCTGTCCGTTCGCCATCGCGCGCTGTCGTCTGGAGTCACCGCTGTGGCAGGAGATAAACGGCCAGCGGGTGCGCTGCCATCTGGCGGGCACCCTGCCGCTGCGCATGCTGCAACAGGCCGGTGAGCATTCGATTCCGGCTCAATCGGCGCAGCGGCTGTTGCAGGTTGATGGCCTCAAAGTGCATTTTCCGGTCCGGCGCGGTTTGATCCAGCGCACCGTTGGTTACGTGCGTGCGGTGGATGACGTGTCGCTGTCGATTCAGGCGGGCCACACGCTGGCGCTGGTAGGCGAATCAGGCTGCGGCAAAACCACCGTGGGCAAGGCGCTGCTGCGGCTGATCGAGCCGACGGCGGGTAGCGTGGCATTGAATGGTGAAACCCTCGGCACACATAACCTGTCCAGCCTGCGGCGGCAGATGCAAATGGTGTTTCAGGACCCGTTCAGCTCGCTCAATCCGCGCATGCGGGTGGCCGACATCCTGCTCGAAGGCATGGATGCGCTGAAGGTGGGGAAAGCCGGCGATCGCCGCGACGCCGTGGCGAAACTGCTCCAGCAAGTGGGGCTGCCGGACGATGCGGGTGGCCGCTATCCGCACGCATTTTCCGGCGGCCAGCGCCAGCGTATTGCGATTGCGCGGGCGCTCGCCATTTCGCCGCGTCTGCTGATCTGCGACGAACCCACCAGCGCACTCGATGTGTCGGTGCAGGCGCAGATCCTCAATCTGCTGAAAGATCTGCAGGACAGGCTTGGACTGGCTTATCTGTTCATCACCCACAATCTCGCGGTGGTCGATTATCTGGCGCACGCGGTGGCGGTTATGTATCTCGGCCGCATCGTCGAACACGGTGCGGCGGCCGACGTGCTGCGCGCACCACGCCATCCCTATACCCTGGCGCTGGTGAGCGCGGTACCGCGTATCGAGCCGCACAGTGGGGAAAGCATCATTCGCCTGGCAGGCGACCAGCCGTCGCCACTCAATCCCCCCACGGGCTGTCATTTCCATCCACGCTGCCGCCACGCCAGCGCAGTGTGCCGGCAAACCTATCCCGATCAGACCGATCTGGGCAGTGGGCATTGGGTGCGTTGCCACTGGGTGGCGGGGCAGGTTTGACAGGGATGTTCCTGGCTGCTTATTCGTATATGAGTCAATACTGATTTTTGAAAATATTCAAAAACGGTCATTCTGCGTATATTCGAAATGCGTCAAGCCAATTGCCCGTTCTCCGCCAATAAAAAAGTGTCGGAGCGCACTCCAGAAGACATCAAACAAGAAGGGCTGACATGATCTCTACATTCCGTCATGGGCTATTGATTTCATTAGCCGTATTCATGGCCAGCGCCTTGTTTCAGCTGGCGCGCGCTGGCGAGTTGACCCTGGCATTGGCCAACTCGACTTGCGAGACCCTGAGCAAGGTCGAGGCCTTGTATCGGGCAAACCACCCCATTCAATTTATCCAGCTCTGCAAATCGTCTGGCCTGCTTGCCAAGGGTCTGCAGGGCGGCGCGCTGAAAGCCGACATCTTTGTTTCAGCCGACCGCGAATGGATGGATTTTGCCGTTGAAAAGGGCCTGGTGATACCGGATCAAGTGTCCAGTCCATGGGGCAACACCCTCGTCGTGGCCGCCCCCAAAAACAGTCCGCTGCAACGCCTCGAATGGCAGGATCTGGCTTCTGACAAGGTCGCGACCATCCTCATTGGCGACCCCAGCAACGCACCGTTCGGTCGCTACACGAAAGAAGCGCTCGAAGCCTCGGGATTATGGGAGCGGGTCAAGGACAAGATTCAAACGCGCAAGAACATCGAACTGCTGGCAGATTCGCTCGCTACATCCCCCCCGGGCACGGTCGGCATCTTGTTCAAAACCGGTTTGACGGATCAACTGCGGCAACTGCACAGCGTCAAAAAAAGCTTGCACAGACCCGTTCGTTATCAAGTTGCGCCACTCAAGGCTTCGGCGGGCAATCCGGAAGTCGCAGCCTTCTTCAAGTTCCTGCACAGCCAGGCCGTCAAGGATATATTCGAAGCCGATGGTTTCGACGTGATTGCACCTTGACGTCTCAGTCGCCTCTCTCCAGGCGAAATCACCTCTTCCATAGCAGCCGGAGCTAGATGTTCGCTTATTTCAGGAATTGCTCGTTGTTCAGCCAACTGATCGTCCCGATGCTTCTGGTTGGGGTCATCGGCGCGAGCGCCATCATCGCCTCCGCTTTCGCGCTACAGCATTCCGTCAAGGCTCTGGGTGACATGTATTCGGCTAGCGGGGAACGTCTCAAAACCCTGCAGGACATCGACAAGGGCATCGCGAATGTGCGGGCCTTGAGCCTCAAGCATCTCGCCAGCGAAAGCGCGCGCGACATGCAGCAGATCAGAACTGATCTGGTCAGCATCGAGCAACGGATCAAGTCCTATTTGGCGACCATTTCCGGGCATGAAATGCCCGAACACCAGGCGTTAAAGCAGGAGGCCGTTATCCTGGGCAAGGTTATCACCACCTACTTGTCAGGCATCGACAAGGCCATCGTGCTCAGCACGGAGTTCGAAAAGGAGTCCGCATTCGAGTTGTTGACCCAGATCGAGGGTCAGCAATTCACGAGCATGCAGATAACCATGCAAAACCTGATGCGGTACACCATCGAGGATATTGCCGCCAGCCGCGAAGACCTCATTGCCGCAGCCAACCGCAATCTTCAAATTACCTTTGCCATCAACATCCTGGGGGGCGCCATGCTCCTGGGCATGGCCTTTTATGTGTCGCGCCGGGCGAGCGTGCGGATTTCCGACCTGCTGGAATGGTCGCAGCGAATTGCCGGTGGCGACCTGTCGAATCACCCGGTTTCAGCGGTTGGAGACGAAGTCGGGCAACTGACCAATGCAATGCGCAGCATGGTCGAAAATGTCGCGCGCGGACACAGCGCGCTGGAACAGGCGCGAAAAGATGCCGAGTCGGTAGCTGAAGAATTGCGCCTGTATGCCAATGCGTTCGACAGCAGCGGCGAGGCCATGCTGATCACGGATCGTTTCAATCGAATCGTCAACGTGAACGCCACCTTCACCCGGCAAACAGGTTACGGCGTCGACGAAGTCCTGGGTAAGGATCCCAAGATGCTGAGCAGCGGAAAAACCTCCGAGCTGGTGCATGAGGACATGTGGCGCTGTCTACAGGACAACGGCTATTGGAACGGAGAACTTTGGGACCGCAAAAAGTCGGGCGAGGTGTATCCGAAATGGGCCTCCATTTCTGCCATCCGCGATGCGACCCAGACCGTCATGTTCTACATTGCCAGCTATTCCGATATCAGCGAGCGCAAGGCAAATGAGGCGCGCATTGATTTTCTCGCCCATCACGATCCGCTCACGGGCCTGATCAACCGTTACAACCTGGAAAACCGACTTGACCAGGCCCTGCTTTCCGCTCACCGCGACGATCTTCGCGTCGCGGTCATGTTCATCGACATGGACCGCTTCAAGACCATCAACGACACCCTGGGCCACCATGTCGGCGATCTGTTGCTGATCGAGGTCGCCCGGCGGTTGTGCGATAGCGTGCGGGAAAGCGACATCGTCGCCCGCCTGGGGGGCGACGAGTTCATCGTCGTGCTCACCCACATCACGAACGAGATGGAAGCCGCGCC
>MGZO01000115.1:72323-74444 GCA_001802655.1 Hydrogenophilales bacterium RIFOXYD1_FULL_62_11
CTGTCTACCCGGGCGATGGAGAGGACGGGCCGACCCTGATGAGAAATGCTGACACTGCCATGTACCACGCCAAGGAACACGGCCGGAACAATGTCCAGTACTTTACCTCGGCGCTGAATGCTGCTGCCAGTGAGCGTCTGGAACTGGAGAATGACCTGCATCAGGCCTTGCGCAACAACCAGCTGCATCTGCACTACCAGCCGCAGATCCGTGCCCATGACGGCAAGGTTTTTGGCGTCGAGGCGCTGGCGCGTTGGCGTCATCCTGTGCTCGGCGACATTCCCCCGCTCAAGTTCATTCCCATTGCTGAAGAGTCAGGTCTGATCGAGGCCCTGGGTGGCTGGGTGATGGAAGAGGCCTGTCGGCAACTGAGCGCGTGGCGGGCGCAAGGAGTAGAGGGCATACGCATGGCAGTCAATCTCTCCGCGCAACAGTTGCGTGAGCCGGGATTGGTGCAAAACGTGGATACGCTGCTCAAGCGCCATGGCCTGAAGGGCAGCGATCTTGAACTGGAAATCACCGAGTCGGTCGCCATGGGGAACCCCGAACGCGCCATTGTCCAGCTGCAAGGCTTACGTAACATAGGCATCCAACTTGCCATCGACGACTTTGGCACGGGCTATTCTTCTCTTGCTTATCTCAAGCGCCTGCCTATTCAAGTGTTGAAGCTGGACCGCACCTTCGTTCGCGATATCGAAACCGACCCGAGCGATGCTGAGATCAGCGCCGCCACCTTGGCCCTGGCACACAATCTCGGCCTGAAAGTGACTGCAGAAGGCGTTGAAACCGAAGCCCAGCGCGACTACCTGATCCAGCACCAGTGCGACTTCATGCAAGGCTTCCTCTTCAGCAAACCCCTGCCGGCCGAGGAGGCCCTGAAGTTCATCCTGGAACGCTGACCTGTCGGATTTTTTTCAGGCAAAGAACAGGACTGGATACATGCCGCCGTTTTATTGTGACGGTTAGCAACGGCCGACAACCAGACACTTCACCAGGATCGGCATCAATGACGACAGAAGGTCTAATCCCGTCGTGCATGTTGCCTTTCAACACTTGGGGCTGCCTGATCGTAAATCTGCTGAACTGGATTCTTTCAGCCGTCAATTCCAGATACCCTGTCCATTTTCAGAGTGGAGCTTCAATTGAATACGGGCAAACACAAGCGCAATTTCTGGCTCGGCAATGCCGTGTTGACCGTCGCCATGCTGATGTTGATTTTCATGGGACAGCTGTCGGATGCGCTGGGCATCTGGGCGGCCGTGCTGTGGGGCGTGCTGGCAGCGGTGGGTGTGGGGCTGGTGATGTCGGACAAGTCGGGCGAGCCACCGGCACCTGACTGATTGAATTCAGTTCAGGATTTGTTGACGATGACGGTCTGCCCTGCCTGAACCCTGCCGCTGTCTTTCAGGTCGGGATTCCACGATTTTATTTCGGACAGCTTGACGTCAAAGCGTTGGGCGATGGTGTGCAGGGTGTCGCCCCGTTTAACGGTATAGAGCGTGGACTTGGCTGACTTGTTAGGGCGTGGAATCGGGGTGGCCTGCCGAGAATAGGCCACATCGCGGACGCCTGCCGTGTTTACTTCAGGTAAGTGAATACGCTGGTTGACTTTGAGGTTGGTATCAAGTCCAGGGTTGGCCGCAGTGAGTTGGGCCGCACTTACGCCATAGCGGCGCGCGACGCCATACAGGGTTTCACCGCGCTGCACCACATGCTGAGCCGGATTCGGGCTGGCGGGTGCGGCATCTTCGGGTATGTCCTCCTCAAGCCTCGCCCCCTCGCCACGGCCTTTGACTGGAACCAGGATGGTCTGTGCGTTCACCAGTTTGCCGTTTTTGAGGCGAAACTGGTTGAGTTCGGTAAGACGGGCGAGGCTGACATCAAAGCGCTTGGCGATGTTTGCCGGACGCTCGCCTTTCCTTGCGGCATAAGGCTGCCAGGAGTCCCAGTTGCCTGCTTCCAGATTGCGCTGGAACTGATCGGCTTTTTCGACTGGAACAAGTAGGTTGACGGGGGTGTCGGAACGGATGAGATTGCGTGGGAACGCAGCATTCAAGGCCATGAACTCATCGTTGTTCATGTCGGCCAACCGGGCGGCGGAGTGCATGTCCAGATTGGCGC
>MGZO01000115.1:74452-77758 GCA_001802655.1 Hydrogenophilales bacterium RIFOXYD1_FULL_62_11
ATCTGGTTGAAGTACTGCTGATTGGGCAGGCTGTCGATAACCAGACCATATTGTTCCGGGTTGCGAATCAGGTTCTTGATGGCCAGCAGCTTGGGGACGTAATTCCGGGTTTCGGCAGGGAGAGGCAGGCTGGCGTAATCGGTGGGCAGGCCTTGCTGTACATTTTTCTGGATCGCGCGCCCCACGCAGCCTTCGCCGCAGTTGTAAGCAGCCAAGGCGAGTTGCCAATCGCCAAAATCGAGGTAAAGCTTGCTGAGGTAATCCAGCGCGGCATTGGTGGCGGCTGGAAAATCGCGGCGGCCGTCGTACCAGGCATCCTGCTTGAGTCCGTAATGGCGGCCTGTCGAGGGAATGAATTGCCAGATGCCGGAAGCTGCCGAGGTTGAGAGCGCGGTCGATTTGAACGCACTTTCGATCATCGGCAACAAGGCAATTTCCATCGGCATTCCGCGCCGGTCGACTTCCTGAACGATGTGATACAGATAACGGCGCGATCGATTGACCATGCGGAGGATGGAGTCCGGCTGCGCGGCATACCGAGATTCGTGAACGGCCACGAGTGGGTTATCCGAGGCGGCATCATCGATCTTGAAACCACTGCGGACACGCAGCCAGACATCCTCCTGGCCAAGCTCGCTTGCCGTTTCAGTGTCGGTTTCATTGTTGACTGCGCTGTCGCCCCATTGCAGCGACTGGGTGCTGCTGTAAACGTCGTCTGCACAAACCGTCAGGCTGATACAGGCACTTAACACTGCAAGACCGAGCTTGGTCAATGCCTTTTGAGTTACTTTGATACCGGGCAAGATCGGCTCCCGTGTTCAATCACGGTGGCCATTTTAACCGCTCTGCCCGATGTTTAGCGATCCCATTCATCCTTGGCGGCGCGAATGGCTCCAAACACCTCGGCCGGACCGGGATTCGGACGCTTCAGATATGCAGCGGCAAAAGCCGTCATGTCCGGCTCGTGAAAACGCAGAAAGGGATTAGTGGCCTTTTCCAGCGCCAGAGTCGAGGGCAGAGTGGGCTGTCGCTGTGCACGCAGATTACGGTCGGTATGTTCGCGCGCCAGCAGTTTGGGATTGTCGCCTGCGATGGTTTTGGCGAAGTCAATATTACTCAGGGTGTATTCATGCGCACAGCAGACTCGGGTAGCATCGGGCAGCGTCAGAATGGTGTCGAGACTGGCCGCCATCATCGCTGGTGTGCCCTCGAACAGTTTCCCGCACCCGCAGCCGAATACCGTATCTCCACAGAACAAATTTCCGTGGCCGACGTAGCTGATGTGGTCGAGCGTGTGACCCGGTGTCGCCAGCACGTCGAAGTGCACGGCAGGCTCGGCGAGGCTGACCGAATCGCCCCCACACAGCCTGTGCGTCACGCCGGGAATCCGGGGGTTGTCCGGTGCGTGGATGGCACAGTTGTAGCGTTGACGCAGCACGAGGTTGCCGCCAGTATGGTCGCGGTGATGGTGGGTAATCAGCACGGCCGTCAACTTGAGTTGATGCGCATCAAGAAACGCGATCAACGGCGCCGGATCGCCCGGATCGACGGCGACTGCGTGGCGGCCATCGTGCAACACCCAGATGTAATTGTCGTCGAACGCAGGCAGGGAAATGAGTGTCAACATGGCATGTCGGTGAAACAGGAGAAGGACTATGTTATCCAAGCTGGATGCCGGATGGTTTGAATCCCCGCTGGGGCAGCATTTGCTGTTTCGCGAACAGCGTTATTTCGACCAGGCCGTATCGGACGTGTTCGGCTTCAATGCGGTGCAAGTGGGTTTGCCGCAAATCGATTTTTTGCGAAACAGCCGTATCCCGCTGCGCGTGACCTGTGCCGTGGAGGCCCCCGCCCAGGTGCATGCCGATCCGATGTTTTTGCCGTTTGAAGGGCAGTCGCTGGATTTGCTGTTGCTGCCGCATGTGCTTGAATTCAGCTCGAACCCGCATCAGGTTTTGCGCGAAGCCGAGCGTGTGTTGCGCCCGGAGGGCCGGCTGGTGCTGGCGGGCTTCAATCCGCGCAGTTTGTGGGGGCTGGCGCATCAGTTGAAGGGAAATGAACGCGGCTATCCCTGGAACGGCAATTTTTTGAACATTTCGCGGGTGAAGGACTGGATGGTTTTGCTGGGGATGGAAGTGGCGGGCGGCAGCATGTGCTGTTACCGTCCACCGATCAATCGAGAAAAATGGCTGCGGCGGCTGCGTTTCATGGAGCCGGCGGGCGACCGTTGGTGGGCGATGGGCGGCGGTGTGTATTTTTTGCAGGCGATTAAACGCGTACAGGGCATGCACGTCATTCTGCCGCAGTGGAAACCCGCTTTGGCGCCGCGTTTGCTGGCACCGGCAGCAAAAGTGCTGAACGCAAAAGTCATCAATATCAACCAGCATCGGATCAGTCGTGACCTCTGACACTATTTATATCTACAGCGATGGCGCCTGCAAGGGCAACCCCGGCGTGGGGGGCTGGGGTGCGTTGCTGGTAACCGACGGCCACCGCAAGGAGATCTGCGGCGGCGAGCGGGATACCACCAACAACCGCATGGAAATGACGGCTGTCATCCGTGCGCTGGAATCAATCAAGCACCCCTCTACGGTTGAAGTCCATACCGACTCGCAATATGTGCAAAAAGGCATCAGCGAATGGTTGCCCGGCTGGAAGCGCCGCAACTGGCGTACCAGTGACGGCAAGCCGGTTAAAAATCAGGATCTGTGGCAGCAACTGGAAAGCCTGAGCCAGCAACATCGTATCGAATGGATATGGGTGCGTGGACATAATGGCCATCCGGAAAACGAACGCGCGGACGAATTGGCCAACCAGGGCGTGTTGCAGGCGCAATAAGGTCGGACTGAATCCATGCGACAAATCATTCTGGATACTGAAACCACGGGCCTTGATCCCAATCAAGGGCATCGCATCATCGAGGTGGCGGCGGTCGAAATGGTCAACCGGCGGCTCACCGGTAACCATCTGCATCGTTATGTGAATCCGGATCGCGATATTGACGCCGGTGCGATGCAGGTTCACGGCATCACCCCCGAATTTTTGCAGGACAAGCCGCGCTTTGCCGACGTGGCGCAGGAATTCGTCGACTTTATCCAGGGCGCCGAACTGATCATTCATAACGCGCCGTTCGACGTGGGCTTCCTTAATATGGAGCTGCGCCAGCTGGAGATGAAGCCGCTGCCCAACTGGTGCGACGGCGTCATCGATACCCTGGCCATGGCCAAGGCCCTGCGTCCCGGGCAGCGCAACAATCTGGATGCCCTGTGTAAACACTATGGCGTGGACAACACGGCGCGTACGCTG
>MGZO01000116.1:0-23122 GCA_001802655.1 Hydrogenophilales bacterium RIFOXYD1_FULL_62_11
CTTGAGGAAATACTCGACCGCCTTGACGTCGTGATTGGTCGTCGCCTCGATCGCCTTGACGCGTTCGGCATCCGCCACCGAAAAGGTGTCGGCGATGCCATCGAGCAAGCCAATGGCCGCTTCGGAAAACGCAGGGACTTCAGCGATGGCGGTTTCAGCCGCCAGCGCCTTCAGCCATTCAATCTCGACAATGACGCGGTATTTGATCAGCGCATATTCGCTGAAAAAATCGCGCAGGCTTTCGATCTTGCTGCCGTAGCGGCCATCCAGCGGCGACAAGGCGGTGAGTGCAGTGAGTTCCATCGTGTTGTCCGGTATTGGTTATTAGATTGGTTAAACAGTGCGCCTGCGCGTCACGTTAAACGGTGCGTCTGTCGCGCACGGCCTGCGCCAGCGTGCCGCTGTCGACATACTCCAGCTCGCCGCCGACCGGCACGCCACGCGCCAGCCGGCTGACCTTGATGCCGCGCGCTTTCAGCAGTTCGCCGATGGTGTGCGCGGTGGCCTCGCCTTCGGGGGTGAAGTTGGTGGCGAGCAGCACTTCCTCGACCACGCCATCCAGCGCCCGGGCGATCAGGCGATCGAGATGGATCTCGCGCGGACCGATGCCGTCGAGCGGACTCAAGCGCCCCATCAGCACAAAGTAAAGGCCGTTGTAGCTTTGAGTGGCTTCCATCATGTTGAAGTCGGCGGGCATTTCGACCACAGCCAGTTGCCGTTTGTCGCGGCGCGGGCTCAAGCAGACCTCACACACCTCGGCTTCGGAAAAATTGTTGCACAGGCTGCAATGATGCAGATGCGTCAGCGCATGGTTGAGCGCGCCCACCAGCGATTCAGCACCGCGCCGGTCGCGCTGCAACAAGTGATACGCCATGCGTGCGGCAGACTTGGGGCCCACGCCGGGCAGCACGCGCAGCGCACTGATCAGGTTTTCCAGCGCGGCGGGTTGCATCTCGGTGGGTTCTCAGAAAGGCAGCTTCATCCCGGGCGGAATTGGCAGGCCGGCGGTGACGCTGCCCATTTTTTCCTGCACGGTGGACTCGACCTTGCGCACCGCGTCGTTCATGGCGGCGGCGATCAGGTCTTCCAGCATCTCCTTGTCATCGCCCATCAGGCTGGGGTCAATGGTGACGCGGCGCACGTCGTATTTGCAGGTCATCGTGACCTTGACCATGCCTGCGCCGCTTTGCCCTTCGATTTCGATTTCAGCCAGCTTGGCCTGCATTTTGGCCATGTTTTCCTGCACTTGCTGAACCTGCTTCATCATGTTGCCGATGCCGCCTTTCATCATGTTGATTCTCCTAAGGGTTGAATGGTTGAGGCGTCGATCTGGCCGCCAAACTGCTCGACCAGCTCACGCACGAATGGATCGGACTCGATGGCCGCCACGGCTTCAGCCTGGCGCTCATCCTTGATGCGGGTGCGTACCTGCTGCGGGGTTTTCTCAACCGCCGCGCCCAGCTCGATTGACACGGTGAGGGCTGGGCCAAACTTGTCGCGCAGCGCTGCCACCAGCTTGTCCTGATAGGCACGGTCGAGCAGATGTTTATGCGCTTCGGCGACGCGCAGCATCACCGACGCGTCCGTCTGCGCTACCAGCTCGCAGTGGTCAGCCAGCATCTTGGCCATACCGCCGAGGCGCAGGGACGCGACAACGGCGAGCCAGTCCCAGGCTGCATGCGGCGTCGGTTCACTGGCGATCAATGCGGGTTCAGGTGCGGACGGAAGAGCAGCGACCGGCGACGCCACATCAGGCGCTGCAATAACCGGCGCAGGTGACGCAGCGGGCACAGCCACAGGTGCGGCGACCGGTGCGGCCGCCAGCATAGCCGCACGCGGCGCGGGTTCAACCCGTGATGCTGTCGCCACCCGCGCCGGCGCCGGACGCTCCTGCGGCGTACGGTTCCCCGCGCCCGGTGCAAACGCCAGCATCCGCAGCAGCGTCATGCAAAACCCCGACACCTCATCCGGCGCATAGGGCAAATCTCGGCGGCCATTCAGCACAATCTGGTAATACAGCTGCACGGTTTCGGCATTGAGCTGGCTCGCCGCCATCTGCATCCGTTCATCCTCAAAGCTGGCTTCCAGCGCGCCGCTTTTAATTGAGTCGGGCGCATGCAACATCAACGCCAGCTGTGTCAGCAGGCTGCCCATGTCCTGCAGCGCCGCATCGAACGCCATGCCGCCTTCGGCAAGTTGCTGCGCCTGCTGCATCAGGCCATCGGCATCGTTCGCCGCCAGCGCATCGAGCAGATCAAACAGATAATCGCGCCGCACCGTACCGAGCATCGCCTCGACACCTGCCGCTTCGATGGCGCCGCCACCGTAGGCGATCGCCTGATCGGTCAGCGAAAGCGCGTCGCGCATACTGCCCGCCGCTGCGCGCGCCAACAGGTTCAACGCCGCCGGCTCGGCGTTGACGTTTTCGTCAGCCAGCACTTCGGCCAGATGCTGCGCCACCAGCGCAGGCGGCATCGGCTTCAGGTTGAACTGCAGGCAGCGCGACAACACCGTCACCGGAATCTTCTGCGGGTCAGTGGTGGCGAGAATGAATTTGACGTGTGCGGGCGGCTCTTCCAGCGTCTTCAACATCGAGTTGAACGCGGGTTTCGACAGCATGTGCACTTCGTCGATGATGTAGACCTTGTAGCGACCAACCGTCGGCGCGTATTGCGCGTTGTCGAGCACTTCACGCATGTTGTCGACGCCAGTATTCGACGCCGCGTCGAGCTCCAGCAAGTCGACAAACCGTCCGGCATCGATCTGGGTGCAGGCCGAGCACACGCCGCATGGCGTGGCGGTGACGCCGGTTTCGCAATTGAGGCACTTGGCCAGAATCCGCGCCAGCGTGGTCTTGCCCACCCCGCGCGTACCGGTCAGCAGATAGGCATGATGCAGCCGCCCCTGCGTCAGCGCATTCGAGAGCGCCCGCACCACATGCTCCTGCCCCTTGAGATCAGCGAACACGCGCGGCCGCCACTTGCGCGCCAGCGCCAGTGCGGGAGAAGCAGATTCGCCGAAGAGATCAGTCATGGTGAGGGGCTAGGGGTCAGCGGCCAGGATTCAGAGGTCAGGAAAAAGCGATTTTTCAACGGTTTGCGCTTGCGCAAGCGTCACATCCTGATCCCTGAATCCTGACCCCTGAATCCTGAAAAAAAGTGGCGAGCCTGACCCCGGCACTGGCATCGCTCGCTGGGGCTGCTTCCTTCCGGACCTGACCCGATTCACGAACTAGCCATGCGGGGAGACCCGCCGCGAGCATTTTAACGCAGATGCGCGGCGCACCCTATAGAAAAACCGGCAAAGCCATGCTGAAGCGGCGCTTTAACGCGCAATCGGGCCAAAGCCACCTTGCTGCGAGCAAAGACCGGGATTATTCCTCATCCGCCGGCACCGCCAACCGGCGCTTTTTCACCGCATCCGCCAGCATTCGCAGCAGCGGGATCGTGTCGTCCCAGCCGATACAGGCGTCAGTAATGGATTGCGCATAGGCCAGCGGCTGGCCGGGGATGAGGTCCTGCCGTCCCGCAGTCAAATGGCTTTCGACCATCATGCCGATGATGCGGGTGTCGCCGCCCGCCACCTGCGCGGCGACATCGGCACCGACGTCGATCTGGCGCTGGTACTGCTTGCTGGCGTTGGCATGGGAAAAATCGATCATCACCTGCGGGCGCAAGCCTGCGGCAGCGAGTTCCTGGCAGGCCACCTCGACGTTGGCGGCATCGTAGTTCGGTGTTTTGCCGCCACGCAGGATCACATGGGTGTCTTCATTGCCGGAAGTGCTGAACACGCCGACATGGCCCGATTTGGTGATCGAGATGAAATGGTGACGCGCGGCGGCGGCCTTGATCGCATCGGCCGCGATGCGCAGGCTGCCGTCGGTACCGTTCTTGAAGCCGACCGGGCACGACAAGCCGGAAGCCAGCTGGCGGTGCGACTGCGACTCGGTGGTGCGCGCGCCGATGGCGCCCCAGCTCACCAGGTCGGCGATGTATTGCGGCGAAATCAGGTCGAGAAACTCGGTGGCGCAGGGCAGGCCGATTTCGTTGATTTCCAGCAGGAGCTTGCGCGCCAGGCGCAGGCCTTCATTGATGTCGTGGCTTTCGTCCAGATGCGGGTCGTTGATGAGCCCTTTCCAGCCAACGGTGGTGCGGGGCTTTTCGAAGTACACGCGCATGACGATGATGATTTCGTGCGCCAGCTCATCGGCCAGCAGCTTCAGCTTTTTCGCGTAATCGATCGCCGCAGCCGGATCGTGGATCGAGCAGGGCCCGACGACGATGAACAGGCGGTCATCCGCGCCACGCAGCACATCATGAATGGCGCTGCGCGCGCGCGTCACATGCGCCAGCACGGTTTCGTTGGCGCGGAGTTCCCGCATGATCTGCATCGGGGCGAGCAGTTCGCCGCTTTGCTCGATGCGGGTGTCGTCGGTGCGGGTGGTCGTCATGGTGTGGCTCCTGGGTTTATGCAGCGGCGGCTTAAACAAAAAACCGCCAGCGGGCTGGCGGTTTCGTTAAGCAAGCTGACCAGTTCAGCGCCTCCCGACCGCCTTGGGCGAGGGATAAAAGCAGCTAAAAAAGGACAGCATGGCCGGGGTCATGCGCGCCAGTCTATCAAAACCCGCCGACCTGCGACAACCGCAGGCGCATGTCACGTTATCGGCACCCCGTCAAACCCGGGCGCCCCACCCTATAATCGGGGCAAAATCAAGCGAAGCAGAGGGAATGATGAACAACGAGATTGACAGCCGGCACGCCGGCCAGGACTTGCGGCGTGACAAGCGTTTTCAGGTATCCCAGGCGGCCATCATCACGCAAGCCGGGCATCCCGAAATCGCCTGCGAGATTCGTGATTTTTGCGTGGGCGGGCTTTTCCTCAAATTCACCAATCCGGAAGTGGCCATCGCGGCGCTGGCCAAGCGTGCCAATGCCGAGGTGGAAATTGTCTTCACCTCGGCGTCGAGCAACGCCACGCTCAACTTCCAGGTGCCCGCGCTGCTTAAACGGCTGAGCCCACTCGGCGTCGGCGTCGCCTTCATCCGCCAGCCGCTCGACGCGCTGCGTGCGCTGCAGAAGCTGCGGATGGCGAGTCATCGGCAGAAACTCGCTGCGTTGCCCACCTCGGAAGCCTTCCCTCATCTGCGTCAAGCCAGCACTACGCTATTGAACGAAACCCTGCTGCAGGCACACGACCAGATGATGCGTGCGCTGGGCGACAAACTCGGCGCGGCGGCAATTCTGGCGACCGGCATTGTCGAGCACAGCGGATTATTGAGCGCGATGCACGAATTCAACCAGCACGCCACCCTGGTGCAAACCCGCTTTGTGCAGCAGGTAATGGACGCGCTAAAGCAGAATCAAACCCGTCAGGCCCAGATCAAATCAAGCCCCAACGACGGCGGCCTGGCCCTGGTAGACGAGCTGGATTTTGAAGACTGGCTTGCCACGTCCACCGATGCCCACAAGCTGGAAGAGCAGTTCCACGAGCAACTGGCCGATATCGAACCGCGCATCGGCCAGTTATTCGGCTTTGCCTGCGACCACAACACCAATCCGTTCGGCCCCAGTGTCATCGGCCATGCTTTCCGCAGTGCGGTGCAGGATGTTCCGGTATCGGCGCGCGCCCGGCAAGTAACCTATGCCACCTTGCGCGACGTGTTGTCCGACCAGCTCGCCCCCTTGTATTCGGAATTGCTGGCGATGCTTCCGGTTTCGCAGGTGGAAACCCAGTCACAGCACGCCACCCCGACAGCGCCCCCGACGCCTGCCAATACCCCCCAGGCTGTGCCAGACCAAGCGGAAGCAAGTCCGGCCGGCACCTCGCCTCCAAAGGGCGCACTCAGCCGCCTGACCAGTTCCCTGATGGATTTTTTTCAGCGCAATCAGAGCGCCCAGGGCAACGCGGCACCCGGCGCCCCGATGCCCTCGGGCGCACCGGCTTCGCAGACGAACCAGGGTGGCTACGCGCAGCCAGCCGGGGCGGGCGGCAGTCAAGCAATGCAGATGGGCGTTCCCGGCGTGGCGCATTCACCGGTATTGCAGCGTCTGGCGGCAGCGGGCGCCTTGCCGCCAGCGGTTACTCAGGAGATGCAACGTTCGGTCGACATGTTCGGCGCGCTGTTCGACACCATGCACGCCGAAAAAACCGTCAGCGAAGGAATGCGGCCGTTTTTCCAGCAGCTTGAAACCAGCCTCGTCAAGCTGGCCATGTCCGACCCGCAGTTCCTCAACTCGCCCAGCCATCCCGCGCACAAGGTGTTGAACACGCTCGACCGCATCAGCATGGTGGCGGGCGACGACGGCAAAATCGGCGATGCGCGTCTGATGCGGCTGATGAGCCGCTGGACCGACCGCATCAATGCCGAAGCCGACAAAAACCCGGGCGTGTTCGAAGAGGCGCGCACCCAGCTCGAACGCGTGGTCAAGCCACTGTTGAGCGAGCGCGCCGCACGCGTATTCCGTTTGCAGGAAATGTGCGAAGGCCGCCAGAACGCCGAAATCGTCAAGCAGCGCATCCTGCGCGAACTGCTGGCGCGGCTGGACACCCAGCCGGTGCCCAACGCCGTGATCGAACTGCTGAACGGTGGCTGGCGCAATGTGTTGTTCATTGCGGAAATGCGCCACGGGATCGACAGCGACGAAGCACGCGAAGCCTGGCAGGTGTTGCGGCAATTATGTGGCTGGCTGGATCCGGATCTCGCCGAGCCGCCGACGGCCACCGATATTCAGGCCCTGCTGCAGCGTATCGACCAGGAACTCACTCAGGTTTGCGCCGACAAATTCGCGCAGGACCGCATCGTCGACCAGCTTGCATCCGCGCTGTTCGAAACCGACAAATCGCAGCACCCGCGCACCGCGATTGCCGCCCGCCTGATCGATGCCGCCAGCGAGCCGCTCAGCGAAGCCCAGGACAACCTGGCCGAGCGCCTGCGCGTTGGCGACTGGCTGCAATTCAAGTCGCAGGACACGCCGCTCAACCTGATCTGGATCGGTGACCAGCCGCACGTGTACGTATTCGCCAACTATCGCGGCATCAAAAAACTCGACCTCAAGCGACCCGAATTGCTGCAAACGCTGGAAGAAGGCGATGCGGAATGGACCGAAGACCTCGAGCTGCCGCTGATGGATCGCTCCTACAGCGCGATGATCCAGAAAATGCAGCGCGACCTGCTGTGGCAGGCCTCGCACGACTCCGCCACAGGCCTGGCCAACCGCAAGAGTTTTTTCCGCGCGATCCGTCGCGCCTGGTTGCGCAGCCAGACAACAGTGGGCGGCTATGCCGTCGGCGTCATCCAGCTCGACATCCACAACCCGGCGGGTGAGGCGGTGGGAAGTGAAACGCGCATTCCCATCCTGCGCGATCTCGCCCAACTGCTGCCGACCCTGCTGCCTGCCAGCGCCCAACTGGCGCGCGCCGGTGAATCCGGTCTGGCATTCTGGATCGAGGCCACCGACGGCGAAGCTGCCCAAACCCAGGCCGAAACGCTATTGAGCACACTGACCGCCCATCCGCAGGAAATCAATGGCATACGCTACCGCGTGCAAATGGCGGCGGGCCTGATGTGGGCCAGCGACTGCCTCAGCCCGGAAACCTATTTCGACAACGCCAACGCTGCCAGCGCCCGCGCCCGCGAATCGGGGCAGGCGGTGGTGCTGTACAGCAGCGAAGTCAACGACAGCGGCGTGCTGGCGCTGGCGCAGTGGGCGCACGAACTCACCGCCATCCTCGCCAACAACCAGCTCAGCCTCAACTGCCAGCCGGTGGTGGCTGCAGCCGACGCCACGCGCACCCCGCTGTATTACGAAGTGCTGCTACACCCCACCGCGCATGACGAACGCGCCATCGCCACGGGCGACCTGATCGACGTCGCCGCCCGCCTGCAACGCATCACCGAGATCGATCGCTGGGTGGTGAAAACCGTCCTGCACTGGATGCGCGACCACCCTGAAAAGGTCGCGTCGATCGGCGGCCTGTCGATCAACCTGTCCGGCCAGTCGGTCACCAATCCGCTGTTCCTCAAGTTCCTGCTGGCCGAACTGGTGCGCGGCGACCTGCCCGGCAACAAGCTTATTTTCGAAATCAGCGAAGCCGATGCCGTCGAAGGCCATGCCCAGACCCAGCTGTTCATGCGCCAACTCCAGCGCCACGGCTGCCGCTTCACCCTCGACGACTTCGGCATCGGCAGCAGTTCCTACACCAGCCTGAAGAGCATGAAGCTCGACTACCTGAAAATCGACCGCACCCTGGTACGCGAAATTGGCACCAGCATGATCGACGAAGCCCTGGTGCGATCCATCCTGGAAACCGGCAGCTTCCTGGGGATCAAGACCGTGGCTGGCTTCATCGAAGACCCCGACCTCCTCGCCACACTGGTCGAAATGGGGGTCGATTGCGTGCAGGGGTATTTCATCGGCGAACCGCAGCCGCTGGACAGTTTGGAGTGAACAGCCACCACCCCGCGACCTGCGCAGCGGGTCACGGGGTTCATGAACGAGAGGGTTTCAGGCGAGTCGGGAAGGTTTGGGGGAAGGCTGAACGATTTACCCAATCTGTTGCGTCGATCGGTTGAACCTACAACCCAAAGCGGATATTGGTCGGTTCGAAAAGCAAACGTTCAACGCTTGCAGCAGAGGCGCGACGTCAGGAGCGTCCCTTGCCTGCATTTATTCGGCGTTATGGGTGTCATCGAAAACCTCAACCCCAACAATGTACTGCGCGTATTCATGGTAGCCATTGAGGAATTCATCCATACCTTTTTTGTCCAGGACATAGGTGCTGAGATAAGGCTCATCAACATAGGGAGTGATCGCTGTGACTTTGTATTTTGCCCCTGAGTAACGCTTCTCTTGCTCTTTGCTGATTGGGCGTTTTTCAACTGCTTTACCAGGCAACCCCCTGAATATTCGACGAAGCTCCGTTATGACCTTTACCCCCAGGTTAGCCAAACTCTCCGCGTCTTGGGCTTTGATAGACTCGCCATGTATCGCTCGATTTGCCAGAGAAAGAACGTCTCGAACACTGGACTGTAGCGCAACAGGAATCACCCGCTTTTCTGCGAGCTCGTTCAGCAGCCTATTTAGAGGCACCTTATCAATATCAAGTTCAGGTTGTTCGACGCGGAAATATATGGCTTTTAAGAGTCGTTCCAACTCTATCCTGAGCTTTGCCATACCAAGCTGAGGATCTGATTCGACCAATTTTGGAATATCAGAATGAATTAGGTTTGGCTTTTCAGGTTCGCCAATTTCTGAAGACTTCAGGTTTTCGCTAACCTTCTCGACTTCCCTTGATCCGATTTCAGCCTCAAAGTCCCCAATTTTAATTTTTTTGACCAACTCACTCAGCGGGGCCAAAACGATTACAACGAGCAGCAAGATGCTCGTTGTATCGACACTAAGATTTCCCCAGTCGAAGGTGTGAGATACCAGAAGAGCAAAGGCAAGAGCACTAACTGCTACTGGAGTGAATTTACTGAGCCTGCTCAGGTTCATGTGCGTTCCCGTTGCCTAACAATTATTCACCAGACCAGCCGGCAACTGAATTCGCAGAACATGCCGATGTGCCGTAACTGCTTGATTCATGGTTGGTTCGCCGCGTTGTTTGTCCGCTTATGCAATGATAATCCGGACCAAATGTCTGTTGTGGGAGAAAGGCTCAGATGACCGCTTCTGGCCGACTACCGCCACTCGCGCAGTTCAAACCCGGCTGTCTTACCCATACAACTGAACGGCAAACCCCTCCCGCTCCCAGCCGCGAATCAGTTTCCAGCCGGCGCTTGCCGCGATGGCACTGAATTCGTCGCTGCGGAATTTGTAGGAGTTTTCGGTGTGCAGCGCTTCGCCCAGATTGAAATGAAAACGCTGGCCCGCCACGCTGACGGTTTGTTCAACCAGGCTGACCAGGTGCATTTCGATGCGCCCGGCGATCAGGTTGTAAAAGGCGTAGTGGCGGAACTGGCTGAGGTCGAAGTTGGCGTCGAGTTCGCGGTTCAAACGCGCCAGCAAATTCAGGTTGAACGCGGCGGTGACGCCCGCGCCGTCGTTGTAGGCCTGGTGTAGTTGGGCGGGGTCTTTCTTGAGATCGAAGCCGATGAGCAACTGGCCCGCTTCGCCTGCCAACTGGCGAAAGCGCGCGAGCAAGGCGGCGGCGTCAGCCGGCGCGAAGTTGCCGATGCTGGAGCCGGGGTAATAGACCAGCCGCCGATCTGCCGTGAGGTAAGGCGCGGCGGCTTCCAGATTGTGAATGAAGTCCATGCCCAGCGCGGTCACCGCCACCCCGGGGTAGTCGTTGGCAAGCAACTCGGCGGCAGCGGCGAGGGGTGCACCGGCAATGTCCAGCACCACGAGTTGATCGGGGTGCAACGCGCCGAGCAGGGCGCGGACTTTGAGGCAGTCGCCCGCGCCCGGCTCGATGACGCAATCGACCGCACCGATGGCGGCGGCGATCTCGGGCAAGTGTTGTTCCATCAGCGCGCGCTCGGTGCGGCAGAGCACGTATTCGGGCTGCGCGCAGATGGCCGCGAACAGGCGGCAACCGGCTTCGTCGTAGAAGTATTTGGGCGGGATGGCTTTGGGTTGCGCGGCCAGCCCCGCCAGCACATCGGCGCGCAGGTCGTCGCGTGCAGCGGGAAAGTCAAAAAACTGCAGCGTCATTCAGGCGACGACCGTCACGTTGGTTCCCGCCTGCAGGCTGCCGATTTCCACCGCGCCGGCAAAGCCGTGCTGGTGAAACACATCGAGCACGGCCTGACGCGATTCGGGTGCGCAACTCACCAGCAAGCCGCCACTGGTTTGCGGGTCGCTCAGGAGCGCCTGTTGCCAGTCGGCGATGCCTTCTGGCAGATTGACTTCAGCGCCGTAGCCCGCCCAGTTGCGCTGGCTGGCGCCGGTGATGTGGCCAGACTGTGCGAGTTCAGCCACCCCTGGCAGCAGGGGCAGGCGCGCGAGTTCAATGCGTGCGGCCAGCTTCGAGGCACGAGTGATTTCGAGCAGGTGGCCGGCAAGGCCAAAGCCGGTGATGTCGGTGAGCGCGTGGACACCGTCTATTCCTGCGAGATCGGTGCCGGCGGTGTTGAGCTGGGTCGTGGCGGCGATCATGGCCGCATATCGATCGGCGCTAAGCGCCTCTTTTTTAAGCGCGGCGCTGTAGATGCCGACCCCGAGCGGCTTGCCGAGAATCAGCACATCGCCCGCCTGGCCGCCCGAGTTTTTCTTGACGCGGCGCGGGTCGACCACGCCGATGCCGACCAGACCATAAATCGGTTCCGGCGCGTCGATGGAATGGCCGCCCGCAATCGGAATGCCGGCCGCCTTGCACACCGCTTCGCCACCCGCGAGAATCTGCCGGATGACGTCGTTGGACAGCTTGCCGATCGGCATGCCGACAATGGCGAGCGCGAACAGTGGCCGCCCGCCCATGGAATACACATCGGACAGGGCATTGGTTGCAGCGATGCGACCAAACTCATAGGGGTCGTCCACAATCGGCATGAAAAAATCGGTGGTGGCGACAATGGCCTGTTCGTCGTTCAGGCGATAAACCGCGGCGTCGTCGCCATGTTCGATGCCCACCAGCAGATCGGGATAGGCTGCCGCCATGTTCGATGTAAAAGGCGTGCCGGCGAGAATTTCGCGCAGCACGGCTGGCGCAATTTTGCAGCCGCAGCCGCCGCCATGTGAAAACTGGGTCAGGCGGACGGGAGGGTTAAGAGTGGGCTCGCTCATGTTCAGAATTCACCTGTCGTTTAAATTGAAAGTGTCGCTTGAATTTAGGGTATCTATATAGCATGAACCTTGATCGTCCCGTCAGCGGCCATACGCCGGATCAGCTCATCGCCAGCCTGGCGCAGGCGCGTGAGCAGCTGCGTGCGCTCGTCGCCTGCCTGCCGGCAGAGGGCTGGCTGGGGCCGCGTGACCCGGTTCTGAATCCGCCCTTGTGGGAGCTCGGTCACATCGTGTGGTTTCAGGAACGCTGGTGCCTGCGCGCGCAAGCGGATGGCAGCCTCGCCGCCAGCCGGGTGCCGGGTGCCGATGCGCTTTACGATTCGTCCGCTGTGCCGCACGACACGCGCTGGGATCTGGCTTTGCTGCCACCCGCAGCGCTCGATGCGTATGCCGACCAGGTAACCGCGGCGGTGGCGGCCCGACTGCGCAGTGCGTTCAGTCCTGCGCTGGCCTATATGGTCGAGCTGTGCCTGTATCACGAGCTGATGCATATCGAGGCCTGGTGGATGGCGTTTCAACACCTGGGTTATGCGCCACCCGCTGCGCTGGCGCTGCCGGACAACCTGCCCCTGCTCGCCAGCCGGCTGTCGCTTGCCGAGGCCGACGTGGCGCTGGGCAGCAGAGCCGATGACGGCTTTGTTTTCGACAACGAAAAATGGTGCCATACCGTGCACGTTCCGGCCTGCGACATCGACGCCAGCCTGGTAAGCGAGGCCACCTTTGCCGCCTTCGTTGACGCGGGCGGTTATCAGCATCGCGCGGTGTGGTCGCAAGCGGGATGGGACTGGCGCACGGCCAGCGGCGCGACTCACCCGGTGTATTGGCGCAAGACAGCGGCTGGCTGGCAGGTACGCCGTTTTACACACTGGTCGCCGCTGCGCGCGGGCGCACCCATGCTGCATGTGAATGGTTTTGAAGCCGAGGCCTGTGCGGCCTGGCTGGGGCGCCGTCTCCCCAGTGCCGCCGAATGGCAGCACGCTACCGGGTCGGCCGATTTTGACTGGGGCGCCGGCTGGGAGTGGACGCGCGATGCTTTCGCCCCCTACCCCGGATTTGAACCCGATCCGTACCGCGACTATTCGCAGCCCTGGTTCCACACCCGCCAGGAACTGCGCGGCGGCGGGCCGGTGACCGATGCGCGGCTCAAACGACCAGGCTTCCGCAATTTTTATTTGCCGCATCGACGCGATGCGTTTGCGGGCTTCCGCACGGCCAGCGCTTAAGCCAGAAACAATTCCAGCAGATCGTTCAAAAAGCGCTGACCCTGCACGCTGGGTTGCAGCCGGGTAGCGCCAGGCAACAGCAAACCCTGTGCACGCGCCTTTTCCAGCGCGGCGGTACACACAATCAACGGCAACCCGGTACGCGCCTCGAACAAGGCTGCAGGCACGCCCTCATTCAAGCGCAACGCATTCATCATGAATTCAAACGGCAGGTCGGCGCGGGTCAGGGTGCGGGTGTCGACGATGTGCGCGCCCTGTGCCACTGCGTCCATGTATTGCTGCGGATGCTTGGTGCGCATCTGGCGAATGATGCGGTCGTGAAAGCTGAGTTTGGAATGCGCGCCGGCACCGATGCCGAGGTAATCGCCGAACTGCCAATAGTTGAGATTGTGGCGGCTGGCGTGGTTTGGCCGCGCGTAGGCCGAGGTTTCGTAATGCTGCATGCCTGCCTCGATCAGCCGCGCTTCGACCGCCAGCTGCATGTCGGCGGCCAGGTCATCATCAGGCAGATTAGGCGGCGCAGTGTGGCCGAAGGGCGTATTCGGTTCGAGGGTCAGATGGTAGGCCGACAGATGCGGCGGCTGGAAGCTCAGCGCCGTGTCGATATCGGCCAGCGCCTCGGCCAGGGTTTGCCCCGGCAAGGCGTACATCAGATCGAGGTTGAAGGTGTCGAAATGGGTGGCAGCGAGTTCAGCCGCGCGGCGCGCTTCGGCATCATCGTGAATGCGCCCGAGCGCCTTGAGGTGACGCGGATTGAAACTCTGGATGCCGAGCGAGACACGCGTGACGCCTGCCGCGCGGAAGCCGGCGAATTTGGCCGCCTCCACCGTGCCAGGATTGGCTTCGAGCGTGATCTCCGCGCCAGGCGACAACTGCGTCAGGGTGCGCACGCCGGTGAGAATGCGGTCGATGCCTGCTGCCGAAAACAGGCTGGGCGTGCCGCCGCCGAAGAACACCGTGTGGAGGGTGCGCCCCCAGATGTCCGGCAGTGCACGTTCCAGATCCAGCAGCAGTGCGTCGATGTAGGCGGCTTCCGGAATCGCTTGCGCCGCATGCGAATTGAAGTCGCAGTAGGGGCACTTCTTCACGCACCACGGCAGGTGGATGTAGAGCGACAGCGGCGGCGAGACGGTCAGCCCGCCGCCCGCAAAGCGAACGACGGACTCAGCCAAGCTGCTTTAACTTGTTGACCAGATCGCGCAGCGCCTGGCCGCGATGGCTGATGGCGTTCTTGGTGTCTTCGTCGAACTCGGCGCCGGTTTTGCCATATTGCGGAACGAGGAAATACGGGTCGTAACCAAAGCCATTTTCGCCACGCGGCGTGTCGATGATTTCGCCATGCCAGCGGCCTTCCGAAATGATCGGCTCCGGATCGTCGGGGTGGCGCACGTAGACCATGACGCAGGTGTAGTGCGCGCGACGATTGGTCTCGTTGGCCAGCGCGGCGATCAGTTTCTCATTGTTGCGCTGGTCGGACTTGGGCTCGCCGGCATAGCGCGCGGAATAGACGCCGGGCGCGCCACCGAGCGCTTCGACGCAGATACCGGAGTCGTCCGCCAGCGCGGGCAAACCGCTGTGCGCGCTGGCGTGGCGCGCCTTGGCCAGGCAATTCTCGACGAAGGTGACGTGCGGCTCGGGGCAATCGGGCACGTCGAATTCGGATTGCGGCACCGCCTGGATATCCAGCGGTGCGAGGATGCGGGCGATTTCGCGCAGCTTGCCGGCGTTGCCGGAGGCGATGACGAGCTTGCTCATGCGTACAGCGCCGCAAGCTGGGCGGCGGTAATTTCCGTGATGCCCGCGCTGGCCAGGTCGATCAGCGCGTCCATGACGGCGCGCGAAAACGGCACGCCTTCGGCGGTGCCCTGCACTTCGACGATGCCGCCGCTGCCGGTGATCACCACGTTCATGTCGGTGTCGCAGCCGAAGTCTTCCACATAATCGAGATCCAGCACCGCTGCACCCTGATAGAGGCCGACCGAAACCGCGGCAATGCTGTCGTTCAACGGGGATTCGGTTAGTTTGCCGTCGCGCAGCAGACCGGCGACGGCATCGGCAACGGCCACGTAGGCGCCACAGATGCTCGCGCAGCGGGTGCCGCCGTCCGCCTGCAATACATCGCAGTCGATGTGCAAGGTGCGTTCGCCGAGCTTTTTCAGGTCGACCACGGCGCGCAGGCTGCGTCCGATCAGGCGCTGGATTTCCTGGGTGCGCCCGGACTGCTTGCCGCGCGCGGCTTCGCGGTCGCTGCGGGTGTGGGTGGAGCGCGGCAACATGCCGTATTCGGCGGTCACCCAGCCCTCGCCGCTGCCTTTTTTGTGCGGCGGAATTTTCTCCAGCACGCTGGCGGTGCACAGCACGCGGGTGTCGCCCATGGCGACCAGCACCGAGCCTTCGGCATGTTTGGTGTAACCACGGGTGAAAGATAGGGCGCGCAGCGCATCGGGCGCGCGGCCACTGGGGCGGGAGAAAGCAGTCATGGCAGCGGACAAAAAAGGAAAGCGCGATTTTACCGCGCTGCAGGTGTCCCGCTCACGCGGCGCGTGTGCCTTGCCTATTTAACCGAAATTTTCTGGATCGCCTGCTGGATTTCAGCGATGGCGCGCTCGATCTCGTCGTCCGACACCGCAGCGGAACCGGCGATCGGGCGATGCGCATTGATCTGGGTGGTGATGCCACCGTCTGGCAGCGCCAGGGTCGAAATGGAGTCTTTGCTTGGCATGCGCGCCTCGCCCCAGGTCATGGCAATCAGGCTGAGATTGTCGCCGTGCTCGCCGCCCCGGAATTCGGCGTGATCCATCAGATGGCGCACCGCGTCGTCCAGCGTATACGCATGCAGCAACGCAGCGAGTTCCTGGGCATTGATCATGCCCCAGATGCCATCGGTGCAGAGCAGCATGGTGTCGCCATCCGTCAGCGGGAGCGGTGCATTGCATTCCACCTGCGGGATGGCATAGCCGCCGAGGCAATTGGACACTTTGTTGCGCTCGGGGTGGTTGCCCGCTTCCTCTTCGCTGATGATGCCATCGCGCACCAGTTGCGCCACGGCGGTGTGGTCTTCGGTACGCGCGATCAGGCAGCCGTCGCTGAACAGATACAGGCGGGAATCGCCCACATGCGCCCAGTACGCCGTGCTGTCCTGCACCACCGAAGCCACCAGAGTGGTGTGCGGGATTTCGAGCAAGTCCTGGGCAATGGCGTAATCGTTGATCGCACTGTGGGCAAGCGCCGTTGCATCAGCCAGAAAAGCCATCGGGTCGTCCAGCCGCGGCTTGGCCATTTTCTGGAACAGGTCGGTCAGGGTCTGCACCGCGATCTGCGCGGCGATTTCGCCGTACATGTGACCGCCCATGCCATCCGCCACCACCATCAACAAGGCATCGCGACTGTAGGAATAGGCGACCCGATCCTGGTTGTTTTTGCGGCCCCCCTGACGTGACGCCTGGTAAATGGTGAATTTCATCGCGATAGCTTTAGAACAGATCTTTGGTCAGTGAATGCTTGATGCTACTCAAAAACGAGGGTCTTGGCAGCGTCATCGAGCTGCTATCCATCAATACCTTTTGCAAGCTAAACACACTTTGCGGGCGTTCCATATAGTTGAGCTTGAGGCAGTTGTCGATGGTTTCCAGCAACTGCGCAGAGTAGGTACCGCGCCAGTTCACCTGTGCCGGCACCATTTTATCGTTGAGCAGGCGCGCATCGGCTGCCTGCGGGGGGTAACCCGCCAGACAGGCATACAAACTCGCCCCCACACTGTAAATATCACTCCAGGGGCCAAGCCGTTCACGGTTGTGATACTGCTCGGGCGCGGCAAAACCCGGGGTATACATGGGCTGCAGCTTGCTTTCTTCCTGGGTCAGCGTTTGCCGCGCCGCTCCAAAGTCGATCAGCACCGGAGAACCGTCCAGACGGATATAGATGTTGGACGGCTTGATGTCGAGATGCAGCAGTTTGTGCGTATGCACTTCGCGCAGGCCGTTCAGCAGCTGCGCAAACACCCGGCGGATGAAGCTTTCGCGGATACTGCCGCGGTTGGCCTGGATATGCTGCTGCAGGGTCTTGCCCCGCTCGAAGCGCATCACCATGTACACCGTGTCATTGGCGCGGAAAAAGTTGACCACGCGGATGACGTTGGGGTGATTGATGCAGGCGAGCGCCCGGCCTTCTTCAAAAAAGCACTTCATGCCGTGCCGGAAAATATTGTTGTTTTCGGTCGAGTTGGCCTGCACGACGACCGAGCCTTCGGTACGCAGCACCAGCGCGCCCGGCAGGTATTCCTTGATGGCCACCGGCAGATTGGCATCATCGCGCGCCAGATACACCAAACTGAAGCCACCGCCGCCAATTTTGCGGACAATGGTGTATTCGTTCAGCCGGTATCCGTTTGGAAGTGCCTGGTTGGGTTGAGTCGCCATAATCGAACGTCTATTATCTTTTTGCAGTTTACCGGCCACGCCAGCCATCAAATACACCCTGGCTATGCGCCAGCCATCTTTTTTAACTCACGCACACCTTGAATATGACCAGCAGCATGACCGGGTTCGCCGCCCACAGCATCAACCTTGAGCATGCCAACGTCAATTTTGACTTGCGTAGCGTCAACCAGCGTTATCTCGAACTGCATTTCCGCCTCGCCGACGAAGTGCGCATCCTGGAACCGCAGTTGCGCGAACTTATCCAGCAGCGGCTTACGCGGGGCAAGGTGGAATGTCGCGTCAGCCTCAACCCGAATGCCGTCGCCACGCCCGATAACGGCTTGAATCCGACGATTCTTGAGCGTTTGGCGCGCTGGCAAGCCGAAGTGCAGCAACGGCTGCCGGACAGCGCGTCCCTGAGCGTCAACGACATCCTGCGCTGGCCGGGCGCAATGCCGGCGGTCATGCAATCGCAAGATACGCTGAACGAAGCCGTGCTGGCCGGGGTGCGCGCCACGCTGGACGAGATGGAGGAAAGTCGCCAGCGTGAGGGTGCCAAGCTCGAACAGCACATTCTCGACCGCCTTGCCGCCGCCGAAGCCCAGGTGGAAACCCTGCGCCCCTTGCTGCCGACCCTGATCGCCGCCCAGGGCGACAAACTGACCGAACGCCTGCATGCAGCACTCGGCGAGGCCGGGCATGAACGCCTGGCACAGGAAATCGTGCTGGCGGCGCAAAAAGCCGACATCGACGAGGAGCTTTCCCGCCTGTCCACCCATTTTGCGGAAGTTCGCCGGGTGTTGACTCAATCCGGCGCGGTCGGCAAACGGCTCGATTTTCTGATGCAGGAATTGCATCGAGAGGCCAATACGCTGGGCTCAAAATCGGTGGCGGTGGAAACCTCGCGCGTATCGCTCGAACTCAAGGTACTGATCGAACAAATGCGCGAACAAGTGCAAAATATCGAATAAGCAGAACAAGAGAACCTGGAACAACCATGACCCCATCTTCCTCATCCGGCGTGCTTTACGTCGTCAGCGCCCCGTCCGGCGCCGGCAAAACCAGCCTGGTCAAAGCCTTGCTCAAAGTCGACCCGGCCATTCGCTTGTCGGTCTCCCACACCACCCGCGCGCCGCGTCCCGGCGAAACCAACGGACGCGATTACCATTTCGTCAGCCGCGAACAGTTCCAGATCATGCTGGCTGAAGGCGAATTTCTGGAACACGCCGAGGTGTATGGCAATTTTTACGGCACCGCAAAAGGCAGCATCACCCACGATCTCAACGCAGGCCATGATGTGCTGCTGGAAATCGACTGGCAGGGCGCCGGCCAGATCAAGCAGCATTTCCCGCACTCCGCGTCGATTTACATTCTGCCGCCCTCGTTCAACGCGTTGCGCACACGGCTGGCCGGACGCGGGCAGGACAGCGACGAAGTCATCGAGCGCCGCCTGGCGGCCGCTGCTCACGATGTCGCTCACGCCGATGCGTTCGACTATATAATCATCAACGATGATTTCGAGCATGCCTCACTGGATCTGCTCGCCATCACCCGCAGCATTCGCCTCGAAACCGCGCGCCAATTGGTTCGGCACACCGCCCTTTTCGAGGAGTTCCGGCGTATCTGATTGATCTGGTTTCAATTTTTCGTATTGAATTGATTTGTACCCAACACCCATGGCGCACCCGCGCCACCTGAGCAGGAGTATCCCTATGGCTCGTATTACCGTTGACGATTGCATTCCCATGTTCCCCAACCGCTTCGAGCTGACGCTCGCCGCGACCTACCGTGCCCGCCAGCTGGTGCAAGGCTCACAAGCCATGGTCGAATCGAGCGACAAGGCCGTGGTCACCGCGCTGCGCGAAATTGCAGCAGGCAAAGTCGGTCCGGAAATTCTCAATCGAGGCCGTGCCTGAGAATCAGCCCATTCCGCAACCGGCGCACCCGCACCGTGCGCCGACGTTGACTCACGAATTCGACTCGCTGCGCCCCAAGCTGGCGTATCTCACGCCGGACGAAATCAGCACCCTGGAAGTTGCCTACGAATTCAGCCGTAGCGCCCACGAAGGCCAGTTTCGCAAGAGCGGCGAGCCCTACATTTCCCATCCGCTGGCGGTCGCCGGCATCCTTGCAGAATGGCATCTGGACGCGCAGACCCTGGCTGCGGCCCTGTTGCACGACGTGGTGGAAGACACCCCCGCCACGGCTGGAGAGATCGAGGTGCGGTTTGGCAAGGCGGTCTCGTTGCTGGTCGACGGCGTATCGAAACTCGACAAACTGGCATTTGAGTCCGAACAGCAGGCGCAAGCGGAAAACTTCCGCAAAATGCTGCTGGCGATGGCGCAGGATGTGCGGGTCATCCTGGTCAAGCTGGCCGACCGCCTGCACAACATGCACACCATGGATTCGATGCCGGTTGAAAAACACCGCCGCATTGCCACTGAAACGCTGGAGATTTACGCGCCGATCGCCAACCGGCTCGGGCTGCATGCGGTTTATCAGGAACTGGAAGACCTCGGCTTCCGCTACAGCCACCCCAATCGTTACAAGGTTCTGGCCAATGCGGTGAAAGCCGCGCGCGGCAATCGCCGTGAACTGGTCGACAAGATCCGGATCGCACTGCAGGAAAAACTCGAGCAGTGCAAGATCGAAGCAACCATCAGCGGGCGCGAAAAACACCTCTACAGCATCTACAGCAAGATGCAGGAAAAGAGCCTGGCGTTTTCCGAAGTGTTCGACATCTACGGCTTTCGCGTGGTCGTCCGCGACCAGCCAACCTGTTATCTGGCGCTGGGCGCGCTGCATTCGCTGTACAAGCCGATTCCCGGCAAATTCAAGGACTACATCGCGATCCCCAAGGCCAACGGCTACCAGTCGTTGCACTCCATCCTGTTCGGTCCCAACGGCACGCCGATCGAGGTGCAGATCCGTACCACCGACATGAACCGGCTGGCCGAGTCGGGCGTTGCCTCGCACTGGATGTACAAATCGGCCGATACGGCGCTCTCCGAGGTGCAGACCCGCACCCATCGCTGGCTGCAATCGCTGCTCGACATCCAGGCCGATCACGGCGACTCGCCCGAGTTTCTGGAACACATCAAGGTCGACCTGTTCCCCGACGAGGTCTACGTATTCACCCCCAAGGGCAAGATCATGGCCATGCCGCGCGGCGCAACGGCAGTGGATTTCGCGTTTGCGGTTCACTCCGATGTCGGTCGCCACTGCGTCGCGGTCAAAATCAATCACGAACTGATGCCCTTGCGCACCCAGTTGCGCAATGGCGACCACGTCGAAATCCTCACCGCATCCAACGCCAGTCCCAATGCAGCCTGGCTCAATTTCGTCGCCACCGGCAGAGCGCGCTCGCACATCCGCAATTTCCTGCGCAATACCCGCGTCGAGGAAGCCGCCTCGCTGGGCGAACGCCTGCTCAACAACGCGCTGGCCGCGCTCAACCCTGAAGCGAGCTCACCCGACCCCGCCGTATGGGATCGCGTGGTGAAAGACTACGGCGTGCAAACCCGGCAAGAGCTGTTTACCGGAATCGGCCTGGGGCGCAAACTGCCGCTGGTCGTGGCGCATCAGCTGCTCCATGTGCAGGGTGAACAAACCGGCACGCCGGCCCACCCCCACGCCATCAGCATTCGCGGCTCGGAAGGCATTGCAGTCGAACTGGCGCAGTGTTGCCACCCCATTCCCGGCGACCCCATCCTCGGTTTCATCCACAAGGAACGCGGACTCATCATCCACACCCACGACTGCCCCTCGATCCGCACCTTCCGCGCCGATCCGGACAAATGGCTGGACGTGGAATGGGAAGCCGAACCCGGTCGCATGTTCGACGTACAGATCAAGGTCGTTGTCGGCAACCAGCGCGGCGTGCTGGCCAAGGTCGCCGCCGCCATCGCCGAGCATGGCTCCAACATCGGCAATGTGGCGATGGAAGAAGAAGACGGCAGCCCTTACACCATCCTGTTCTTCACTGTGCAGGTCGAAAACCGCATGCACCTCGCGCGCGTGATGCGCGGCCTGCGCGTGCTGCCCGACGTGGTGCGGATTTTCCGCATCAAGGGCAAGAAGGATGGCCGCGCCGCCACCCAATAATCCCACTCTCCGGAATCCAGCATGAACAAAAGCATCATCCAGACCGCCGACGCGCCTGCCGCCATCGGCACCTATTCGCAGGCAGTTCGCGTCGATCAGACAGTCTACCTGTCCGGTCAGATCGGGCTCGACCCCGCTTCCATGCAAATGGTGGAGGGCATCGATGCGCAGATTCATCAGGTCTTCAAGAATCTGGCGGCCGTGGCAACCGCAGCCGGCGGCTCGCTAGCCGACGTGGTGAAGCTGAACGTGTTCTTGATCGATCTCGCGCACTTCCCCAGGGTCAACGAAATCATGCCGCAGTATTTTGTCGCGCCTTACCCCGCGCGTGCAGCCGTCGGCGTCGCAGCCCTGCCCCGCGCAGCGCTGGTCGAGGCCGATGCGGTGATGGTCACCGGATAAAGCCTGCGTGAAAGCGGCCTCGCCGTTTTCCTTTCCCGTCAGCCCGGCGCTCACGGCCAAACTCGCCAAGCTCGGCCTTACCCGTGACGCTGACCTGGTGTTGCACATCCCGCTGCGCTGGGAAGACGAAACCCGGCTGACGCCGATCCGGGATTTGCTGCCGGGGGACACCGTGCAAGTTCAGGCCACGGTGACGGAAGCCGCCATCGCCTATCGCCCGCGCCGCATGTTGACCCTGTCTGTGCGCGACGCGGACGGCGGCATACTCGGCATCCGCTTCCTGCATTTTTACCCCAGCCACAGCAAACTGTTCCAGCCGGGTGAGACCTTCCGCTTCATCGGCGAAGTGCGTGGCGGTTTTCTCGGGCTGGAGATGGTGCATCCACGCTTTATCAAAGCCAGCGACGACACGCCGCTGCCGAGCGGCCTCACCCCGGTCTATCCCACCACCGCTGGCCTCGGCCAGGCAGCGCTGCGCAAGGTCGTCGCCCGCGCACTGGAGCCGCGCATCGAAGACACCCTGCCCGCCGACTGGCTGAAAGAACTGCAGCTGCCCGGGCTCGATACCAGCATCCGCACGTTGCACCAGCCGCCCGCCGACGCCGCGCTGGCCGAACTGGACGCGCACCGCCATCCGGCTTGGCAACGGCTGGCGTTCGACGAACTGCTGGCACAGCAATTGTCGCTGGCCGCCGCACGCGCACAACGGCGTACGCTGACCACGCAAGCTCTGACCGCACAGCACCGCCTGACCGCCGCTTTCCTCGCCGCACTGCCGTTCGCCCTCACCGCCGCGCAGCAGCGCGCCTGGGGAGAAATCAGCCCCGACCTCGCGCAAGCGCACCCGATGCGCCGTCTGCTGCAGGGCGATGTCGGCAGCGGCAAAACAGTCGTCGCAGCGTTAGCGTGCCTGCAGGCGGTGGAAAACGGCCTGCAAGCCGCGTTCATGGCCCCCACCGAAATCCTTGCCGAACAGCACGCGAAGAAACTCACGCCGCTGTTTGAATCGCTCGGCCTGCGCTGCGCCTGGATCTCCGGCAGCCAGCGCAAATCGGCACGCACCGCTGCCTGGCAGGCGGTAGCGGCGGGCGAAGCTGACGTCGTGTTCGGCACCCACGCGCTGTTTCAGGAAGCCGGCAGTTTCAACAAGCTGGGGCTGGTGGTGGTCGACGAACAGCACCGCTTCGGCGTCGGCCAGCGCCTGGCCTTGATGCAGAAAGGCAGCGAACCGCACCAGCTGATGATGAGC
>MGZO01000116.1:23141-23377 GCA_001802655.1 Hydrogenophilales bacterium RIFOXYD1_FULL_62_11
CGCGGCGCGACGACGTGCTCGCGCGCGTGCGCGAGTCATGCCTCGAAGGCGGCCAGACCTACTGGGTGTGCCCGCTGATCGAGGAATCCGAAAAACTGCAGCTGCAAACCGCCGAAGACACCCACGCCGCGCTGACCGCGCAATTGCCCGAACTCAACATCGGGCTGGTGCATGGCCGCCTAAAACCCGCCGACAAGCAGGCGGTGATGAACGCGTTTCAGGCGGGCGACATCCAC
>MGZO01000116.1:23478-26765 GCA_001802655.1 Hydrogenophilales bacterium RIFOXYD1_FULL_62_11
ATGGGGCTGGCGCAACTGCACCAGTTGCGCGGCCGCGTCGGGCGCGGCAGCCGCGAATCGGTGTGCGTGCTGCTGTACGAAACGCCGCTGTCGGAACTGGCGCGGGCGCGCCTGAAAGTGATTTTTGAATCCACCGACGGCTTTGAGATCGCGCGCCAGGATTTGCAGCTGCGCGGGCCGGGCGAGTTGCTGGGGCATCGACAGAGCGGGCTGCCGATGCTGCGTTTTGCCGACCTGGAACGGGATATCGCGCTACTCGAAACGGCGCGCGATCTGGCCCAACGCTGCCTCAAGCACCATCCGGAGATTGCTGCGCGGCATGTGGAGAGGTGGCTGGGGAGCCGGCAGGTTTTGGCGGGAAGTTGACGGACTGATTAGCTGCGGTCCGTTGGCCGGGGGTAGCCCGGCCAACGGTCATCAGCACAGCACAACCTTCAAGCCAGCCCCCACAAGCTCAACCCCGGCCAATACGTCAGCAACATCAACCAAACCAACAATACAAACAAAAACGGCAACGTCGCCCGAAATACCGCGAACACCGGTTTTTTGAAGCGCTGGCTGGCAAGATAAAGATTGATGCCCACCGGCGGGGTGAGATAGCCGATTTCCAGATTGGCCAGAATGACGATGCCCAGATGCACCGGATGAATACCGAAGTGCGTCGCCAGCGGCAGCAGCAGCGGTGTCACGATGACGATGGCGGAAAAGATATCCATCATGCAGCCGACCGCCAGCAGGGCGAGGTTCATCCACATCAGGAATTCCAGCGGGCTGGTGACCTTGGCCTGTACCCATTCGAGCAGGTGCATCGGCACCTGCGCGTCGATCAGCAGGTTGGTGAGGCCCAGGCTCAGACCCAGAATGATGAACAGGCTGCCCACCAGCACGGCGGCTTCGTGCACCACCCACACCAGTTGTTTCAGGCTGATCTCGCGATGGATCAGCGTTTCCAGCAACAGGGCATACAGGGAGGTGCAGGCGGCGAGTTCGGCGACGGTGAGATAGCCGCCGGCCAGTCCGCCAATGACACCGACAGGCAGCAATAAATCGGCCCATCCCGCGCGTGCGGCGAGGGTGAGTTCACGCAGACGGAAGCGATGTCGCGGTGCGCCGCGTGCGCCGCGCAGCAAGGCATAGGCACCCACCATCAAGAACAGCACCAGGGTCGGCAGCAAACCGGCGACAAACAGGTCGCCGATATCGACCTGCGCCACCACGCCATATAGCAGCACCGCCAGGCTGGGCGGCAGCAGCAGGCCCATCGAACCCCCTGCGGTGATGAGGCCAAGCGCAAACTTGTCGGAATAGTCCTCATGTTTGAGCATCGGGTACAGCAGACCGCCCAGCGCCAGAATGGTGACGCCGGACGCACCGGAAAATGCGGTGAATACCATGCATGTCAGCACCGCCACCCAGGCGATGCCAGCCGGCATCCAGCCCAGCAGGGCGTTGAAAAATCGCACCAGCCGCTTCGGCGCGCCACCCTGGCCCAGGGTGGCCCCCGCCAGCACAAACAACGGAATCGCCACCAGATTGGGCGATGAAGCCAGCCGCGCAAACTCCACTATCAGCAGCGCAGGATCCAGTTGCGCCTCGCGCGTGGCCGTGAGCGCCGCCGCACCCAGCACAATAAACAGCGGCAGGCCTACCAGCGCCAGCACGATGAAAAGCGCAGTTGTCATGCGGCCTTGTCTGGGCGAGCCAAATCAGGAATGGCCAGCACCGCGCGCAGCAGAAAATGCAGCGCCAGCAGCCCGAAGGTGATCGGCAGGATCAGGCCCAGCCAGGCCAGCCAGACCGCATCAGCCGACTGGTAACGCCATTCATCCTGCCAGTACACCCAGGCCGCCTGCGTCAGCAGCGCGCAGACGAGTGCAGCCCCCAGGTTGAAGGGAATCGCAGTGAGTTTTTGCCAGGCCGGGCGCGCAGCGAGATTGGCGGGATCGAGATGCAGGTGGCGCTGCGCGGCGACCGCGAGCGCGGCGCCGGGCAAGGCCACCCACAGCACCAGCTGGCGCAGGACCAGATCGCCACCGGGCAGGGTGGCGTGAAACAGGTTGCGGCCGACGATATCGGCCACCGACAGTGCCAGCATGGCAACGAAAGCGAGCAGCGCGGCGCCGAGCTCGACCCGGGTCAGGGCTTGCTCCAGCCAGCGGCAGGCGCGCAGAAAAATCACTTGGCCTGGCTGCTCCGATAGCGGGCGAGTGCGGCGTCCACCCGGCGATCCAGATCGGCAGAAAGATAGGCCTTGGCTTCCAGCGCACTGACCGCTTTGCGTGAGAGCGCGGTTTGTTCGGCAAGCTTGAAGTTGTGTTGTTGCAGGCCCACCATCGGCCGGGTGGTTTTTGCCAGCACGGCAAGCGAAGCCTGATCGTCGCGCCGGGTGTCGGCAATGAGTTTTTGCGACAGCGGCGCGCCACTGCTTTTCAGCAGCACTTGCAGGTCAGCCGGCAATCCGGCGTAAAACTTGTTGGACACCACCACCGCACCGATACCCGTCGCCATCGATTGATCGCTCATGTAAGGCGTCTTGCCCGCCCATTGCAGGGCGATGCTGGCCAGCGGCGTGCTCACTACCGTGTCGACCAGCCCAGTGGAAAGTCCGGTGTAAACCTCGGTAATCGGCAGCGCCACCGGCGACCAGCCGTTGGCACTGAAGAAGGCATCCATGAAGCGGTCGCCCTGCCACTGCCAGATGCGGCGGCGCGCCAGTTCGTCGAGGGTCGCCAGCGGCTTGGTGGAAAAAAAGTGGATGTTGCCGACTTCCATCCAGGCGAGCAACTCGTACTGGTTGGCGCGAAATCCCGCGTCGATGGCCGGCTGGATGGTGGCGCGCACGGCGTCGGTCTCGGCATGGCTGCGGAACAAAAATGGCGTTTCGAGGATGCGCGCAGGCGGGAAAATTTCGCCGACACCATGTCCCGACAACGCGGCGCCCTGCAGCTGGCCAAAGCGGATTTTGCGCAGCATGTCGGGTTCGTCGCCCGAGATGCCACCGGGATAAAACTTGACCGTGAGCCGCCCCTGGCTTTTGCTGGCCAGTTCCTTGCCCCAGGCGTTAAACGCCTTCATCCAGGTTGAACCCTGCGGTGCGAGCGTGGCGAACTTGAGTACGTAGGTGTCTGCCGCGTAAGCGGCAGTCGCACCCAGCAGGGCGATGCCACACAGGGCTTGAAGCATGAGTCTGCGCATCAGAATAAATCCTTTTCCTGGGCCAGCAAGGCAGCCGCTTGCTGTTTGGCCACGGCATTGGCGAGATTGAGTTCAGGGTCAGCCACGGGCGC
>MGZO01000117.1:0-26721 GCA_001802655.1 Hydrogenophilales bacterium RIFOXYD1_FULL_62_11
TAGCGGGCGTCGACGGAGACGATGCATTTGCCGTGGGCGTCGTAGCCTTTTTCATCGACGCCTGTCCCTTCCCAGCGGATGGTGATGCCGAGTTCCTTGGCTGCGGCGTCGACGAAGTCTCTGACCGAGTACTGGACGCCGGTGGCGATGACGAAGTCTTCGGCCTGGTCCTGCTGCAGCATGAGCCACTGCATTTCGACGTAGTCCTTGGCGTGGCCCCAGTCGCGTTTGGCGTCCATGTTGCCGAGGAACAGGCAGTCCTGCAGGCCGAGCTTGATGCGGGCAAGGGCGCGGGTGATTTTGCGGGTGACGAAGGTTTCGCCGCGGATGGGGGATTCGTGGTTGAACAGGATGCCGTTGCAGGCATACATGCCGTAAGCCTCACGGTAGTTGATGGTGATCCAGTAGGCGTAGAGCTTGGCGCAGGCGTAGGGGCTGCGCGGGTAGAAGGGGGTGGTTTCCTTCTGCGGGATTTCCTGGACGAGGCCGAACAGTTCGCTGGTGCTGGCCTGGTAGAAACGGGTTTTCTTTTCGAGGCCGAGGATGCGGATGGCCTCCAAAATGCGCAGGGCGCCGAGGGCGTCGCTGTTGGCGGTGTATTCGGGTTCTTCGAAGCTGACGGCGACGTGCGATTGCGCGGCGAGGTTGTAGATTTCGTCGGGCTGGACCTGCTGGATGATGCGGATGAGGCTAGAGCTGTCGGTGAGGTCGCCGTGGTGCAGGATGAATTTGCGCTGGGTGACTTCGGGACCTTCGTACAGGTGGTCGATGCGGTCGGTGTTGAATAGCGAGGTGCGGCGCTTGATGCCGTGGACTTCGTAGCCCTTCTCCAGCAGAAATTCGGCGAGGTAGGCGCCGTCCTGGCCGGTGACGCCGGTTATTAGGGCTTTTTTGGTCATGTTCCTGGGCTCACAACAATTACGGAAAGCGGAATTGTCCTGTTTTTCAGGCCTGGCTGTCATTAGTTTTGCAGACCAGCCCCCTGGCCTCTTATTGAATCAACACTTTAATTGTCCACATTGGCCGTTGCCCTACCCGACAGCGCGGTTGAAGCATCAGCGCTACTGCTTAAGTCTCATGCTGTGTGACTGACCCTGGTGGTCTCGTCGCCACACCCCCAGTTATTTTCGGAAGCAAAAGCTCTTTGTTGCAAAATAAATATAAGTATATTAGCCCGCCCTAAACTTCCATTTGCTTGCGCCGATAACTAAAAACTGATCCAGCTTAGTGAATTCTGATAGCAGGGTTGGGCGGCGTGTCTTTGAGGCTGATAAGGACACACGAATAGAGTGGGGGTCACATGTTTTTTCGAAAGATTTTTCTGTTTTTGTCGCTGGCACTGTTGGGCCTGTTCAGTATGCAACAGGCCCTGGCTGCCACACCCAACCTCACGGTTCGGCTGATTGATCATGTCAGCAATGCCTGGCTCAGCGGACAGGAGGTGCACGCCTACGAAAAGGCGTCTGACGGCACGCTGACCTGGCGGGCGGTGCGGACCACGGACGGCAATGGCCAGGCGCAGTTTGACCTGGACGGTCTGGGGAGTGGGAAGGCATTTGTGCTCCAGGCCCAGCCGTTCGGCTACTGGGTGAAAAGCGACGAGGTCAGCACAGCGGGAGCCTATGGTTTCCGGGTAGGCAAGCTCCAGGTCAAGATTCTGGACGGTCAGACGGGCCAGGGCAAGGGCAGCCAGCCAGTCACCGTCAAACGCTGGCAGGCGGACGGCAACCATACCTGGGCGATGTCGGCGACGACGGACGCGCAAGGCTGGGTGAAACTGGATCCGCCGGACGCAGGAAAAGTGGCCCACGTGCTTACAGCGGTGAGCCCCACGGACGGACAGGAGAAACTCAGCGGGCAACTGTGGGGCGGCCCTGCACAACAGTTCGTGTTGGGTAACGCCGCCCTGGTAGCCCAACTGCAAGACGGGATGAGTGGCGCGGCTCTGCCCGCGCAATGGATGGAGGCCTGGGAGAAAGTAGCCGACGGCAGCCTTGCGCTGCGGGCTAAGCGCAAGACCGACACGGCAGGCGTGGCCAAATTCGACCTGGACGGTTTGGGAGCGGGCCGTGTCTACCTGCTGAAAGCCCAGCCCTACCTGCAAGCCGTGAGCAGCGGCGAACTCACTACAACAGCCGGAACATACCCACTCAAAGCAGGCAAGCTGCAAGTGCAGATTCTGGACGGGCGCAACGGCACCCCCTATGCCTGGAGCGACGTTACCCTGTTGGAGAAGCAGGTGGACGGCAGCCTCAAATGGAACGCTAAGGTACGCACGGACGGCACCGGCCTACTCAAGATGGACCCGGCGCAGTTGGGCGCGCGGCCCTACGTGCTGAGGGCAGTGAGCATGGTGGATGGCACCCAAAAGGACAGCCCGGAATATGCAGCTGGGGGCAGCTATTCATTCACGGTGGGCGGCGCCGGATTGACGGTTCGGCTGATTGATCATGTCAGCAATGCCTGGCTCAGCGGACAGGAGGTGCACGCCTACGAAAAGGCGTCTGACGGCACGCTGACCTGGCGGGCGGTGCGGACCACGGACGGCAATGGCCAGGCGCAGTTTGACCTGGACGGTCTGGGGAGTGGGAAGGCATTTGTGCTCCAGGCCCAGCCGTTCGGCTACTGGGTGAAAAGCGACGAGGTCAGCACAGCGGGAGCCTATGGTTTCCGGGTAGGGACTACCCAAGTCACCTTGACCGATGCGGATAACGCTGCCCCCTTGGTAGGCAAAACCATTACGGCCTTGGAAAAGCTGCCCACCGGTGCTTTGCGCTGGGCCATGCAAGGGACCACCAATGCCCAGGGACAGGCGAAGTTTGACCTGGAGGGCTTGGGCAAAGGGGCAGTATATGTGCTGCGAGCAAGCAATCCATTTGCTGACGGCAAGGACTACTACAGTAACTTGCTGACCTGGCAGGGCGCTTTCGCTTTTGCCTTGAAAAATGGCAAAACCAATGAGCCGGACAAGGTGCTGCCGGTGGTCCATATTTCGTTCCCGGCCCAGGCGGACCAGGTGGTAGCCGGAGGATTCCGGTTGTACGGCACCGCCTCGGATGACGTGGCGATGAAGGAGGTGCGGGTCGTCCTGACCCTGCCTTCCGGTGCGGTGCTGGATTTGCCCGCTAGTTTCAATGCGGGCAATCAGACTTGGACACTGGACACTGGGGCCTTGTCAAATCCGGCCCCCGGCACCTTGCATGTGGTAGTGAAGGCGGTGGACAAGAGCCAGAACGTGAGCGAGGTCGGTCTGGACCTATCCCTGGTCAACGATACGACGCCGCCAGTGATTGCGGTGAGTTCCCCTGTGGATGGCTCTGCCGTGCCTACCGGCGCCTTCCTGGTTTCGGGGGCGCTGACGGATAACACCCTGTTGCCGACTTTGACCGCAAAGGTGTCTGGCGGCGGACTAGCCAGCGCGGAGGAACGGGCGATCGAGGTGGCCGCAGGCTCCGGCCGTTGGGCGGTGATGGTGGCCCCGGATGCGGCATTCACCACGTCGGCCATCACCCTGACCCTGACGGCCAGGGATGGGGCCGGCAACACTACCGCCAAGGTGCTCAAGCTGTATCCGGGCGATGTTTACCGGCAAGCCTGGCATGTGCTTCAGCGCACGGGCTTCAGCGGTGGGCCGGAGCAGTTGGCCGAGGTGGTGCAGACAGGGCCGGTCAATTACCTCCAGCAGCAGCTTTCCCCCATTACGCTGGACGATTCGGCCTTCGCCAGCCGGCAGGCAGGCTGGCTGGACAGTGGCGGCTATATGGAGACGGATTACCTGCGCCATGCCCTCTACAGCCGCAAGCAATTGCAGGAGGTGATGACCTGGTTCTGGGACAACCACTTCAGCACCTATTTCTACAAGCACGGCGTCAGCGCCTATGAGCTGGATGAGGGGGCGGCCTTCCGGACCCATGCCCTAGGCAATTTCCGCGACCTGCTGGGGATCAGCGCCAAGAGTCCGGCCATGCTCTACACCCTCGACGGCGTCACTAGCCACATGGGCAACCCCAACGAGAATTACGCCCGGGAGCTGATGGAGCTGCACACCTTGGGGGTGGTCGGCGGCTACACCCAGACCGATGTGGAAGAGGTAGCCCGGGCCTTTACCGGCTGGACGGTGAAGGACGGCGCTTTCTATTTCAATGCCGGCAAGCATGACAATGGTGCCAAACTGGTGCTGGGCACCCCCCTTGCGGCTAGCGGCGGCCTGATGGATGGGGAAGGCGTGCTGGACATGCTGGCCCGTCACGCTTCCACCGCCAACCGCCTCTGTTCCAAGCTGGTGACCCTGTTTGTATCGGATGCGCCGGTTGCCGGACTGGTCAGCCGCTGCAGCGCAACCTTCCTGGCCCAGGCCGACGCGCCGGATCAGATCGCCCAAGTTGTGTGGACCATCCTGAATTCGCCGGAATTCCTTGGCAGCACCTACCGGGGCCAGAAGTTCAAGACCCCCCTGGAGTTGGCCGTGGACTCGACCCGCAACCTGGGCGGGGAGAGCAGCGGTGATGATCTGGCCCTGGAATTGCCCAAGATGGGCATGGGGCTGTACACCAACTCATCTCCAACCGGCTATGCGGAAACCGGCGACCGCTGGATCTCGTCGGGTCAGTTGCTGTCCCGCATCCGCTTCCTTGACCGCCTGCTGGCAGCCACGCCGGCCAGCGGCACCACCCCGGTGAACCTGCTGGCCAAAGCCCAGGCCCGGGGAATGGAGACGGCCGAGGGCGTGGTGGGCTACCTGCTGCAGTTGAGCCTGGGACCCACCGCCACGAAGGCCCAGCGAGAACTGGGGCTGAGCATTTTGACCCAGGACGGGGCCTTGCCTTATTTCAACTGGTCGCCCGATGCGGAAGTCCGCTTGCGCCAGTTGGAAAAGGCGATCATGGCCTTGCCCGAATATCAGTACCAGTAAGGAAGAATTAAATGGATAGACGGACTTTCCTCGGCCAGGCTCTGAAGCATCTGGCGTTCGGCACCCTGCTCATGGGCGGCGGACCAGGCGGCTTGTTGCTGGGCCAGGCGCGCGCCGCCGCCACCGGGCGCACGCTGGTGGTGGTATTTTTGCGGGGCGGTTGCGACGGCCTCAACATGCTGGTGCCGCATGGCGAGGATGCCTATTACAGCCTGCGCCCAACCCTAGGCATCGCTCCACCTTCGGCTGGCAATCCCCTTTCCGCCCTGGACCTGGACGGCTTCTTCGGCTTCCACCCATCCATGGCCGCCCTTCACGGTTTATACCAGAACGGTTGGGTGGCGGCCTTGCCGGCAGTGCACTACCCATCCGCTTCCCGATCCCATTTCGTCGGGCAGGACATCATCGAGAACGCCACTGCCCAGCCTTCCACAACCGGCTGGCTTGGGCGCTACCTCGCCACCCTTTCCGGTGCGGAACAGAAGGCCTTGGCCCTGACGGCCGGCGTGCCGCGCAGCCTGTTGGGCTCGGTACCGGTTTCCGCCCTTGCCGACCTGCGCGGCCTTAGCCTGGCGGCCACCACGGCGGATCAAGACCTACTGTCAGCCATGATGGCGAGCGAGTACAGTCGCGCCCCGATTGCCGGCCACCCACATGATGCGGGCTTACGGGCGGCGGGCCGGCAACTCCAGATCGATATAGCGGAACTGCAAAACGTCGACGCCTTACCAACAGCGAACGGCGCCGCCTATCCCGCCACCGCTTTTGGCCGCCAGATGCGCCAGGCCGCCGGTCTGATCAAAACCCGGCCTGGGACCGAACTGGTTGCCTTGGACTTGGGCGGGTGGGATACCCATCGCGCGCAGGGAGGTGGACAGCCGGACGGGGCCCAAGCCAAACTTCTGAGCCAATTGTCGAATGCAACCGCCGCTTTCTACGCTGACCTGGGTAGTGCAGCCTCGGGCGTGCTTTTGCTTGCCGTTACCGAGTTCGGCCGCACGGCCGCCGAAAACAGCAGCGGTGGCACCGATCATGGCAATGCCTCCACCTGGCTGGCTGTAGGGCCCATGGTCAATGGCGGTGTGCACTCGGTGGCGGGCTGGCCCGGGCTGGCGCCGACCCAACTCCACGAGGGTCGCTATCTGGCCCAAAGCACGGACTACCGCGATATTTACGGAAAGATACTGACCCGTCATCTGGGCGTGTCCAACCCATCTGGTTTGCTGGCGGGGTATGCAGCTCAGTCAATAGGGTTCTTGTAAACGCCTTCCATGGCTTGTTTTCCTGGTATCAGGAACAAGCCCCCCTTATGCCATGGGGGAAACGAATACTAGATCCCTTGGCAGCTTGTTGAAGTGATGGCAAAAAAACCGCTTGTTTGCCAGTGCAGAGGCAGGCCTACCCGGTCTCTGGCCGTTATCCCCCGGCTGCCGATAACACGCTACACCCACCCCAGCAACAGCTTCTCGTAATCCCCCAGAATCTTGTCCCAGGTGAACTCCGCCGCATGGCGGGCCCGGCTGGCGGCCTGCAACTGCGCGAGTTGGCCGGGGTCGCCCAGCAAAACCTCGATCTGCTGCGAGCAGCCATCCTCACCACTGAAATACACCCCGCCATCCCCGGCTACCCAGCGGTTGTAGAGGTTGTCGTGCGCCAGCACCGCATTGCCGGCACCCAGCGCCTCCACCAGCGAAGGATTGGTGCCGCCCACCTGGTGGCCATGCACATAAAACCGGGAATGAAAACGCAGCGCCTGCACCACCGCCTTGTCGTAGACCGCACCGGGAAAAATCACCTCGTCCGATGCCGCCGCTTTGACCGCGCGCTGATAGGCATGGCCCGGATCGTATTTACCCAGCACCAGCAGCTTGCAGCCGCGGGGCTTGCGCGACCACGCCTGCACCACTTCCAGAATCGAATTTTCCGGCTCGGCGCGCGCGATCAAAATCACGTAAGCACCCGGCTCCAGTCCGTAAGGTGCAATCAAGCCGGCATCGGCGGCATCCACCCGATCCGAGCCATAGGGAATCATGGTGATCTTGCCTGCCGCCACCCGCGTGGCCAGATGCTTCTTGATCTCCGGATGGTCGGCCACCAGATGATTGCCCAGCCAGCAGCCCGCCCAGTCGTTGAGCCAGAACCAGGCCTTGGCCACCCCGCCCCACTTCTGCCGCCGCCATTCCACGCCATCCATGTTGATGACGTTCTTCAACCCACGCAGGCGATACAACGCGCAGAACACCGCCGTGTTGTACCCCAGCGTCAGCACCAAACCTTTTTCTCCCGCTGCATGCACGGTGGATTTCCAGTCGAACACAATCGTGCCCGCCGCGCCCGTCGTCGCCACCGGCATGCGCACCCGCCGCACGCTGCGCCAGGCGTCCTCGAACACCGGCCCCGCGCCGTCTTCCTGGCAATACACCGTCACCTGCCAGCCGCGCTCCGCCAGATAGGGCGCCAGATGCTCGGCAAAGGTCTCGAAGCCGCCGTGGGCGGCGGGCACGCCGCGCGTGCCGAGGATTCTGATCCTGTTGTTGGTCATATTCGCAAATTCAATCAATTATCCGGGAATGCAGACTTGATTGCCTCCAAATAACGCATGCCCCATGTCTTAGTTGGTTCGATATAAGAACCCTCACCGAATTCGTTCCAACAACAGATCACCACCGTTCGTTTGGTTTTTTCGGGATACTGGTTGAGACGCACCTTCGCTGCCAACAAGTGTTCTCGAAATGTCTCTGGCGTGCTCACGGAATTATCGTGCAAGGGATCCTTGCTCCCACCCCATGGTTTCTTGGACCAGCCCGAAGTTGCCGGTAGCAGGTAGGGCAAGGGTGATTCCTTCAGAATCCAGTCCCAACTTTCCCTGTAAGCCGCATCAAGTTCCCCAAAACTATGCGAGAACCGTTTGTTCGGCAGATATTTTCCAGAAAAACCACGATGGTAGTTATACGCAGAAAAAGCATCATAGCCATTCTTCGGACCGTAATCCTTGACCCAGTATTCCGTCGCCTCGGTACTGCCCACAAAAAAGATGCCCGGCAAACCCGCTCCCTTCGCCATTTCATTGGCGATTTTAAATAATGCGGCTGAGGTCATCCCAAAGGCCTTCGCTCGCTCTCTGAGTTGCTCCTGCGAAAAGATAAAGACCACCGGCTTGCCATCGATCCGGTAATACTGCTTCTTGGGGAAGTAATACTTGATCCAGTAAGCGACCATGCGCTTGAATTGATCCAGGGATTCAGGCGTGCTGGAATGGTTAGCCCAGAGAAGACTGAATCTCACGAGGTGGCTGTTCTTCGCCTGGAAATAGGCTGCCAGAGCATGCTCCAGCATCGGTTTATTTTCTTTAGCCCAGTACCAATCGTAGACTGCAAAGTCTATGCCGTAATCGTGCATCCATTGAATATGCTGCTCAGCAACGCTCACCTCTCCTTCAGGGTACCAACCTAGTAACGGTTCCCGTTCCGGGGAGGTCTTTAGTCGATCCCATGGCGCATGCCCCCCTGATGATTGGTTGCCTTTCCAGCCCGGAAAGTAATAAACACCAACCTGGTACGGCCCAGCCGCATGTCCAGTCTGAACCCAAATAAAGAGCGCAAGAACAACAAGCGCCCAGCCATACCTCCGGTTCCATTGCCTCATCATATCCAGTCTCTTTTCGCAATCAATTCGTTCATGCAGCGGACGGTTGCATCGACTTGGCTGTCAAGGGAGAAGAGTTGAGCCTGACGCGCTTGCCCGGCTTGCCCCATTTTCACGCACAGTTCTGTATCACCCAGTAATCGCTCCATGGCATCCGCCAGGGCACCTTCATCCTTTGGCTTGACCAGCAATCCAGTTATACCGGGCTCGACAATGTCCAGTATCCCTCCATGGGCTGCTGCGATTACTGGCCTGCCCGCTGCCATCGCCTCGATAGCCACCATGCCGAATGACTCTGGTTCTGTGGAAGGCACCACAGCCAGATCGCAGGCATCCCACACGGCCCACACATTAGGCATGAAATCCAGCAATCTGATAGCTGCCGCCGCTGGTGACAATTCGACAGCGGATTGCAAACGCACGAGGTAGTCCTCCTGTCCCGGTGGCGGGCTGCCGACCATTAGGTAGCAGACATTACGAAACCCCTTCTTCCAAAGAATTTCTGCTGCTTGCAAGAGTAGTGACTGACCCTTAAGACGGTTTATACGTCCTACCAGCGCAACCAAACGATCGGCTGGCTGAAGCCCAAGACGCTCTCGCAACTGCTCCACCGCAGACTCGTCACGAGGCGGACACGGCCCCAAACCATTCCAAATGACCGATGCTTTAGATGCTATCGACGGTTGCTCAGACACCAGCCACTTTCGCGTCAAAGTTGAGTTGCACACTACCCGGTCGGCCAACCCTCTGAGTAACCACGGGTACCCTCGGCGAGCAGGCGCGGGGGCCAGGACAATCTCATGCACGTGCCAAAGGTGAGGAACACGTCGAATTTTTGCCCAAAGAGCCGGTGCCAGAATGGCGAGGGTGTTGGAATAGACAAGATCGACTCGCCGCCCATTGAGCACGCGGTCAATTGCCCGCACAGCACCAAGCATGGTGAAAGGCAGCGCCAGCAACCCTCGAACGGAGAGCATGTCGCGCCGCACCTTGGCAAGCGGCAAGATGTGCACCTCGACACCGCACTGCTTAAGTTCCGCTCGCAATGGGCCATCCTCAGGCAACGCCACGATGAGGTCATAACCGGGTAGGCGGGCAATCTCCTGAACCAGATTGAGCAACACCCTATCGGAGCCATACAACTCAGCCGCCTGGTGGGCAAACAGGATAGTCCTGCGGATCATCAGGCTCGTGTCCGCCAGAATGTCAGATAGCCCAGCGCAAACTGGGTCTTGATCAGGTAACGCATCTTGCCAACCGGGCTAGGTGCAACCAGATATAGCAGCGGGTACAGCGACCAGCCAAAAAACAGGGAACGAACAAACTTAAATCCAAACCGCGAAAAGCTCACCACATCCTTGTCAACATTGGCTTCTGACACGCCAAGCCAGTAGGCGTAATTGACGATGTACTCACGATTAACTTTGTTTTGTATCTTGTGAAAGACCACTGCCGCCGGTGTATAGAAAATACGGTAGCCAGCAGACTTGATCCGGTTGAAAAGCTCGACCTCCTCGCCGCCCAACAACTGCGTCCCCTTTCGACCTAATTTTGGGTCGAACAACGACATATCCTTAATGGCACTTCGCCTTAACACGAAATTGGCGCCCATCACCGTGCGCACATCGCAAGGCGTATCAGACGGGTCAAAAACACTCACAAGGTAAGCGTATTCTCTGGGCAACCAAGTTGGCATGGGAACCCCGTAAGGCAATACCTTGCCACCCACTACCCCTATAGTTTTATCGGACAGCGGCTTTATCAGTTGCTCAAGCCAATCATCGGCGACCTCGACGTCATCATCCAGGAAAACTAAGATGTCATTCTTCGCTGCGGCAATGCCGGCATTTCGAGCATGCGACAGACCTTGTTTTTCTTCGAAAACATATTTGACGAATGGAAACCGATTCGCGAAGTCCTGCCCAATTTTGGCCGTGTCATCATTTGAATTGTTATTGACGATGATAACTTCGCCACCAACCGATGACGTAATTAAGTCTCCGCTGGACTCGGTCAGATTAGCCAACGTTTCTGCGAGAAGGGACGCACGATTGTATGTCGCAATAATTATGGAGACACCGAACATATAAATCCAATTGTGTCAAAAAAACCAAACAGCCGGAAAGGCCACGGTTGCATTAATGGCTTAGACCTGCCTGTTTCCAAGTCGCAAGATCACGTCCCAACAAACGCTCCGTATTGGAAATATCGTCCAGATAAAGGCTATTCAAGTATGCGCGTGTCTCGGGTCTCATTCCAGGTATCGCCTGTTCTATATCGCGCGTATTAAGCCGCCTGTATAACCACCTTAAACCCAGACTGCGGAACAACGCCCAAACCCACGTCATGCCCGCCCCATTTATGGACTTTCTAAGCCGATCGATACGCAATGCCAGGCTAACGTTAGCCACTGCTACACTTTCATTGGATTTCTTCCCAAAGGCCGAAGATACATATCCATCATCGATACCCAGAAACCGATAGACAGTGAGCGCCACCGATGAAGGCGCATTGACTATGTCGTCAAAGAACACGACAAGAATCTGGTCTTTCGGAAACGATTCATACCAGTGTTGAAGGTGAGCAGCATATAGGCCGTGCTCAATATAAGTTGGATTGGTTTGAAGCGCGCTTTCAAATGTCAAATCGCCACTAAACACAAAGCCTTGGCGGATATTGTGCTTATGATTGGAATAAGCTCGCTCTACTGGGTTTCTCAAGGTAACTATGATCTTCATGTCCCTGTCATATTGGCGCACACGCAACGGGGCATCCATATCGTAGAGGTAGGATGGCGACACCTCGCCAACCGCAACGGCCTGTGCGGCTAAATCAGATTCAAACTGAGCCTGATACCACTCGAACCCGCGATCCCAATAATTCGAGAAAAAATCCAGTTCTTTGTTCTTGCTCAAGCAAACTTCAGGATGACCCACAAGAATGTCGTATATCCAAGTGGAAGCGCATTTTTGTCCGCCTATTCCTATAAAGTTAGGTAGAGATTTTTTCATGGCAATTTGAAATTAAAGAAAGAATAGTCAGATCGGAATAGCTCTATTCCCAACCAGCTTGGCCAGCATGTGACGTTCACTAGCGGTAAACGCCTTTTTCCAGATCATCACCAGCAGGAAGACACCTAGCAGGGTAACTAACGAAGCAGTTGCCGCAAGGAAGGGTCCTTCAAATTCCAGCCAGCCATGGACAACATAGCCCGCAAATCCGGCCAATATGGCCGCCAGTGTTATCTTGACCATGCCATTACGATCCAAGCGATACTCAATGCCATCGCGTCTAATCATCGCTATGCCGAGCATGTTTCGCACCACTTCAATAACTATCGCACCAAATGCCATAGCAGCCATTCCATACAGGGGCTGCATGACCAGAACCAAGACGACAGGAACTAAGGCCACGTTTGCTACGAGCGTCGCCCGCGGCAGAATGTGACTCTTTTCAACGGAATTTGCAGCGACACTAAAGACTTGCCAGTGCCCACCAGGGATAAGTACAGCGACCATAACAGGCAAGTAACTCGCCAAATCGGCAAACTTTCCGCCAGTTAGCAACATCACGATGTCTTGCCCCGCGACAACCAGCCAAGCAATGAGTGGAGCCAGAATCAAAAGATTAACCTTTAAAGCAACCGACAAAGTACTGTTCATATGAACAACATCACGTTCCTGTTCATATCGGCCAGCCACAATGGGCTCAATAAGCCCTAAAATTAGTGTTATCGGCATATAACGCTGTAGCGTTCCGGTAAGGGTTTGAAAAAAGCCAAATGCTCCCGTAACCGCCGTCGACAGGAATGACGCTGCCAAGAGACGCAGCGAAGCGCCCGAAGATGGCAGCCATGCGAGACCTTGCAAATAGTTATGTATTCCCATTTGGGTGATGGGTTTCATATCTTCTGGCCACACCACTGGGAAAAGGGCCTTTACATCCCTGATACGGTCTCGCATGTACAAGAAAACCGACAAGGCCAAACCGAGTGTCGTCAGTAGCGATGTGGCTGCGAATATCCACAGCACCACGTTCAGCGTTATCGCCATATCAAACGTAGTCAGCATGAATAGTCCGGCAAGACGCAAACCCCACTGTAATACCAACTGAACCTTGACATAATGTTGAAGCATTAGAGCTTGGGCCGCGCTCACCAGTGTTTCAAACAAAGCAAACCCAAGGGTGTAGGCCCAGAATGCTGGGAGAAGATGCTCGAAATCAGGCAAATTCAAGATTGCCGTTAACCAAGTGGCCAGCAAGGTGGATAACACCAAGGCAATTGTCACCGATGCTGTTTTGATGCCAACCAGTTTCAACAAAAAAACAGACAGTCCAGACCAAGCATCTTTGACCACCGCCGCAGGGATGTAGCGCGCCACAACCCTATCTATGCCATGCGAGGACAACGTAAGCAGAAACAACTGGAGCGCAGCGAGGGTGACATATGCTGCGTACTCTCGTTCCTCGAGAATACGGACCAGAATGATGTTGACGACCAACGCCATTACAGCGGCTACACCTCGCCCAATAACGAAGTGGCCAATACCCGCTCGAATGCGGGCGACACTGTAGTGGCTCATCTAGGAACGTGAATTAGTTTTGTGTAAAAACAGCTCTAACCTGCTTGCGCTGTTCACGAAATGCCCAGTACCCAATATGACCGATCACAAGCAACATAAGCGTTTGGAAGGTAATGTCGAGCACGAAATAGTTGTTATGAAACAACATTACGCCGAAAACCAATATGACTGACTGATATCCTCTGAACAGCGATGATCGCCAGCGGTTTTTCATATAATGATCTCGACAAAGGCGGCCAGCAGTTACGAACGAGGCAGCCAACATCCCCACAATGCATGCCACACCAAGGATGCCGGTATCCCACAACAAAGCGGAAATCCCAGTTAATCCGATCCCTTTTCCGTAGTACCGGCTTTTTGTCAAGTTAGACACGCCCAAGACTCCTTCAGTTGACTCGTGAGAAGCGCCCAAGCCGTGACCAATCAGTGCGCCGGAAATATTTTCAGGAAAATGTTCCGATGCCCAATGCGACAAGACCGTTACCCGGTTCAATTGAAGACTGCCATAACCTGTATGGCCAACATTCAGGTCAATTGCCTTTTCAAGAGCTTCGGTTGGCGTGACCTTGCCGTGACCATAGGTTTCGGCATATGCAAACAGCAAGCTATAGCCAAGCATCAATGAAAACAAACTGGCAAGGAGAAACCGGGCAGGATTGTGGACAATGTCGCTCCGAAAAATGAACGCGAAAACCATCAGCATTAAAAACACGGATATTTTGCTTTCGTTGAGAAGCAGAGGAATCATAACGAATGGCAAAGCGACCACAAGCTTGCTTAACGAAGCCACCTTGTCTTTCCACATTTGCAAGATCAGGCTCAGTGTGATGACAAGAAAAGCCCCCAAACCAGCATTCTTCCCACCGCCTTCCATGGCTGCGCCAAATGTGCCGGCAACAACGTCGAGTGGAACAACACCATAAACCCAAAGGTGCTCCCTCGCCGGAGCCAGGTAAAAGAACTGATGTAGTACAAACGGTAATTGCAGAACAGCCAGCCAGAAGAAGAATTGCGGAACTCTATCCAAGGTCGTCGGCTTCCAGTTAAGTAGCACAAGTCCAAACAATAGGCCCCAAACCGAGAAATACAGCTTGACCCCTTGAACCACATTGACCGCAGACTGCCAGTTCATGAATGTCGATACCACCCCCACCAACATGAACGCAATAGCCCACCAAAGCAAAGCAGGTATCGATCCACGTTCGCGTGGAAGGCGTACCACACTATTGGTAAAAACATGGATCAAAAGAGCCGCTGTCGCAAAAGGAATAAGCCAGCGGATTAAGGAAAGGGGCGGATAGTAAAGCTGTGAAACCCCTACGAAGATCAAGGAGCCAAGGATGACTGCCCAAAGTAACAAATTTGGTGACAGGGCAAAAAACAGGCCGAGGCAGGCAATCGCAAATAACGCCGTAAGAATTGGTCCACCAAAAACCACCATCAAGGCAGAGAATCCAGCCGTGACAAGTATCAAGGCAATCAACCCCACCGTGGGTAATATCTGGATTCGGTTAACAGGTTGTGCGTACATGTAGCATCATTCCTTTATCCGCCAACAATCCGGTTAGCCTGCATTAAGTCAAACTGTCGTGACTCGGCAGCAGCCCACTCACAAGCTGCCCGTGAAAACCACAGAAATACGCCATTTGACGCCGTAAACCATGTAACCCTCTCCCACTTGAAATTGGCAAGGCGGGAGAAGTCCTGGTCTGGAACATCGGTGTTGAGTGTTTTTTTGGTCACACTGAATTTTTGCAATCAAGTGGAAAGTTGAGTTTGACGCTACCCATGAACAATCAATCTGCCGAGGCAGTATTGCCAATAATCCGCTGACGTCCACTAGGTGACATCGCCTTGAGTAGATCACGCGTGAATGCGTCCTGTGTTTGGTAGGCCTTGGCATCGTCAGCCTGAATACTCGAAATCCGGAACAGCAGGCCGTCGGGAACTTTTCCAGTGAGCCCATATTTCATCTGCTGTAACTTCCACTTCAAACCGCTGACAGCCACCTTGTCTCCAACAGTTGTCCAGTAGGTGATCGGCTCGACGCGTGCCCCCTGCGTGGCTACCAAGCGTTTAACAGGAATGCTGCTGCCATCTTCTGTAGAAAAAGTGCTAACAACTGGGCTCTTGAGAATCTGGAAACCTTGAGCCGGATAGCAGATCTCGGGTTTGTGCACGGCCATGGTGTCGGACTGGTCACCGCCATAGGCGATCGACAGCATGATGCGCTCACCGTTTTGATTGATATAAGTACGGGTGAGCGTCTGGTTGTATATCTTGTCGAGTTTGGCTTGCAGTTCAGGGTCGGCAATCAGGGGCACGATGGTTTCATCGATTTTCCAATCGCCAAATGCTTTGGGGATCAACACCTCCAGATCCACCTTCGGTCCGGAATCCGCAACCTTGACAGTGGGCTTGAGCGCCAGCGCCATGCCTGCTGCAGCAAACATGCACAGGCCAATGACGAGGTGTTTGAAGCTGATGAGTTTCATGTCGAATCTCCAAAATCCGGTGATCAGGACTGCGCCCGCACGCGCGGCCGGTCGGGAAAGATGAAGCCGAGAATGCCGTCCAGCGCAAACAGGAACAACAGGCCGATGATGAATAGCATGATGCCGGCGAATCCGTGCAAAAAGCCCTGCCCGGCTTCGTCGCCCATGTGGTAGGTCACCAGCACCAGCACCATGACGCGCACGATGTTGGCGACAAATGCGATCGGCAAAATGGCGGCCATGATGAGTAGGTTGCGGGTGGTGCTGGTGTGCTGCATCAGATACAGATACAGCAAGCCCATGGCCGACAGGCTGAACATGGAATGCAGACCGGAGCAGGCATCGGCCACCAGCAGTTGGTAGGGGCCAACGGTTAGGGTGACACCGCTGCGGCCAATGGGGTAACCGGCGGCGAACAACAATTGTTCGGCGATGACCGAGATGTATTGCTTGAGCGGGCCGGTGGCGGCATCGACCACAAAACCGGGCAGTGGAATAATGAACAGCAGGAAGAACAAGGCAAACCACAGGGCACGGACGGATTTCATCCCCAGCGTAATCAGCAGCGCGCCGAGAATGACCGGGATCTGCGAACCGATTTCAAACAGCAAAATGTCTTGCGACCGCCCCAGCGCATAGGCCAGCAAACCGATGACCAATACGGTCCAGCCGATTGCCGCTTCAACTCGCGTGGGTTTATCTGCAGCAGTAAAAATATCGCGCTGCTGCCAGATCAGAAACAGGGCAACCACCAGCACGATGGGTCCATGCGCATGATCATCCTCGTTCCAGATGCCGTGCGCCAGCATCCAGTAGGTGGGCACATACAGCACCAGCAGGCCGAGCACCACCGGCCACCAGGATTTCAGCGGGACCAGGGCGTCGAGTATTGAGGCGCGTTGGGCAAGGGCAGTCATGGCGTTAATCCAGTACGACGGCACCAACCACTTGCGCGCCGGTGAAGGTGATTTTTTCTTTCAGCTCGGCCAGCGGGGCCAGACGGCTGACGTTGCGACGGGTGGCAATGAGCATGCCGCCGACACGGGCGGCGATTTGCTGGAAGTCCGAGCTCAGTTGCGACGGCGCAACGTCGATCAGGATGATGTCGTAACTGGCTTCGAGGCTGGACAGCAGCGCGTCGAAGGTGGGGCGCGCCAGCAACTCGGCCGGGTTGGGCGGCGGGGAGCCCGCGGTCAGCACGCTGAGGGTGGGGAAAGCTTTGACTGCGCGTACTTGAACCGAAGATACGCGCTCGGCCAATACTTCAGACAAGCCCGTGTTATTGGCCAGGCTAAAAACCGTGTGCTGGTGCGGCTGCCGCATATTGGCGTCAACCAGCAAGACCTTGCGCCCCATTTGCGCAAACAACACGGCCAGGTTGGCGGCCAGATAACTGGCGCCTTCGTTGGCGCTCGCGCTGCCGATTGCGAGGGTTTTACGGCCTTCGCGAAACCAGCGCAGCATCAACTCGGAACGCACCGAACGCAAGGCTTCGGCTTCCTTGCTGAAAGGATCGGTAGCTGCGGTGAGCTCGGGGCTCAGGCTGGCGTCGGCAGCAGAGATGGTGGGGTATTCGAACTGTTGCGACAGGGCCTGCTGGATGTCGGCCTCGGTCACCAGACCCAGTTTTTGCGCGGCTTCGCCAAAGCGCAGGTTTTCTGCCTGCTGCAGCTTGAGCACGCGCTCCATGTCTTGCGGCTTGAGCTTGCCGGCATCCTGCAGCAACTTGCCCATGTTGGCTTCGGCACGGATGCTCTGCGCCGCTTCGACGATGCTGCCCTGCTCGCTGGTATTGGTGGGTGAATTCATGTGAATCTCGGCTGGTTCGGTGGGATGGGCTGGATAAATGACGCTCAGGCCAGGGCCGGGCGATTGCGGCTAAACAGGCGGCGCAGTTTTTCCAGGCGGCGGCCTTTTTTGGTCACTTCGGCCAACACCGGAATATCGAGCCCGGCAATGTCCTGCCCGGAACGCACTCGGCGATCCAGCAGTTCGACCAGGAAGCCAATACCCACGCCCAAGAGGGTGCCGAGGAACACTGACAACACAATGTTCAGCAATACTTTCGGGCTGGAATGCTTGACAGGTGGAACGGCCGGATTCAACACGGCGATGTCAGTTTGCGTGGATTGCGCTTCCATGCGGCTCTGGCCATAGCGCTGCAAGGCTGAGTCATAGATTTGCTGGGCATTCAACACGTCACGTGCAAGCAAGGAAGACTCTTCACGTTGCTGTTTCAATTCCAGCATTTTGGCTTTTTGCCGCTCGAAGGCTGCACTCAACTCGCCCACGCGCTGGCGGGCCGCACCTGCAGTCGCCCCAACACCGCGCGTGGCCGTATTGAGCTCTGTTGCAAGCTTGATCTTGTAGCTATTCACCTCGGCCTGGGTGCGCTGATATTCAGGATGGTTTACGCCCACCCGCTTGGCCAGGTCTGCCAGGCGCCCCTCACCTTGGGCAACCTGCGCTTTAAGGCCTTGCACCACCGGGTTGTTGATCACTTCTGGCAGGCTGCTGCCGTCGCGCGTACGTGAGCTGGCGTCAAAAGCTGCCGACTGGGCGCCGACCATTTGCGCAGCCAGTTCAGACAGGCGACGCGTTTCGACGTCCATGCGCTCGTCGGATTCAACAATGCCTTTTTCGCGCTGATAGGCGGTGAGCTTCTGTTGAGCTTCATCGAGTTTCACGCGCAACTGCACGATCTGCTGATCAAACCATTCGGCGGTCTGTTTGGCCGGCGCCAGTCGAAGATCCAGACTGGTTTCGATGTAGGACTTGGCGAAGGCATTGGCCACAATCGCGGCGAATTGTGGGTCAGTACCGCTGAAACTCAAGGCAATGGTGCTGGATTCGCGTGAGGGTTCGGCGCTGAGCTTTTTCAGCAGCAGGTCGCTCAGCCATTGATTGATATCCCCTTTGCCTTCGGTGGCTTCCATGAACTGCTCGCGGGTGCCCGGGCTGTCCGCCAGCTTCAGATCGGCCACCACCTTGCTCGCCACCTGACTGCTGTTGATGACGTCGATCTGGGTGGCCATGTAACCGGGGAACATCTGTGACGGCATCAACTGGCCGGTGAAGGGGTCCTTGCTTTTGGAATCCACGATCAACGTGGCAGTGGCGGTGTATTCCTTGGGCAGCCACAAGCTGACAAGGGTGGTAACCGCGACGGTGGTCAACAGCACGCTCAAGATGATCCACTTGCGGGCGTTCAGAATGAGTAAAAACTGGGTGAAGTTCATGGTGAGCGTCTCTTAGAACAGGCTTTCCTTGACGTAAATCACGTCGTCTTTTTTGACCGGATCGGACAGTTCGGCATCCAGTTCCTGCAGGCTGCCGTCGGCGGCGCGGCGCTTGATCATGATGCCGCGCTGGGTACCGCGCGGGCTCAGACCACCGCCCATCGACAGCGCCTGCACCACGCTCATGTTCTGTTCCAGGCGGAACGAGCCGGGGCGCTGCACTTCGCCGTAGATGTAGAACATCGGCTGGCGTGCCACGTTGAGTACATCGCCATCCTGCACCAGTTCATTGATGGCCTCGCCGCCGGGGGCGAACAGGGCCGGCACATGAATGTCGCGGTATTCGGTTTTGCCGTCCTGAGTGCGCACCAGGGTGATGGTGTCGGCACCATCGGCGCTGATTCCCCGTGCCAGCGCCAATGCATCGGTTATGCGGCTGACTTTTTCGAGCGAGATCTTGCCCGGCTGGTTGACCCGACCCAGCACTGAAATCTGCTGGCCGCGAAACTGGACGATATTCAGGTTGACGTTGGGGTCGACGATGAAGCCGCCTTTAGTCAGGCGGCTGGCGATATCTTTTTCCACGGCGGAAGGCGTCAAGCCAGAGGCCTTGACTGCGCCGATCAGCGGAAACGTCAGGCCGCCATCTTCGCCCACGCGCGCCTCGGTAGTGAGGTCGGGGTTGCCATACACGGTGATGCGCAACACGTCGCCCGTGCCCATGCGGTAATCGTCGGTCGCACTCCAGGCGGGCGCTGCCAGCAGCAACGCACACATCATCAAAACACTACGCCACACTGTATTCATGCCTCTCTCCAATGACGACTGCCAACAAGGCAGACCGTTTTCCTGCTTGATTTTTGACCCGACTGATTCGGAGTCTGGTTTGCAAACCTGGTTCCAGCGATTTCTAACCAAAAAGTTTGATGCGCTAGGTTACTGCCCGTTCGTACCGTGGGGTGCGGGTTACACCCGCCCTGATCATGCCAGCTTAACCACCCTCTGTTACGGCCCGACACGCGAGCCCGTTTATACACAGCAAAGTCCATGCCTGTCGCGCCACAGCCTGCCTACCTAGAAATCAGCACGCACGGTAGCAAACAATGAATGAAACGAGTAATCCTCGCCGCTCATGTTGGAATCCCGACTTCCGGCACGCGCACCGAGGTCGAGCGCCACTGCCCGATGCGGCGTGTAGGTTACGGACAGCGAACTGCCCAGGGTGTCGTCGTTACGTTGCGGCTGCGTTGCACCCGGATCGCCTTTGAAGTCGCGGTTTTCGTAGGTTGCGCCGAGATTCAGGCGCCACTTTTCGCGCATGAGCCATACGCCATTCACGCTTGCACCCGTTCGCAGTACCGAGCTGGCGTTGATATCCGTTGCGCCGCCGGGTTCCCGGTACGCGGCAACGCTGAACAACGTTTTTCCGGTGGCATACCAGTCTGCAGTCACGCGGCCGGTGAAGCCACTGAAATCGGGACGCTCCTTGAGCACCACTGAGCCCACCAGATCATCGCGCAGTTCATTTTTGTACTGGCGATCCACCCACCCCGCCTGACCGCGCAACGTAAGCTTGCCGGACAAGCGCCAGTCGCCCAGCAGGTTGTATTCGGTTTGCTTGAAGCTGTTGTCTGCCACTTCGGATGGAATGAAGGAAAAAGGGGGACAAAAACTGAAAAAAGAACAAACATAAGACAGGACTTGCGGGTTAGGAAAATCCGCATCGATCCTGCGTACCTGTGCTCGCAGCGTGCTGCCCTTGGGGGTACGATAAGTCAGCCCCACATCCTGCGCCTGCTGCTGGACATTCTGCGAAAGCTGCGATGGAGCGCTATTGGTGTTGTCGGTCGTTTCGAGTCCGCCACCGATGCGCCAGCGCGGATGAAACTCCCATTCGGCGCGGCCGTAGCGGCGTTCACGATCGACCTGGTTGTTGACCAGCCCGATATCGCCAAAGCTGCTCTGACTGGTGGACTTGGCCGCGCCCAGATTGCCGGAAAGCCGATTGCCCAACCGCCAGTTCCAGGTGGCCTGCATGTCGTCGCCTTCGAAATCCAGATAGGTATTCTGGTCGTAACGAATCAGGGTTTTGGTGAGGTTGGCAACCACCTGCTGGCGCCCGGGTTTCCAGTCCACGTTGGCCCCTGCACTCAGCAGTGCATAACGGTCGTCGCGCTGGGTGCCCGGGCTTTCGTTCTCGTCCAGACGGAACAGGTTGCTGTCATAAAAATAGCCGAGCGATACAAACGGCCGGAAGGTGTCGCCTTCCTTGGCCATCGCCGGAAGTGCCAGCAGCATCGCGCCGGCAAGCAGCCACTTCACCAGAAACTCCAGTGGCCCGTCGCCACCACGTAGGCGCCCAGCGCGCCATTGGTGACGGCATGCGCAATGATCGGCGCCCACAGGTTGCGGGTGCGGATATAGAGCCAGCCATAGGCCAGACCGGCAACCAGGCCGGCCAGCCATTGCAGGTGCTCGACGGCAAACAGCGCGCTGGCGATGAACAGCGCCTTGAGGCCAATCTGCGCAGGATCAAGGGTCATGAAGTCGGGCTGCTGCACCCAGCGCTGCAAAAACGAGCGCCAGAACAACTCTTCCATCAGCGGCACCACCAGGGCTGCGCCTGCGATGCGAAACGCAACCAGCAGCCAGTCGATCTGGCCATTGGCGTCGGTCGGGTTGTAGCCCTTGCCCATTTCACCCATCAGCATCCAGCCGGCGTCGAGGTTGACCCACAACACCAGCACCACGAACCCCACCCCGACCGACAGCAATACGTGCTTGAGCGGCAAACGGGTTTTGAGTTCGGTGTAATAACGCCACAGCACGACCAGGGCAAGCGCAACCAGGCCGGCTTTCACCGGATAGAGCCAACGCACGTCAAAGTCGGGAAGCCAGTCGGGCAACAGCCCTTCCAGCACAAGCAGGACGATATACAGCCCGAACGGGAGGCTGCGTACAAAGATGGGAGACATAACGACAATGGGCGCGGCTTGTCGCCACGCCCACCCGATTAGTTCAGACCGGAAACACCTTTGCTGATCGCATCGGCATCAGCAGCGGGAGCCGCATCTGCAGCCGGGGCGGCGGCAGGCTGGGCGGGTGCGGCTGCCTCTGCAGGCTTGGCGACTTCCGGCTCTTTGCCTGCATCGACAAATTCGCCGACATATTCGATCTTGGCGGCCGCCTTCAGGTTGTCCAGTTCAGCCTTGGCGGCTTTCTGGCGCGCCTGCTGTTGCAACAAGCGGCTGATTGCGGGTTTGGCCTGCTCCAGCGTCACCGGTTGCGACTGCGAATCGGCCAACACGACCACCAGTACGCCATCCGGCGTGTTGACCATCATGGCCTGGCCATCGGGCATCGCAGCCAGTTTGGGAAGCATTTCCTGGGGCAACTGCTCGGCTGGCTTGACGCCCTGCGCTGCCTTGACCTCATACTTCTCGGCCTTCAACCAGGTGCCAAAATCGTTCAGGGTTTTGGATGCCGTGAGCTGGGTGCGAATCGCGTCCTGCTTGTCTTTTGGCGCCTTGATCGAGATTTCCTGCAGGCGGTAAATCTTGCGCTTGGCAAACAACTCGGGGTGGGTGTTGAAGTAGTCGTTGATTTCGGCGTCGGTCGGCTCGACCGGGGTACCCAGCTTGCGGCTCATGTAAGCCTCGGCCAGGATCTGCTGACGGGCTGCGTCCAGCGCCTGCACCACGGTGGGATCACGATCCAGCTTGTCTGCTTCGGCTTTGGCAACCAGCAATTGCTGATCAACCAGGTTGCGCACGACCTGCAGCGAAGCGGCCTTGGACTGGTCCTTGTTGAGATTGGGAATGCGTTGAAGGGCAAAATTCACCTGATGCACGGTGATTTCGGTGCCATCGACCTTGGCCGCTACCTGGGTGGGCGCTTTTTCGTCGGTTGCTGCTTCTTTCTTGTCGTCGCCACAACCTGCTGCCAGCGCAGCAATCAGCAACGGTAAAACCAGCTTTTTGAAACCTTGCATTTTCATCTTCCTCAAATCCGTGTTTTAGAAATTATGTGGTCCGAATGTTACACCAAGCCTACCGTCTGGTTACAAAGGCAGTATCCATGCCAGCCCCAGAGACAGGGCCGGCATCCAGCCCTACTCGTCTGACGCCAGGTTCAGGTCGAGTTGCTGGGTGGATAACGCAGAGGGCGGTGGGGTTTCGCCATTACGGATGGCTTCGACGTATCGCAGGTATTCCGGCGTGATATCGCCGGTGATGTAACGGCCATCAAAACACGAGGTATCGAAATCCTGGATGGCCGGATTGCCTGCACGCACGGCTTCCACCATGGCGTCGAGATCCTGGTATACGAGTGCATCGCAGCCGATTTCGCGGGCGATTTCCTCATCGTTGCGGTCGCTGGCGATCAATTCGTCGCGCGTCGGCATGTCGATGCCATAGACGTTGGAAAAGCGCACCGGGGGCGAAGCAGAAGCGAAATACACCTTGGCCGCTCCTGCGTCGCGCGCCATTTGTACGATCTCACGGCTGGTGGTGCCGCGCACGATGGAGTCGTCTACCAGCAGGACGTTCTTGCCCTTGAATTCTTCGGCAATGGCATTGAGTTTCTGACGCACGGACTTTTTGCGCAGCGCCTGCCCCGGCATGATGAAGGTGCGGCCGATGTAGCGGTTTTTGATGAAGCCTTCGCGATACGGCACGTTCAGGTGATTCGCCAGTTGCAGCGCCGAGGGGCGGCTGGTGTCGGGGATCGGGATCACCACGTCGATTTTGAGGTCGGCGTGGTCGCGCAGGATTTTCTTGGCGAGCGACACGCCCATGGCGAGGCGCGTGCTGTAGACGGATATGCCGTCGATGACCGAATCCGGCCGCGCGAGGTAGACGTATTCAAATATGCAGGGATTGAGCGCGGGCTTGTCGCTGCACTGACGGCTGTGCATCTGCCGATCGAAGTCGATGAACACCGCTTCGCCCGGCGCAACGTCGCGCAGCAGGCGAAAACCCAGGGCGTCGATGGCCACGCTTTCCGAGGCGACGATGTATTCGTGCGGGGTGACCTGGTCGTTGATGCCGATCACCAGCGGGCGGATGCCGTGCGGATCGCGAAACGCCAGCAAGCCGTGTCCGGAAATGAACGCGACCACGGCGTAGGCGCCTTTGCAGCGCGCATGCACACCCGCTACCGCCCCAAAAATGGTGTCCAGATTGAGCTGCTGCCCGGCGCCGCGAACCTGGAGTTCGTGCGCCAGCACGTTGAGCAGCACTTCGGAATCCGAATTGGTGTTGACGTGTCGCAGGTCGGCACGGAACAGGGCTTCTTTGAGTTCGCCGGTGTTGGTGAGGTTGCCGTTATGCCCGAGCACGATGCCATACGGCGAATTCACGTAAAACGGCTGCGACTCGGCTGAAGACGACGCACAGCCCGCCGTGGGATAGCGCACATGGGCGACTCCCATGTCGCCGAGCAGGTTGCGCATGTCGCGGGTGCGAAACACGTCGCGCGCCAGCCCCTGTCCTTTGTGCATGTGAAAGCGGTTGTCTTCCGCTGTCACGATTCCGGCAGCATCCTGGCCCCGATGCTGCAACACCATCAGGCCGTCGTACAAATACTGATTCGCCGGTGTGTTGGAAACGACTCCGATTACCCCGCACATACTGCGCACCTATTCAGAAAATTATTCAAAACGAACCTGTTTCGCCACATCGGCCGAAACCCACGGCAAGACGCTTTGCGCCATCGCCTGCAAGGAATCCGACAGCGCGGCCTGCTTCCAGAAATCGGTGCGCGTCAGCGAGGTCAGCCCGGCAAGCAGCGTAAAGCCGGTCAGAATCACCAGCCCCTTGACCAAGCCTATCGCACCGCCCATCACCCTGTCGGCGGCGCCCAGTCCAATCGCCCTGATCAGTGTGGCGAGGACGTGGCCCAGCAGCAGCACGCCAATCAGCACCACCAGGAACACCAGCGCAAAACCAGCGAAATAACGAATGGCGGGGTTATCCAGCCCCAGCGGCAACAGCGGTTCGACGCTCGTCGCGCCCCACTTGCCCAGCCAGAACGCCAGCATCCAGGCAGCCAGCGAAAACAGGGTGTTGATGAACCCCGTCATCAGGCCGCGCACCACCGTCAGCAACAGCACCAATGCCACGATGAGGTCGAGCACGCTCATTTTGCGACGACCTGGCCGGGCATGCCGTTATTGGCCAGCTTCAGCGCAGCGGCCGTGGCGGCTTCATGCGTGGCAAAGGGGCCGACGCGCACCCGCGTCAGCTTGCCCACCGTGTCCGTATAGGTGGGCAGCCCGGCTTCGGCGGCACGCGCCTTGAGGGTTTGCGCCTTGGCCGCATCGGCAAGCGCCGCCAGCTGCACCACAAAGGCTTTGCCGCTTGCAGCGGGCGCGGCCTCCGCCGGAGCAGGGGTGACGGCCTTGGCGACTGGTTTGACCTCGGGTTTGACGACCGGTTCCGGCGGCCGGGATTCATTCGCTTTGGGCTTCGGCGACTGTGGCTCAGATTTCGGCTTCGGCGCAGGGGGCTGGACGGTCCTGGCTTCAGGCTCGGGCTTCGGTGGGGTTACGGCCATCGGTTCGGGCGGCGTCACCTCGTCCTGCGCTGGCTCGTCAGCTTCAACGGCAGCATCGGGGACTTCTGCCACGGGCACCACGGCCATTTTCACTGCCAGCGAACTGGCAGGAGGCGGTTCGTCCTCCAGCAGCAGCGGCAGCACAATCACCGCCAGCAGAATCAGCACGACGGCGCCTATAAGGCGATGCCGGGCGCGGCGTTTGATATCAAATTCAGGGTTGGGAGGCGGCATGGTTGAGTACTGCGGCAACGGTGTAAAACGAACCGAAGGCAAGAATTCTATCACCTTCACGCGCCGCGCTTCGTGCTGCTGCAAGCGCCAATTTCACATCGGGCTGAATGCTGATCGGCGCACCGTGCGCATGCGGTTGCAGCTCGACGGCCAGCGCGGCGGCGTCGCGCGCACGCGGCGAATCGGACGTGCAAACCCACCACGCATCGATTTCGCCCGCCAAAGCGGCAAAGACACCCGCCGCATCCTTGTCTGCCAGCATGCCCACCACCGCCAGCGTGCGCCCGGCCACCGGCTGTTCGCGCAAGGTGGCCGCCAGCGCCCGCGCCGCTTCCGGGTTATGCGCCACGTCCAGAATGACATCCGGCGCCCGGGCAATACGCTGGAACCGGCCCGGCACCTGCGCCGCAGCCAGACCGGCACGGATCGCCGCTTCACTCACCGGCAGGCGGCGCTGCAGTGCATCCAGCGCCGCCAGGGCACCGGCGGCGTTGCGCAGCTGGTACGCACCCGCCATGGCAGGCAGCAGCAGGTTGTTTAGCGTCGCGTTCGGGCTGCGATAGGACCAGCGATCGCCTTCGCGCAGCGCGGAGAAGTCCCGTTCGATGCAACGCAAATCGGCACCGATTGTCCGGGCGTGATCGAGCAGGCTGGCGGGCGGGTTCAGGTCGGCGCAGATCGCGGGACGCGCTGCGCGGTAAATGCCGGCTTTCTCATGGCCGATCTTTTCGCGTGTGTCGCCCAGGTAATCCATATGATCAAGATCAATGCTGGTGACGATCGCCACATCGGCGTCGAATACATTGACCGCATCGAGGCGGCCGCCCAGCCCCACCTCGAGGATGGCCACATCGACTCCGGCATCGATGAATTGCAGCATCGCGCCGAGGGTGCCGAATTCAAAGTAGGTCAGCGTAGTCTTGCCGCGCGCGGCATCGATGCGCTCGAACGCGGCGACCATTTCGGCGTCGCTCGCCTCCTCGCCGGCAATCCGTACGCGTTCGTTGTAACGCAGCAAATGCGGCGAGGTGTAGAGGCCGGTCTTGTAGCCGGCT
>MGZO01000117.1:26802-34706 GCA_001802655.1 Hydrogenophilales bacterium RIFOXYD1_FULL_62_11
GACAAACTAGGCGGCAAGCGCAGGACGTCCCATCATCATCGCCAGGGTGGTAGCGAGTTCGTCGCGCATCTGGCGACGGTCGATGATGCGGTCGATCGCGCCTTTTTCCTGCAAAAACTCGGCGCGCTGAAAGCCTTCCGGCAAGGTCTCGCGCACGGTCTGCTCGATCACGCGCGGGCCGGCAAAACCGATCAGCGCATTCGGCTCGGCGATGATCAAGTCGCCCAGCATGGCGAAGCTCGCCGACACGCCGCCCATGGTGGGATCGGTCAACACCGAGATAAACGGCAAGCGATGACGCGAGAGCTGCGTCAACGCGGCCGAGGTTTTGGCCATCTGCATCAACGAAAACAGGCCTTCCTGCATCCGCGCGCCGCCGCTGGCCGCAAAACAGATGAAGGCCGAGTTCGATTCGATCGCCGCTTCCACGCCCAGCACAAAGCGCTCTCCAACGACCGAGCCCATCGAGCCGCCCATGAACTTGAATTCAAATGCCGCCACCACGACCGGCAAGGCCTTGATGCTGCCGCCCATCACCACCAGCGCGTCGGTTTCCGACGTGCCGGCCTGCGCCTCTTTGAGACGATCCGGATATTTCTTGCTGTCCTTGAATTTCAGTGGGTCGAGCGGCGTGATGTGGGCGCCAATTTCATGCTGCCCTTCGCCGTCCAGCAGCATCGCCAACCGCGCACGCGCGCCGACACGATGATGGTGGCTGCACTTGGGACATACCTCAAGGTTGCTTTCGAGGTCGGCGCGATACAACACTTCGTTGCATGCCGGACACTTCGACCACAAGCCCTCGGGCATGGATTTCTTGTCTGCCTGCACTCGCCGCTTGATTTTGGGCGGCAGGATTTTCTGGAACCAGCTCATATGTTTTCTCCGCTCGCTTGTTTTGACTTTACTTTGATGCTGCGTCTACACCGCGGCGCAAATCCTGCACCAGCGTTTTGACACGGCTGACCACTTCACTTTCGGGCGACGTTTCGATTTCATTGACGATGCGACTGCCGACCACGACCGCATCGGCGATGCGCGCCACCGCTTCGGCGGTCGCCGCGTCGCGAATGCCAAAGCCCACGCCCACCGGCAGGTCACAGTGGCGACGGATGATGGCAATTTTCCGCGCCACCTCGTCCATATCGAGGTTGGCCGATCCGGTTACGCCCTTGAGCGACACGTAATAGATGAATCCACCTGCGGCAGCGGCAACCCGCTCGACTCGCGATTCAGGGGTGGTCGGCGACAGCAGGAAAATCGGGTCCAGCCCGGCCGCCTTGAATACATCCGATACGCCAATCGATTCCTCTGGCGGAATATCCACCGTCAGCACGCCGTCCACGCCGGCCGCCTTTGCCGCCTGGGCAAACGTTTCATAGCCCATGCGCTCGACCGGATTGGCATAGCCCATCAGCACCACCGGCGTCGTCGTGTTGATCTTGCGGAATTCCGCCGTCATCGCCAGCACATCCTTCAGCCCGATCTTGTTGGCCAGCGCCCGCTCCGACGCGCGCTGGATCACCGGTCCATCGGCCATCGGGTCAGAAAACGGCACCCCCAGCTCGATGATGTTTGCCCCGGCCTCGACCAGCGCATGCATCAAGGGCACCGTCAGCCCGCGACCGGGATCACCTGCGGTAATGAACGGAATCAGGGCTTTCCTGTTTTGCGCTTTCAGCGCTGCAAATGTCTGGCCAATACGGCTCATGGTGTGCTCAATCTAAAATCGGTCTTGTATGCGAGATTCATTAAAGCGTAATCCCCGACAGCTTCGCCACGGTGTTGATGTCCTTGTCGCCGCGACCCGAGAGGTTCACCAGAATGATCTGGTCCTTCTTCATCGTCGGCGCGAGCTTTTTGGCCTGGGCGATGGCATGGCTCGACTCCAGCGCCGGAATGATGCCCTCGAACTTGCACAGATCATGGAACGCGGCCATGGCTTCGTCGTCGTTGATGGCGACGTATTCTGCCTTGTGTGCGTCTTTCAGCCAGCTGTGTTCCGGGCCGACGCCGGGGTAGTCGAGGCCGGCCGATACGGAATGGGTTTCGATGATCTGGCCGTTATCGTCCTGCATCAGGTAGCTGCGGAAACCATGCAGGATGCCGGGGCTGCCCGCTGACAGCGGCGCGGCGTGTTTGCCTGTGGCGATGCCGGAACCGCCCGCTTCAACCCCGATCAGCTTCACTCCGGGATGGGCCAGATAGGGGTAGAAGATGCCAATGGCATTCGACCCGCCACCGACGCAGGCGAGCACGCAATCGGGCTGGCGGCCGGCCTGTTCCTGCATTTGCACGATGGCTTCGCGGCCGATCACACACTGGAAGTCGCGCACCAGCATCGGGTAAGGATGCGGGCCGGCAGCGGTGCCGAGAATGTAGAAAGTGGACTCGACGTTGGTGACCCAGTCACGCATGGCTTCGTTGAGCGCGTCTTTCAGGGTTTTGGAACCGCTTGATACCGGCACCACGGTCGCGCCCAGCAGCTTCATGCGATAGACGTTGGGCGACTGTCGGGCGACGTCTTCGGCGCCCATGTAGACCACGCACTCCATGCCATAGCGGGCGGCCACCGTCGCACTGGCAACGCCATGCTGGCCGGCGCCAGTTTCGGCGATGACGCGCTTTTTGCCCATGCGCCGTGCCAGCAAGGCTTGGCCGATGGTGTTGTTGATCTTGTGCGCGCCGGTGTGGTTGAGGTCTTCGCGCTTGAGATAAATCTGTGCGCCGCCGTATTGCTCGCTCAAGCGCCTGGCGTGGTACACCGGGCTGGGACGGCCGACATAGTGCTTCAGCTCGTATTCGAATTCGGCAATGAAGGCGGGATCGTCACGTGCTTTTTCGTATTCGATGCGCAGTTCTTCGAGCGCTTCCATCAGGGTTTCGGCGACGAAAATACCGCCGTAGGGGCCGAAATGGCCGCGGGAATCGGGAAAATCAGTCAGCTTCATCATGCTTTCGCTTTCGCTATGAATTGCGCAAGCTTCTGCGCGTCCTTGATGCCTTTACTTGCTTCTACGCCGGAGGACACATCGACTGCCCAGGGGCGCACCTGGTGTACGGCTGCGCCAATGTTGTCCGGCGTCAAACCACCTGACAAGATGATTGAGCCTGCCAGGCTCGACGGAATCAGGCTCCAGTCGAAGCGTTCGCCGGTGCCGCCTGCCACGCCGGGCACATAGGCATCAAGCAACAGACCGCGTGCCTGTTCAAAATCAGCCGCGCATTTTAACAAATCCGTGTCCCGATTGACGCGCATCGCCTTGATATAGGGCCGGCCGTGGCGTGCGCAGTCCGCAGGCGTTTCGTCGCCGTGAAATTGCAGCAAATCGAGCGGTACCAGCTTGAGGACCGCGTCGATGAATGCGGGCTCGGCATTGACAAACAGGCCAACCGATTGCACAAACGGCGGCATTGCGCGCAGCAAAGTGGCTGCGGTTTCGACCGGCACGTTGCGCGGGCTTTTTTCATAAAAAACGAAACCCAGCGCGTCTGCCCCGGCAGCGCAGGCCGCGTGCAGATCCTGTAATCGGGTAATGCCGCAGATTTTTACACGAACAGCCATCGCTCTGAGGTTTCCGGTAGGGCAAAGTGTGCAGGATAGCGGATGTGGGTGAGGTACAGCCCGGCCGCGTCGAACGTGGGCGCAGCGCGTGAGCGGTCGCGGCTATCCAGAATGCCGCGTATCCACCCGGGGGGGTACGCGCCCGCCCCCACCTGGATCAGGCTGCCCATGAGGTTGCGTACCATGTGGTGCAAAAATCCATCGGCACGAAAATCGCACAATAAATAGTCGCCGCGCCGCTGGATATGCAACCGTTGCAAATCCTTGATGGGTGATTTCGCCTGGCATTCAGCCGCGCGAAAGGCGGTGAAGTCGTGCTGTCCGATTAAAAGTGCCGCTGCCGCATTCATTGCCACCTCATCAAGCGGGTTGTGATGCCAGCCGATCAGGCCCTGATTCAGGCCCGGGCGCACCGCATGGTTCAACAGCACATAGCGGTACCCGCGCTGCATGGCGCCGAAACGCGCATGAAAATCCGTGCCCACTTCACGTGCCCACAGCACGGCCACGCCGGCGGGCAAATGGCTGTTAACGCCGCGCACCCAGGCCGTCAGCGGACGTATCACTTCGGTATCGAAATGCACCACCTGAAACGCGGCGTGGACACCGGTATCGGTGCGACCAGCCGTCGTGACGCGGATCTTTTCGCCGGCAATCGTCGCCATGGCGGTTTCCAGCGCATCCTGCACGCCGCAGCCCTGCAGTTGCGACTGCCAGCCGCAAAAACCGACACCGCAATATTCCAGACCCAAGACAATTCTCATACGAGGCAGATCAACTCAACGCGGCAAGCAACAAGCCCGCGAGTATGACGGCGACATCGCAGCTTTGCCAGCGTGCCACCTGCAAGGTGTAAACGGTGGGGGTCGTCTCGTCCGGCAAGGGCGACAGCAGCGCATCCTGCCACCGCGCAGGTTTCGGTGCATGCTCGACGTAATCCAGCGTGAGCCCCAGGCGGACGGCAAATGCGCGCCGGTCAAAGCCGAGCCAGCTCAACGGTCTTGCCAGCACATACAGGCCATAAACCAGCTGCGGACGCGTCGTGTAGGCCAGCAGCATCGCCAACCCGGCCAGCAGCAAACCCACGCGCGCCGCGCGCAAGGCACCCTGCTGCAAGCCGTCGATGCTCGGGCTTGCCCAGCCCAGCGTCGGCCACAGTGCGACGCCTGGCAAGGTGTACGCGTAGGTCAGCAGCAGCACCGCCAGCAACCAGCGGGTGCGGCGCAGCAATCGCAACAGCTGAAAGCGTACAGGCGCAAACAGAAAGGCCGTCGCGGAGACGACGGCCAGTAAAGACAGCTCAGGCAGGGCAGCGCGTTCTACCGCGACTGCCCACCCACACCACAACAGGATGCGGGCGGCCGGATGGGGGCAATTATCCAAGTGAGCTCATCAGACCTTTCGCGTCAGCTTTTTGCTTGTCGCTACCTTCGGCCAATACTTCGGTCAGGATTTCGCGCGCGCCTTCCTTGTCGCCCATTTCAACATAAGCACGGGCCAGATCGAGCTTGGTGCCGACTTCGTCGAGTTCCAGTTCGTTGTCACCCGAATCGCCCAAATCGAGATCGAGGCCGCTGAAATCGAATTTGCTGACTGGGCCATTATCCTCGTCCAGACCCAGATCCAGATCCAGTTTCAGATCGTCTGCCGGGGCGGCAGGCAAGTCCAGGTCGGGCAAATCAAAATCCAGACCTTGCGTATTTGCTTCCTGATAGGCAGGGGCTTCCGCCGGGGCTGAAGGCGTATCGAAATTCAGGACATGCCCAGCTGATTCAAACTCCAGCGGTGCACTGGTTACCGGATCGGACTCGAGTTCGGGTGCAAAGTCGGGTTCCGTCATCACGTCCGCAACCGGGTCGGCCGATGCGGGCGCCGCAAACGGCTCGGGCTCAAGCGCGACAGCGCCGCCCGCGATGACATCGGTTGCCGCCACGGTTCCAACTGCAACAGCAGGCGTAACTGACTGCACGCCACCATACAGCGGATTGGTCGGATCAATGCTGCGTCCCATTTCACAAGCCTTGTCCCACAGCGGACTCTGCTTGTTGCCCAGCGCGGCATACAACTCGCCGGCGACCGATTCGAACGCGGTCGTGTTGCGCCGCGCGGCATACACTTCCAGCAGCTTGACGCGAACCTCGGGACGATCCGGATTCTTGTTGATGGCTTCCTTGAGGATTTCCTCAGCCTGCGCATCACGCCCGTAAGCCATATAGACCTCGGCTTCGGCAATCGGATCGACATCGTGCGTGTCGATCGTGCCCAAGCCGGCCTGGCTGAAATCGGTGAGGAAAGAGGTATCGCCGGTATTGATGCTGCCACCCGATGCCGCACCGCCGATCACTGAAGTCGGGCGCACATCGCCGCCGCTCATGATGCTGTCGTCCAGCGCTGCGCCGGTTTTGCGACGACGGCCACTGCCACCTGCCATCATCCACCACAGCGCGCCGCCCAGACCCAGCGCAACCAGCGCGCCGCCCCAATACATCGGATTGGCCAGCAGGGGCGTGAACCAGTTTTCGGTGGGCGCGACAGGCGCCTCGACGGCAGCGACGGGCGCAGGCTTCTGGACAACAGGCGCCGGGACTGGCGCGGGAACCTGCACCACCGGTGCGGCCGCCACGACGACCGGCTCGCTGGCAGCGCCAGCATTCGCCTGTTCCTTCATCTCGATCAGCTTTTGCGCATCCTGGATCTGTTTCTCCAGCATGGCCGCACGCTGCTCAGATTCCTTCATCGCATTTTGGCGAGCAATCGCGTCTTCTTCCAGCGCACGCAATTTATCCAGCTTTTCCTGCGCGGCACGCTTTTCGTCCAGCTTGCCCGCAGCGGCTGTAGCCGGTGGCGTAACCTTGGAGAGTTTCAATACGTCTTTTTGAGCATCCGGCGCGGGCTTGGCGCGATCTTCCACCTTGGGTGTGAGCTTGCCGCTGCTGGCCTGGCTCGGTGCGGGTTCTGCCGCAGGGGCCTCTTGAACCTTGCCGGCGAGGCTCTGGCGATACGCACGCCAGTCATCCGATTGCAGTTTGATTTCGCGCACGGCTTCCCGCTGTGGAATGCTGGCTGCCTTTTCTGTCGAGGGAACGGCCAGCGTCACCCCCGCTTTCATGCGGTTCATGTTGCCTTCAAAGGCCTGGGGGTTCTCGCGATACAACCCAACGAGGGCCTGCTCAAGACTGACACCTGCCGGCCGCATTTTCTTTGCAATTCCACTCAGCGTGTCACCGCGCTTGACCCTCACCTGGTCCGGTGCGGCTGATGCCACAACGGGTTGCGGCGCGGGCTCGGCTGCGGGTACAGGGGCTTTGGCAGCAACGGGGGCGGAGGGTTTGTCTGCCGCCGGTGCTTGATCAGCAACCGGTGGGGGCGTGCGCCGGGTAACGGGCGGCTTCGTCGGGGTCACCACAACAGGCGCAACCGATTGCTGGGGCGCCATGCCGGGCGGATCGAGCAACATCGTGTATTCACGTACCAGGCGACCGGATGCCCAGTTCAGCTCAATCAGCATGTCCACAAAAGGGTCGTTCACCGGACGGCTTGAAGTCACCTTCAATACCGATTTACCGTTGGGTTTTTTCTCTACGGAAAAACGCAGTGAAGAAAGCACCGGAGCAAACTCGACGTTCGCATCCCGGAAAGCCTGATCTGAAGCGAGGCTGGCCGACAGACTTTCGAGTTCAGCCTTGTCTGCCGCAAACAACTCTATCTCGGCAGCGAGCGGCTGTCCCAGCGCCGAGTTGACTGACATTTTACCGAGCCCGGCAGCATGCACCATGAGGGGCACGGTAATCAGCCCTGCGGCCACCAGCTGGGTGGTGAATCGCTTCAATTTCATCCCGTTATCTCCGTTATCGCCCCGCACAGCAGGGCTGTTGAATCCTTGACGCCATTATTGACGGCTCATCGCGCGCAATCTTTAGTGCATGAATCGCACCAGGTGTGGGCAAACCTGACTGATCCGCTTCGTTCAGGCTTCCAGCAGGATGCGCAGCATACGGCGCAATGGCTCCGCCGCCCCCCACAGCAGCTGATCGCCAACGGTGAATGCGGTCAGGTACTGCGGCCCGAGGCTGAGCTTGCGCATCCGGCCGATCGGCACCGTCAGCGTGCCGGTCACCGCCGCAGGGGTGAGTTCGCGCATGGTGGTCTCGCGGTCGTTCGGCACCACTTTCACCCAGTCGTTGTGCGCGGCCAGCAGGCCGTGGATATCATCGAGCGGGATATCTTGGGTCAGCTTGATGGTGAGCGCCTGCGAGTGGCAGCGCATCGCACCGACACGCACGCACAGGCCGTCGATCGGAATCGGATTCGCGCTGCGGCCCATGATCTTGTTGGCTTC